>NZ_CAMDRE010000001.1:2700000-3000000 GCF_945906775.1 Citrobacter sp. Marseille-Q6884
GATTTGCTGGAAGATGACGCGCAACAGTCCGCGCTGGAAGAACGTATTTCGACCGCGCTGCTGGAGAAAAAGCAGACCCATTTTCTGCATCAGAATAATACGGGTATTACACAAAACCTCTCGTATATCGGCGGCTAATCTACAAAAAGGAGATTAAAGATGAGTCAGGTAAGCGCTGAATTTATCCCGACACGCATTGCTATTCTTACTGTTTCCAGTCGTCGTGGCGAAGAAGACGACACCTCCGGTCATTATCTGCGAGACTCGGCGCTTGAAGCGGGTCATCAGGTAGTGGATAAAGCGATTGTCAAAGAAAACCGTTACGCTATTCGTGCCCAGGTCTCAGCCTGGATTGCCAGCGACGACGTCCAGGTGGTGCTCATTACGGGTGGCACCGGGTTGACTGAAGGTGACCAGGCGCCGGAAGCCCTGCTGCCGCTGTTCGACAGAGAAGTGGAAGGGTTTGGCGAAGTGTTCCGTATGCTCTCTTTCGAAGAGATCGGTACCGCGACGCTGCAATCCCGTGCGATTGCCGGGGTGGCCAATAAAACGCTGATTTTTGCCATGCCGGGTTCGACAAAAGCCTGTCGTACCGCCTGGGAAAATATCATTGCGCCGCAGCTCGATGCCCGCACTCGTCCGTGTAACTTCCACCCACATTTGAAGAAATAAGTATGTCGCAACTGACTCATATTAACGCCGCTGGCGAAGCGCACATGGTGGATGTTTCTGCCAAAGCGGAAACCGTACGCGAGGCGCGTGCTGAAGCCTTTGTCACCATGCGTAGCGAAACCCTGGCAATGATTATCGACGGCAGCCACCACAAAGGTGATGTCTTCGCGACCGCCCGAATTGCGGGTATTCAGGCAGCCAAACGGACCTGGGATCTCATTCCGCTGTGTCACCCACTGATGCTGAGCAAGGTTGAAGTTAATCTGCATGCCGAGCCAGAGCACAACCGCGTACGTATTGAATCGCTGTGTCGTTTAACGGGCAAAACTGGCGTCGAAATGGAGGCCTTAACCGCGGCTTCCGTGGCGGCGCTGACCATCTACGACATGTGCAAAGCGGTACAAAAGGATATGGTGATTGGTCCGGTACGCTTGCTGGCGAAAAGCGGCGGCAAGTCAGGCGACTTTAAGGCGGATGCACATGATTAAAGTACTTTTCTTCGCCCAGGTGCGAGAGCTGGTGGGTACGGATACGGTAGAGGTTGCGGCAGAGTTTTCGACGGTTGAGGCGCTGCGCCAGCATCTGGCGGCCAAAAGCGATCGTTGGGCGCTGGCTCTGGAAGACGGCAAGCTACTGGCGGCGGTAAACCAGACGCTGGTCAGCTTTGACAGTCCCGTAAAATCAGGGGATGAAGTGGCCTTCTTCCCACCGGTAACCGGAGGCTGATATGGCGGAAACGCGGATAGTAGTTGGACATGCGCCGTTCAGCGTTGGGGAAGAGTATCCCTGGCTGGCAGAGCGCGATGAAGACGGCGCAGTGGTCACGTTTACCGGTAAAGTCCGTAATCACAACCTCGGCGACAGCGTCCAGGCGTTGACACTGGAACACTATCCAGGCATGACGGAAAAAGCGCTGGCGGAGATCGTTGAAGAGGCGCGCGGGCGTTGGCCGTTGGGGCGTGTGACGGTGATTCATCGCATCGGCGAATTGTGGCCTGGAGATGAGATCGTCTTCGTCGGCGTGACCAGCGCGCATCGCAGCAGTGCGTTTGATGCCGGTCAGTTCATTATGGATTACCTGAAAACCCGCGCACCGTTCTGGAAGCGCGAAGCCACGCCAGAAGGAGAGCGTTGGGTAGACGCGCGTGACAGCGATAAGCTAGCAGCAAAACGCTGGTAGAGTACAATTGTTGTAGGCTCATACTGATTCAGGAGATTGTCATGGACCGATTCCCACGATCCGATTCCATTGTACAGGCCCGTTCCGGCCTGCAAACGTATATGGCGCAGGTCTACGGCTGGATGACCTGCGGATTGTTACTGACGGCGTTTATTGCCTGGTATGCGGCGAATACGCCCGCGGTGATGATGTTTGTCTTTTCCAGCAAAATCACCTTTTTTGGACTGATCATCGCCCAACTTGCGCTGGTCTTTGTCTTGTCCGGAATGGTGCAGAAGCTCAGTGCCGGAATGGCAACCACGCTATTTATGCTCTATTCGGCATTAACCGGACTGACGCTGTCGAGTATCTTTATCGTCTATACCTATTCGTCTATCGCCAGCACCTTTGTGGTGACCGGCGGGATGTTCGGTATCATGAGTCTGTACGGTTACACCACGAAGCGCGATCTCAGCGGCTTCGGCAATATGCTGTTTATGGCGTTGATCGGTATCGTACTGGCGTCACTGGTTAACTTCTGGTTGAAAAGCGAAGCGCTGATGTGGGCGGTGACCTATATCGGGGTGATCGTGTTTGTCGGCCTGACAGCCTATGACACACAGAAGCTGAAGAACATTGGCGAGCAGATCGACCTGCGTGACAGCGGCAACCTGCGTAAATACGCGATTCTCGGCGCATTAACGCTGTATCTGGACTTCATCAACCTGTTCCTGATGCTGCTGCGTATCTTTGGTAATCGTCGCTAAATCTCTGTTGCCGGATGCGGTGTCACGCCCTATCCGGCAATAAAAATCCCCTTTATTTCGCCATGGCCTTTTCATTTTTCGCCCGCAGTTTTTTCGCCCGACTCTCCAGCATCAGGTAACAGACCAGTGCCAACAGCAGCGGGGTAAAATAGTAGAGCACGCGGTACGCGAGCAGAGCGGCGATGATGGTGCCCGATGAGATCTCTTCTCCTGCCAGCAAGGCCATAAACACCGCTTCGAGTACGCCTATCCCTGCAGGAATATGTACGATAACCCCGGCAATACTACTGACCAGCAGCACGCCCAGCACGAAGAAATAGTTGACCCCCTGACCCAACAATAGCCAGATGATTGCCCCCATCACCAGCCAGTTGGTGCCGGATATCGCCATCTGTACAAGGGCGAACTTCCATGACGGGAGCACCAGTTTTTGGCCTCTGATCGTCATGTGGCGGTGTTTGGCGAAAGCGCAGAACCACAGGTAGACCGCAATAATCAACAGCAGCGCCACGCCCAGAATACGTAACGTGCCCTCATCGATATACCAATGTGCGGGTAACTGGACGATGCCGAAAGTAAAAATAAACCCGCCCAGCAGAATATAGCCCAGCCAGTTAGTGGTAATACTGAGAGAGAAAATCCGCGTGATAGTACCGCCAGGCAACCCGAGGCGCGAGTAGAGGCGATAGCGCATACCAATCCCGCCAACCCAGGTGCTTAACGTCAGGTTGAAGGCGTAACAGATAAACGACACCAGCATCACCTGGCGCTTCGCCAGTTTATGGCCACAGTAATATCGCCCGAGCAGGTCATAACAGCCATAGAGTAAATAGCTGATGATCACCAGTCCGACGGCGCTGAGCAGGGCGAGGCGGTTGTAATCGCGGATAACCGTCCAGACCTCCTCCCAGTTCACCTTACTGGCATAAATGACCAGCAGTACGATCACCGCAATAAAAAACAGCCAGGTGAGGATCTTTTTCGCTAACCGCCAGCGTGGACGGGATTTTGCCATCAGGGTTTTCCTCCGGCATCCTCAGCCTGAATGCGATCCTGCGTTTCCATGGCGGGTTGCGCGGGGGGATCGACCTGAGTGAGGTGCGGGGTGTGCGCTGGTAGCCAGCCGACCAGCGCCGGGAAGTGGCGCAAAAAGTGGAACGCCAGCACGCTCTTGGTCAGGTTCCACCAGGTGCGTTTCGGCAACATTGACTCATCAACCCGCTTGCAGTCCTGCGCAATAATCGGGTTCAGATTGTCCCGCAGGGTCTGGTTGAAGGTGCGGTCATGAATAATGAGATTGGCTTCCAGGTTCAACGACAGGCTGAGCGGGTCGAGGTTGCTGGAACCTACGGTTGCCCAGTGATCGTCCATCAGGGCGACTTTGCCATGAAGAGGTTTGCGTCGGTATTCATAGACCTGCACGCCGCCTTTCACCAGGTAGTTATACAGCAGGCGGGCGCCGACTTTGACAATCGGCATATCCGGCTCACCCTGTACGATAAGCTTTACCCGCACGCCGCGACGCGCCGCTTTGCGCAGGGCATGCAGCAGACGATAGCCGGGGAAGAAATAGGCGTTGGCAATGATCACCTCGCGTCTGGCCTGGGTGAGCATTTTCAAATAATGACGCTCTATATCGTCGCGGTGTTCTTCGTTATCACGCCAGACAAACAGTGCCTGCGCTTCGCCGGGCTGACGATTTTCTATCGCCCGGTGATGACGTCGCCACCAGCGGCGCACGGCGCTTTGTCCCGGCAGGTTTTCCAGTACAAACGTCAGGATATCGACCACAATGGGGCCTTCAACCCGCACGGCGTAATCCTGCTTGGCTTCCGGGCCATAATCCGACATGTGCTCTGCGGAATAGTTAATTCCGCCGACGAAGGCGATGCGATCGTCAATCACGACAATTTTGCGATGCATCCGGCGAAAGAGATTGGTGCGCATGCCAAACAGGCGAGGGCGCGGATCGTAATAGCGAAAAACAATACCGGCCGCAGTCAATTCATTGACAAAACGATCGCTGAGATCCGGTGAACCGTACCCGTCCAGCAGCACCTCCGCTTTAATGCCCCGCTGAGCGGCACTCAGCAGTGCGGCGTGCAGTTGTATGCCGACTTCGTCTTCAAACCAGATAAACGTTTCCAGGATGACCTTTTGTTGGGCCTGTTCGATAGCGTCAAACACGGCGGGATAGTACTCGTCGCCGTTTTCCAGAAGTTGAATTTGATTGCCTTCACGCCAGCCATGTTTCATAAGTGAATCTCCGCGCTCAGGGGGGCATGGTCAGACAAATGTCGCCAGTTTCGCAGCGCCAGTGCTGTTGGCGTGCTGGCATTGGCGTTTTTGACGTAGATCCTGTCGAGGCGCAGCAGTGGCAAACGTACCGGAAAGGTTCGCGCCGGACGGCCATGGGCACGGGTAAAAATTTCGTCAAGACCGGCCAGCGTTTTCAGCGGATGGTTGGCTTTTTGCCGCCAGTCATTGAAATCCCCCGCAACGACGACGGGTTCAGCATCGGGTAGGGCATTCACCCACTCCGCCAGCATTGTCAACTGCGCCTGGCGGTGAGCTTCTCGCAATCCGAGATGCACACACATGACATGGAGAGGGTGGGGTAACATTGGCGGTACGATGCGGCAGTAAAGCACACCGCGTTTTTCGCTCCCTCCGACAGACACATCACGATTTTCATAATGTTCAATCGGGTAGCGCGACAAGACGGCATTACCGTGATGCCCCTGCGGATAGACGGCGTTACGCCCGTAGGCGAAATCGCTCCACATCGTATCAGCCAGAAATTCGTAGTGTGTGGTATCCGGCCAGTTTTCTACACGTAGCGGATGAACGTCGTGGGCTCCCATCACTTCCTGCAGACACACAATGTCGGCACCGACTGTTCTGACGGCATCCCGTAGCTCAGGCAAAATAAAACGTTTGTTAAAGGCGGTAAAACCTTTGTGAGTATTAATTGTGAGCACGTTGAATGAAAATTGAGCTTTATGTCCGGTCATGATTCTCCTGGCGACGTCACTTTCCTAATTAAAATAGTGTAGTCGCCGTCACAAAAAGATGCGGTCTTGCGGATTTTTCCGTAAAGTCCGGTACTCTGGACAATCAGTTAAAAATCCTTCAGGAGAATAGCCATGAGGTGGCAACAACGTGTTCGTGTCGCAACGGGTCTAAGTTGCTGGCAGATTGTGTTGCATTTACTGGTAGTGGCGTTGCTGGTAATGGGGTGGATGAGTGGCACGTTGGTGCGCGTCGGCCTGGGATTATGCGTCATTTATGGCGTCACGGTTTTATTAATGCTGGCGTTACAGCGCCACCATGAACAGCGCTGGCGTGATGTGGCCGACGTGCTGGAAGAGCTGACAACCACGTGGTATTTCGGTGCGGCGATGATCGTACTGTGGCTGCTGTCCCGCGTGTTGCAAAATAATGTCTTACTGGCACTGGCGGGACTGGTCATCCTTGCCGGACCCGCAGTGGTCTCGCTGCTGGCGAAAGACAAAAAACTACATGACTTTGCGTCTAAACATCGCATACGCCGCTGATCCGGTTGTGGCCGCAATCACTAACAGCGGCCACAGACTTCCCCAGACAATCTTCAGACTCGCATCCTTCAGGTAAATCTGTTTCGTGATGTCCGTAAAATGGCGGATTGGGTTTATCCACGTCAGATTCTGCAACCATACCGGCATATTTTCGACCGGAGAGACATACCCCGACAGCAAAATTGCGGGCATCATAAAGACAAACACGCCGATAAATGCCTGCTGCTGAGTTGAGCACAGCGATGAAATCAGCAGACCGAAACCCACCAGCGACAACCCATAAATCACCATCGTGAAGTAGAACAGCCCCAAAGACCCGGCAAACGGAATGTGATAGGCCCAGATGCCAATCGCCAGCACGATAGTGGCCTGACCGGTTGCCACGATCAGCGCGGGCACCGCTTTACCGATAAAAATCTGCCAGGTGGTGAGCGGGGAAACCAGCAGCTGATCCAGCGTGCCTTGCTCGCGCTCGCGAGCCACCGACAGCGAGGTGACGATCATGACGCCGATGGTCGTGATCATGGCGATCAGCGACGGAACGACGAACCATTTGTAATCCAGATTCGGGTTATACCAGTTGCGCACGACCAGTTCACTGTTGTTGGGTTTCGGTTTGCCGTCCATCAGCTCCTGCTGGTACTCCTTGACGATCTGCTGCAGATAATTCGCGGCGATCTGCGCGCTGTTTGAGTTGCGACCGTCAAGAATCAACTGCATTGGCGCCTGCTGAAACGTATCCAGGTTACGCGAAAAGTCAGCCGGGAAGCGCACCAACAGCAGCGCTTTTTGAGTGTCGATAGTGGGTTGGATTTCCTGCGGACTTTTCAGCAGCAGAATATGGGTAAAGGCGCTGGCGCGGGCAAAGCGCTGGGTTAATTCCACCGAATGTTTGCCGTTGTCTTCGTTATAAATGGCGATAGTGGCATTGGTGACTTCAAGCGTGGCCGCAAACGGGAACAGGAGGACCTGAATCAGCACCGGTAAAATCAGAATCGCGCGCGTCTGCGGCTCGCGTAACAGCGATTGCAACTCTTTGCGAATTAATGTCCATAAGCGATGAAACATGCCTGTCCCCTTAATCCAACCGACGTTTGGTTTTAAGCCACGTCAGACCAATAAACATCACCGCCGAAGCGATTAAAAACAGCACGTTGATGACCAGCACCACCGGAATGTTTCCTGCCAGGAACAGACTCTGCAAGGTGCTGACGAAATAGCGTGCGGGAATAATGTAGGTCACCGCGCGGATAATCGCCGGCATGCTGTCTATCTGAAAGATAAAGCCTGACAACATAATCGATGGCAGGAAAGCGGCGTTCAGCGCCACCTGCGCGGCGTTAAACTGATTGCGGGTGATCGTCGAGATCAGTAGCCCCATCCCTAATGTACTGAGCAGAAACAGGCTGGTGATGAAAAACAGGATCAGCAATGAACCGCGATAAGGCACGCCAAGGATAAATACCGACACCAGCATACAGAGCAACATCGCCAGCATGCCGAGGAAGTAGTAGGGGATCAGTTTGCACAGTAATAGCTCAACGCGGGTGACTTCGGTAGAGAGCAGGGCTTCCATCGTCCCGCGCTCCCATTCACGCGCCACCACGAGTGAGGTGAGGATGGCGCCAATGACCGTCATAATAATGGTCACCGCACCTGGAATAATAAAGTGCTGACTGATCGCCGCCGGGTTAAACCAGTAGCGGGTTTGCACGTCGATCAGCGGTTCGAAGGATTCTCCTCTGTCTTCCGCACGCTGTTTCTGCCAGATCTGCCAGATACCTTCGACGTAGCCCTGCACAAAGTTGGCAGTATTGGGTTCGCTGCCATCGGTGATCACCTGGATCGGCGCGATGTCGTTGGGGCGTGCCATTTGTTGGGCAAAATCGACCGGGATCACCACCAGCCCGCGAATGCGCCCGGCCTGCATTTTTTCAATCAATTCCTGGCGGTTGTCGCTGATGGTGGCATCAATATAGGGCGAGCCGGTCATGGTGTGGGTAAAATCCAGCGCCTCTTCGCTCTGTTGTTCGAGCAGAATACCTACCCGGAGCTTACTGGAGTCGAGGTTAATGCCGTAACCGAAGATAAACAGCAGCAGCAACGGGATCACCACGGCAATCAGCCAACTACTGGGGTCGCGAACGATCTGACGCGTCTCTTTCACGCACAGTGCGCGCACGCGTCGCCATGAGAGAGTGTGGTTACTCATGCGCATGCTCCTTATCCCAGTCATTGATAAGCCGGATAAAAGCCTGTTCCATAGTTGGGTCCGGCGTGTCGTTATCGGCCGCCTGTGCCTTCAGGTCGTCTGGTGTGCCGCTGGCAATTAACTTCCCGCGGTACACCAGCCCGATTCGGTCGCAATATTCCGCTTCGTCCATAAAGTGGGTGGTGACCATCACCGTGACACCTTTTTCCACCATACTATTGATGTGCAACCAGAATTCCCGGCGGGTGAGGGGATCGACGCCGGAAGTCGGCTCATCGAGGAACAGAATATCGGGTTCATGCATCAGTGAACAGGCCAGCGCCAGACGTTGCTTAAAGCCCAGCGGCAGCTCGTCGGTGGCATGGGATGCGATGCTTTTCAGGCCGAACGCCTCACTCATGCGTTCAATTTTTTCTTTCTGCGCCCGACCACGCAGGCCGTAGACGCCGGAGAAAAAGCGCAGATTCTGTTCAACGGTCAGGTTGCCGTACAGGGAGAATTTCTGCGCCATATAGCCCAGATGCTGGCGCGCTTTCCCAGAACTGATCTTCAGGTCCATATCCAGCACCAGCGCTTTCCCCGAGGTTGGAACCAGCAGGCCGCACATCATTTTAAACGTGGTGGATTTCCCTGCGCCGTTAGGTCCCAGCAGACCAAAAATTTCGCCGCGCTGAACGGCAAAATCCACATGGTCGGTAGCCGCAAAATCACCAAATTTTTTGGTCAGCGCTTTGGCTTCAATGACCGTTTCGCCTGCCTTTCCTTCAACGGTATGCAGGATGGCGCCGAGCGGTGATTCAGAGGTTCCCGCGCCGCCGAGTAAATCGATAAAGGCATCTTCGAAACGCGGAGTTGCTCCGGCGATGTTAATCTCAGGCATGCCATCGGCCTGACGAATGTCATCTGCCGTGGCCTCTTTTTTGAGGATCAGTCGGACGGATTTGCCCTGAATCATGCCGTCACTGACCTGCGGCAGTTTTAACGCGCGTTGCAGCAGTTTGCGATTATTTTCCTGCTGGCTGCTCATTAAAAAGCTGCGCCCAGCCATGGTTTGCGTAAGCCGGGTCGGTTCACCCTGGTACAGCAGTTCGCCTTCGTTCATCAGCAGCACATCGCGGCACTGCTCGGCTTCATCAAGATAGGAAGTGCTCCAGAGGATCAACATGCCATCCCCGGCCAGTTCATGCACCATTTGCCATAATTCGCGGCGGGAAATAGGATCCACGCCAACCCCCGGTTCATCCAGCAACAGCACTTTGGGTTCGCCGACCAGCGTACAGGCCAGCCCCAGTTTCTGTTTCATCCCGCCGGAGAGCTTTCCGGCCAGACGTCCGGTAAAAGGCCCCAGCGAGGTAAATTCCAGCAGGCGGGCAAACGTTTTTTGACGTGCTTCTCCGGTTACGCTGCGCAGATCCGCATAAAGATTGAGGTTCTCCATGACCGTCAAATCTTCATACAGACCAAATTTTTGCGGCATGTAACCCAGTACGGCATGCAGCGCACTGTCATCTTTTATCGGGTCAAATCCGATCACCGTTGCGCTGCCGCTGTCCGGTTTCAACAGTCCCGCCAGCATACGCATTAAGGTCGTTTTTCCGGCACCGTCCGGCCCGACCAGACCTGTGACGTAACCCGCGTGAATCGTACAGTCGAGCGGTGCGACCGCCGGTTTTTCCAGACCCGTGAAGCGCTTCATCAGCCCGTTAAGCGTAATGACGGCGTCATTCATGCCGCGCCTCGTCACCGAACTTCAGGGTTACCGGCATGCCCTGGCGCAACGCATCGTCGGCGTCAGTCACGACAATACGCAGGCGATACACCAGGTCGGTACGCAGATCTGGGGTTTCAACCGTTTTGGGCGTAAATTCCGCGGTAGGTGATACAAAGCCGATTTTACCGTGATACGGTTTGTCCGGGCGGCCATCGGTGTAGAGCAGAATTTCGCGTCCGGGTTGCGCCTGACTCAGATTTCGTTCGTCAACGTAGGCGCGAACCCAGACTGGACGGGTAAGCGATAGCGTCAGTACCGTACTGCCCGCATTCAGCATGCTGCCGGGTTCAACCGCACGAGTCAGCAGCGTTCCGTCTGACGGAGAGGTGAGAGTGGTGTCATGCAAATCAAGTTCAGCTTGTGCGAGCTGCGCCTGAGCCTGTTCGAGCGTGGCTTTCGCCTGGGCAATATCTTGCGGGCGATTACCGCTACGGTATTGCGAGAGTTTATCCTGCGCGGATTTCAGCGTCGCCAGCGCCTGATCACGTGATGAACGGGCGTTTTCCAAATCGTTGGCGGAAATCGTACGACTCTTCCATAACCCCTGCTGGCGGTTGTAAAAGTTTTGCGCGTAATCATAAGCAGCCTGGGCTTGTTTCACTGCCGCAGCCGTTTGTGCGATCTCTTCTGCACGATATCCCGCGAGCATCAGGTCATATTGAGCCTGCGCGGCGGCAACATTGGCTTTCGCTTGCATCAGTGCGTTTTCGTAAGGGGCATGATCCAGTTCGCCCAGCACCTGGCCGGTGGTGATGGCATCGCCTTCATCAACCTTCAGCGAGGCGAGTCGGCCGCCAACACGAAAACTTAAATTGACGCTACGAATATCGACGTTGCCATACAGGGTCAGGCCGTCATCTTGTCGGCTTTGGTACCACCACGTTCCACCGGCAATCACGGCAACAAGGGCCGCGATGACCAGCCCAAGAACGACAGGTTTTTTCATGAGTCCAGACTCCTTTGCGTTAAACCTTGCAGAATAAGATCGATATGACAGGTGACCGTGTCGGTGATCAGCGCGGTTTTATCCTCATCAAATTGTGACCAGCCCGTGCGTAACAGAATCGTTTCTTTGCCCAGGCGAAAGGCCAGCACCTCGCCGAGTATGGCGTGAGTGTGCAGGATCATTTGGGTATCGTTGGCATCGCAGCCAGTATAGGCTGCAATCAGGCGTGTCAGGTGCGAATGCAGTGGATCGATAACCTGATCGTGCACCAGTTGATACGCGGCAGTGGGGGAAAGCTGCTCACGCGAGATAAATTTACTCAGGTTAACGGTGTCTTCCTGGGTTAACAGCATGATCATATTTTTGCACGCGCGCAGGATCAGTTCGCGCATTGCGGCGCGGTCAGGTTCTGGCTGGGCAAATAGCCGTTCAGCTTCCTCCGTGTGGGGGCGAAACTGTGAACCAATAAAATCAGCAATCCACTGGGCGCAGGCGAGATATAAATCCTCTTTTGAACCAAAATAGTAGGTGATGGCGGCAATGTTCTGCCCGGCCTGGGCGGCAATGTCGCGCGTCGTTGCGTGCAGACCATACTCACCGAATTGCGCCAGCGCGGCGGCAATAAGCTGGTTCTTCGCCTGTTCACCTTTTGTTGTCATGGTGGGTGTATTCATTGCCTGACTCTGAACTTAATCAATCGATTGATTAAGATTATGACTGATGTTCGGTCTTGTCTAGCGTGGAGGTTTATTTTGTTTTTTTCGCTGGCGGGATAATTTATGCGGTGCATCACAAAAACTGCTACACTCCGCCCCTTCATGACATTGTGGTTTTTGTCATCTCTTTTGCGAGTATCCCCCTGAAAACGACACCGGTAACGGTCAGGGCGGTTCGGAGTAGTTATGTCTTTTGATTCCCTGGGTTTAAATCCTGATATTTTGCGTGCCGTTGCCGAGCAGGGTTACCGTGAACCAACCCCTATTCAACAGCAGGCGATCCCTGCCGTGCTGGAAGGCCGTGATTTGATGGCCAGTGCCCAGACGGGTACAGGTAAAACAGCCGGTTTTACCCTGCCGTTGTTACAACACCTTATTACCCATCAGCCGCATGGCAAAAGCCGCCGCCCGGTGCGCGCGCTGATCCTGACGCCAACCCGTGAGCTGGCCGCGCAGATTGGAGAAAACGTCCGTGATTACAGTAAATATCTGAATATTCGCTCACTGGTGGTTTTTGGTGGCGTGAGCATTAACCCGCAGATGATGAAGCTGCGCGGTGGTGTGGACGTGTTGATCGCCACACCGGGTCGTTTGCTCGATCTGGAACATCAAAATGCGGTGAAACTGGATCAGGTTGAGATCCTGGTCCTGGATGAAGCTGACCGTATGCTGGATATGGGCTTTATTCATGACATTCGTCGCGTCCTGGCAAAACTGCCGGCAAAACGTCAGAACCTGCTGTTCTCAGCAACCTTCTCTGACGACATCAAGGCGCTTGCCGAAAAACTGCTGCATAACCCGCTGGAAATTGAAGTCGCGCGTCGTAATACCGCGTCAGAGCAGGTAACGCAGCACGTTCATTTCGTGGACAAAAAACGTAAACGTGAATTGCTGTCACAGATGATTGGCCAGGGGAACTGGCAACAGGTGCTGGTGTTTACCCGTACCAAGCATGGCGCGAATCATCTGGCGGAACAGCTGAACAAAGACGGCATTCGCAGCGCTGCAATCCACGGAAACAAATCTCAGGGAGCGCGTACGCGTGCGCTGGCAGATTTTAAATCAGGTGATATTCGCGTACTGGTGGCGACCGACATCGCCGCGCGCGGACTGGACATTGAAGAACTGCCGCACGTTGTGAACTACGAGCTGCCTAACGTACCGGAAGATTACGTGCACCGCATCGGTCGTACCGGCCGTGCAGCTGCCACTGGCGAAGCGTTGTCTCTGGTGTGTGTTGATGAACACAAACTGCTGCGCGATATCGAGAAGCTACTGAAAAAAGAGATCCCGCGTATTGCCACGCCGGGCTACGAGCCGGACCCGTCCATCAAAGCTGAGCCTATCCAAAACGGACGTCAGCAGCGTGGCGGCGGTGGCCGTGGGCAAGGCGGCGCAGGACGTGGACAGCAGCCGCGTCGTCAGGATGGCGGGGCGCCAAAAGCCAAACCGCGTAATGGCGAAGGCAAGCCGACAGGCGATAAGCCGCGTCCGCCACGCCGCCCGCGCAGACCGTCTTCAGCGCAGTAATTGCGAGCCCGGCCGAAAGGCCGGGCTTTTCTTTTTGCGGCGCGTATCAGAAAGTGCCACAATAGTGGCTGTTTATACAGTATTTCAGGTTTTCTCATGGCATTAACGGCTGCGTTAAAAGCGCAAATTGCCGCCTGGTATAAGGCGCTTCAGGAACAGATCCCCGACTTTATTCCCCGTGCACCACAGCGGCAGATGATTGCTGACGTCGCGAAAACGCTGGCCGGAGAAGAAGGGCGGCATCTGGCTATTGAAGCGCCAACCGGGGTCGGGAAAACGCTCTCCTATTTGATTCCTGGCATCGCCATTGCCCGGGAAGAGCAAAAAACGCTGGTGGTCAGTACCGCCAACGTCGCGTTGCAGGATCAGATTTACAGCAAAGACTTGCCGCTACTGCGCAAAATTATCCCCGATTTACGTTTTACCGCCGCATTTGGTCGTGGACGTTATGTTTGTCCGCGTAATTTAGCGGCGCTGGCCAGTACCGAACCCAATCAACAGGATCTGCTGGCATTTCTCGATGATGAACTGACGCCCAATAATCAGGAAGAGCAAAAGCGCTGTGCCAGATTAAAAGGCGACCTCGACAGCTACAAATGGGACGGACTGCGCGACCACACCGATATCGCCATTGACGACGGACTCTGGCAGCGCCTGAGTACCGATAAAGCCAGCTGTCTGAACCGCAATTGTCACTACTACCGTGAATGCCCGTTTTTTGTCGCCCGCCGGGAAATTCAGGAAGCGGAAGTCGTCGTGGCGAACCACGCGCTGGTGATGGCGGCAATGGAGAGCGAGGCCGTCTTACCGGAGCCGAAAAATCTGCTGCTGGTTCTCGATGAAGGCCACCATCTACCGGATGTCGCACGCGATGCGCTGGAGATGAGTGCGGAAATCACCGCGCCCTGGTATCGACTTCAGTTGGATCTGTTCAGCAAATTAGTCGCCACCTGCCTTGAGCAGTTTCGTCCGAAAACCACGCCACCACTGGCAAACCCGGAACGTCTGAACGGCCACTGTGAAGAGCTGTATGAGCTGATAGCCTCATTAAACAACATCCTGAATCTGTATATGCCTGCCACGCAGGAAGCTGAACACCGCTTTGCCATGGGGGAGCTCCCCACGGAAGTGATGGAGATTTGCCAGCGTCTGGCAAAGTTGACCGAAATGCTGCGGGGTCTGGCTGAACTGTTCCTCAACGACCTGAGCGAAAAAACCGGCACCCACGATATTGTGCGTTTGCATCGGGTTATTTTGCAGATGAACCGGGCGCTGGGTATGTTCGAAGCGCAAAGCAAACTGTGGCGTCTGGCCTCGCTGGCGCAGTCATCGGGGGCGCCGGTAACCAAATGGGCAACGCGCGAAGTCCGTGACGGGCAAATTCATGTCTGGTTCCACTGTGTGGGGATTCGCGTCAGCGATCAGCTTGAACGACTGCTGTGGCGCAGCGTTCCGCACATTATTGTCACCTCTGCGACCTTACGTTCGCTGAACAGTTTCTCGCGTCTGCAGGAGATGAGTGGCCTGAAAGAAAAGGCCGGGGATCGCTTTGTCGCGCTTGATTCCCCGTTTAATCATGTTGAGCAAGGCAAAATCGTTATTCCGCAGATGCGTTATGAACCGTTGATTGATAACGAAGAGCAGCATATTGCGGAAATGGCGGCCTTTTTCCGCGAACAACTGGAAAGTAAAAAACATCAGGGCATGCTGGTGTTATTTGCCAGCGGGCGGGCGATGCAGCGTTTTCTGGAGCACGTAACCGATCTGCGTTTGCTGTTGTTGGTTCAGGGGGATCAACCACGTTACCGGCTGGTGGAATTACACCGCAAGCGGGTCGAAAACGGTGAGCGTAGCGTGCTGGTAGGGTTACAGTCTTTTGCCGAAGGCTTAGACCTGAAAGGTGACCTGCTGTCTCAGGTGCATATCCATAAAATCGCGTTCCCGCCTATCGACAGTCCGGTGGTGATCACCGAAGGCGAATGGCTGAAAAGCCTGAATCGCTACCCGTTCGAGGTGCAGAGTTTACCCGCCGCATCGTTCAATTTGATCCAGCAGGTTGGGCGACTTATTCGTAGCCACGGCTGCTGGGGGGAAGTGGTTATTTATGACAAACGATTATTGACCAAAAACTACGGCAAGCGTTTACTGAATGCGTTACCCATTTTTCCGATAGAGCAACCTGCAGTGCCAGACGTTATCGTCAAACCAAAAGAAAAAACGAAAACCACGCGCCGCCGCAGGCGTTAACGATGTGAGCAACAGGCAAGGAGTTATCGATGGATTACCGCAAAATCATCAAAGAGATTGGGCGAGGAAAAAATCACGCGCGTGACCTGGATCAGGATACCGCGCGCGGACTGTATACCCACATGTTAAACGGCGATGTGCCTGAACTTGAAATGGGCGGCGTCCTCATTGCGCTGCGAATCAAAGGGGAAGGGGAAGCGGAGATGCTGGGCTTTTATGAAGCGATGCAGAACCATACCATTCGCCTGACACCGCCTGTTGCGAAGCCTATGCCCATTGTTATTCCCAGCTACAACGGTGCGCGCAAGCAGGCGAATCTGACCCCTCTGTTAGCTATTCTGTTGCATAAACTCGGTTTCCCGGTTGTGGTACACGGCGTCAGCGAGGACCCCACTCGCGTACTGACGGAAACGATTTTTGAACTGTTGGACATTAAGCCAACACTGCATGCCGGGCAGGCGCAGGCAAAACTGGATGGACATGAACCGGTGTTTATCCCGGTGAGCGCGTTGTGTCCTCCGCTGGAGAAACAGCTGGCGATGCGCTGGCGCATGGGCGTACGCAACAGTGCGCATACCCTGGCGAAATTGGCTACCCCCTTTGCTGAGGATGCCGCACTGCGTCTTTCCAGCGTTTCACACCCGGAATATGTGTCGCGGGTGGCGAAATTCTTTGGTGACATCGGTGGTCGCGGCCTGTTAATGCACGGAACGGAAGGTGAAGTGTACGCCAACCCGCAGCGTTGCCCGCAGATAAGCCTGATAGACCACTCCGGCGTTCGGGTTCTGCAGGACAGGCAGAGCGAGATGCCGGATGAACCGGTACCGCTGCCGGTGGCAAAAGATCCTGAAACCACGGCTCGCTGGATCGAGCGTTGCCTGGCCGGAAGCGAGCCCGTACCGGCGTCGTTGAAAATTCAAATGGCATGTTGCCTGGTGGCAACGGGTGAAGTCAGGACGCTGACTGAAGGGTTTGCCCGCATCGAACAGTGCTTCTGATTGTCTGACTCTCCCGGCAGGCTTCGTTGCCTGGCCTGCCGGTTTCTTCTCTCCTGCAACGTGAAATTTTTGCACGTTTATTGACCTCCTGACGACGGTGGCGCAGCATAGTTTGTTGAAAAATAAGAAACACAACAAACACGCAACACAACAGGAGATAACAATGAACAGTGGACACCGGTTCCCTGCGTCAACGCTGCACGCCTTCATTCAGGCCGTATTCCGCCAAATGGGAAGTGATGCGCTGGAAGCGCGGCGGGTTGCCGACCATCTGATCGCCGCGAACCTGGCCGGACACGACTCTCACGGCATCGGCATGATCCCAAGCTATATTCGTTCATTCACGCAGGGGCATTTGCAGGTCAACCGTCATGCCAAAGTGGTGAAAGATGCAGGGGCTGTCATCACCCTTGACGGAGATTGCGCATTTGGTCAGGTGGCGGCACATGAAGCCATCGCGCTTGGCGTCGAGAAAGCGCGTCAGTACGGTATCGCCGCCGTCGCGTTACACAACTCTCACCATATCGGGCGTATCGGCTACTGGGCGGAGCAGTGCGCGCAGGCGGGTTTTGTCTCCATTCACTTTGTGAATGTGGTGGGGATTCCGATGGTCGCACCGTTTCATGGTCGTGACAGCCGTTTTGGCACCAACCCTTTCTGCGTCGTATTTCCGCGTAAAAATGATTTCCCGCTGCTGCTTGATTACGCGACCAGCGCTATTGCGTTTGGGAAAACGCGGGTGGCATGGCATAAGGGCGAGCCGGTTGCGCC
Source organism: Citrobacter sp. Marseille-Q6884 (assembly GCF_945906775.1). NCBI lineage: Bacteria > Pseudomonadati > Pseudomonadota > Gammaproteobacteria > Enterobacterales > Enterobacteriaceae > Citrobacter > Citrobacter sp. Marseille-Q6884. The sequence continues at coordinate 2,717,347 of NZ_CAMDRE010000001.1, forward strand.
GGGGTGTTTAATCGATGCTGATGGTGTTCCCACGACAGATCCGGCCGTTATGCAGGTTTCTCCGTTAGGTTCGTTACTGACGTTCGCCCAGCACAAGGGCTATGCGTTAGCGGCAATGTGCGAAATCATGGGCGGTGCGCTTTCCGGTGGCAAAACCACGCACGAAGCGAGTTTGCAGGATAGCGCTGATGCCATCATGAACTGCATGACGACGATAATGATTAACCCGGAATTATTTGGCGCACCGGACTGCGAAAATCAGGTTACGGCATTTGCTGAGTGGGTAAAAGCCTCGCCGCATGCGGCGGATGCACCTGTTTTACTCCCGGGTGAGTGGGAAGTGAACACACGTAAAGAGCGAATGGCGCAGGGTATCCCGCTTGACGCCGGAAGCTGGCAGGCGATTTGTGAGGCGGCACAACACATCGGTATGCCGGACGCCGTGTTGCAGGAATTTCGTCAACAGCTTGAACAGTAGGCAAAAAAAAGCCCGTCCAGAGGACGGGCAAACAAAGGGTAACAAACAGGGTCAATGAGGGTTGGAGCATTGGGTCGTGCAGGTAATCTCTCGGTTATTTATAGATAACCGCAGTGCCGCTCATTTTGTCTTTGCCGACAGCGGAAGTGATGCTGTAACCGCTGGCGCCCGCAGCCGCTGCTTTCTCAGCCAGTTTTGCTTCCAGGCCATCCAGCGTGCTGGCGCCATCAGCAGAAACTACACCAATTTTATTCATGTCTTGTGCCTGAGTAGGAGTGACCGGCTCGGCAGCGAAAACGCCAAATGACAGGGTAGACAGGGCGATGGCAGCAACAGCATATTTGATGTTTTTCATGATTAATCTCTCGCAAGTTATTCTGTTAATTCGTTGTTCTGGTAAGAAGACGTTGTTCTGTCGATGTGAGAAGTATCACGTTTTTTTATGCGAGAGAAAATCGAATAGAATTGACGGCATCAATCAAAAAAATTGAATGACAAATAACTTATTGAATATTAATAAATTCGGATGGCGGATTTACAGTTCTTCGCATTGCGCTTTACAGAGGCGCTGACAACGGCACATTTTGCTACACAGTGTGCGAAAAAGCGTGCTCGTAAAATAAAGGCGATGCACTGAAACTTTTGGTAAAGATGCGTCAACGTAGCTGGCTGTCTTTCGAACCTCTGCGATTATATCCTGAAAATGCCGAGTTATGTGAATCTTTATCCTGTTGGCAGGTAATGCATAATCGCACGCCTGGGATTGCCTCACGCCTGGCCTGAGGGATCGGATCACCACATTCCTCGCATTCATAAAGACTTTCTCCCGTGGGTAATTCGCCACGGGCACGTGCGACAGCATCTTCAATAGTATTGTTGATCTGTTCGTTTACAGCGTCGTCATTTGCCCACCCGGATGCCATGCGTACCTCCCATCGTCGGTTTACAAATAAGTATAGCGAATGCTATGGGTGAAAAACGACCACTGCTTTGGCGGGTCAGATTTCAGACCATTCACGCAGCAGGTTATGGTAGAGATTGAGCAATGACAGGATCTCTGTACTTTCTCCGTGACGCGCTTTCAGGGACTGGATGTTTTTATCCAGCTCAAAGAGCATGGCGCGGTTTTTATCGTCGCGGATCATCGACTGGATCCACATAAATGATGCCACGCGAACGCCGCGCGTAACCGGCGTGACGCAATGCAGGCTGCTGGAGGGGTAGAGGACCAGGTCGCCAGCGGGAAGCTTAACCGCATGCTGCCCGTAGGTGTCATTCACCAGCAGTTCACCGCCGTCATAGCTGTCGGGATCGTTTAAGAATAAGGTGGCCGACAGATCGGTGCGCATCCAGCCGTTTTCCGGGTGGCTGCGGACCGCGCCATCAACGTGAAAGCCGTAAGTCTCGTTGTTCTGATAACGATTGAACAACGGCGTGGACAGTGTGCGGGGCAATGCGGCGGCAAAGAAGAGTGGGCTGTTATTCACGGCCGTCGTGACAGCTTTCTGTAATACCGCGTACCGTTCGCTAAGTGTATCAACCTGCTGGTTATTCTTGACCTGCGCCCCCTGAGCGCCCGTTGTTACGCGGCCATCAACCCAGTCAGCCGCATCCAGTTGTTCACGAAACCAGGCAACGTCCTGTGGCGATAAGACGCCGGGAATGTGGTACATCATCAGTATCTCTCCTGAAAGTGGGGCTTACGCCCCACATGATGAATCAGAAATGCATATTTGCGGTGAGCAGGAAGGTTCTTGGCTCACCCGGGTGGTAACGGTATCCGCTCTTGTTGATCGAGGAGACATAGTCGGTGTCGAACAGGTTGTAGACGTTGAGCTGGAAGTCGAGGTTGCGGTTCACGCGATAGCCCAGCTTGGCGTCAGCTACCCAATAGCCTTCGGTATAGGATGGCGTGCCCACGGCACCGTCCGATCCGCGATGCATACTGCCGACATAGCGTGCGCCTGCGCCAACTGATAGATCATCGGTGGCCTGATACTGGCTCCACAACGTGAATGCATGCTCCGGTGTATACGGCAGAGAGGACGAGCCATCCTGAGCGACATCTTTTCCGTTGTGTACCGTGGCGCGTTGCTGGGTGTAACCCCCAATCACCTGCCACGCCGGGGTGATATTCCCGGCGACAGAGAGTTCATACCCTTCAACACGTTTTTCACCATATTGGGAGTAGGTTCCGTCGTCGTTCTGTTCAACTTCATTCTCGATATCCGTACGGAAAATCGCGGCGGTAAGCAGCAGGCGTTTATCCATGACTTCCCATTTGGTGCCGATTTCACTGGTTTTCGCTTTTTGCGGTTTGAAATCGGTACGGTTGGCGCTGTTACCGGTTCCGCTCTGCGCCAGGGCAAAATTGCTGCCACCCGGTGGTTGCTGAGAAACGGCGTAGTTAATGTAAACGTTGCCGTTATCCGTCAGATGATAGAGCGCCCCGGCTTTCCAGTTCACCAGATTCCCTGATTTCGCGGTATCAACGGTGGTGACCGGTGTACCTTTAGCAGCGCCCGTCGGGCATGCGACAGCGCCGCGACCGGAAGCGCCGCATGCGGTCGCGCTGTCATACTCGGTGCGGTAATTGTCGAGACGAATACCGCCGTTCAGCTCAAATTCACGTGTAATTTGCAGCGTATCGAAGGCGTAAATGCCGAAGGTATCCGTCTGTCCGTTAGCGTTTGCGCCGTTACGGGTCAATCCGCCAATACTCACGTTGCTGTTGGGATGGTAAATATTGACCGGTGGCGGCGTGAGAGGCACCACGCCGTAGTTGGTCTGCGTTTCACGTGTAAACTCAACGCCGCTGCTAATATCATGCCCGATCGAGCCGGTATAAAATTTTGAGGTCAGGTTAGTCTGGTTGGTCAGGATTTTATTGCTGACATCTTTTGTATTGGCCAGCCGTGACCAGGTCCAGGTATCGACACTGCTGGTCGGTTGCGTGATGTTTGATGCGCCGCCCATCACCGCCGTCATCAGATAATCCTGTTTAATGCGTGACCAGCGCGTGGTGTTACGAAGCGTCGTGCTGTCGTTCAGATCATGCTCAAAGCGCATCGTCGCGGTATCGGTCGTAGAGTCGTCGTAATCCGAATCGGTGCCATAGAAATTATGCGTATCCACTTTCCCGGAATGATTCAACGCGGACGTTCCTGCGGAAGGTGCCGAATATCCCGGCAGACCGATGGTCGGAATGCCGCCGTCCGGCGTGTTGTGCTGGGTGACATGCAGATAGTTCAGATACAGACGATTTTCGGTCCCTAAACCAAAGGCGATAGATGGCGCAACGCCGTAGCGTTCATTTTTAATGTTATCGCGCCCGGCATCATGTGTTTTTTCCCCCATCAGGTTTAACCGCGCAGCGGTGGTATCACCGATAACCTGATTGATATCCAGCGTCCCCCGGCGGAACCAGGCGCTACCGACGCTGGCGGAGGCATCAATGCCGGAATCCGTACGAGGCTGTTTACTGATCATGTTGATCGAGCCTGTCGGTGCGCTGCGGCCGTAATCGGTACCGGATGGACCTTTGATCACTTCGACCTGTTCGGTATTGAAGGTATCGCGTGTGACGCTACCGATATCGCGAATCCCGTCGATATAAATACTGTTGGATGTATCCGCTCCGCGCATGTAAACAGCGTCACCGGTGGTGGAGTTACCGTTCTCGCCGGCGAAAAATGCGCCCACGCCCGGTACGTTTTTCAACGCATCGGTCAGGTTTGTGGCCCCTTGATCCTTAATAACCTGCTCAGAAATCACCGTCATGGTGCGCGTGGTATCGGCGATCGGACGGGAGAACTTTGGATCGGCTGACTGGGTGGGGGCATACAGCGAGGGTTTGGCCGCTTCGACGACCAGTGTATCTTCCTGCTTCTTATCCTGATCGCCAGCGGCAACGGCCTGAGCGACCGGAGACAAGCCGATGCATAGACCGGCAAAAAAAGTCAGTGAATGAAAGCTGCTGGACGGCAGGTTGCGATTTTTATCCATATTAATGAGTAACTTATTATTTTTTGAGTTGAAGGTTTCACTCGTGCGAAGGGACATCTCTGTGGATGTTAAACCTGCAGGTCTCGCCGTCATGAATGCGTAATTGATAATGATTTTGATAAGCATTATTAATCAGTGCGACTTTTTAGCATTCATTAATTCAAAAATAAATACATTTATTTACACTGGATTCAAAATCTCAACATGATGGTTACAATTTGAGCGGGAATCGATAAGGCAGAAAGAAAACTGCATTCAGGACGAATGCAGTTGAGGTGGGGGAGAGCTATTTGTAGATAGTTGCTGTACCGTACATCTGGTTTTTGCCGCCAGCAGAATTAACCACAAAGCCTTTTGCGCCTTGTTCTTTCGCTTTTTCCGCTAGTTTGTCTTCGAGGTCACTCAGACTGGACGCTCCTGTAGCGGAAATAGTACCGGAAGCTTGTAGCTGACCGGTTGCAGGGCTGGTGGTTGGCGGAGCAGCAAAAGAAGCAAATGTCATGCCGGTGAGCAAGGCTGCGGCAAGCAACGTGAGGCATTTCTTCATGATGATATCCTCTGAAAAACAACGGGTGGTGCCTGATAAGTTTAGGACGTCATCGCAGGACATTTACCGCAAAAAATTGATGATGAAGTGAGCGTTTTTTGAACAACTCTGTTTGATCAATCCAGGCAGAAAAAAAACAGATTTTCCCTACGGTGTGTGTTTACCGCGTAACGTTATGCGGGTATCTTACGCCGCTGTTAAAAGGAGAAAGTTATGCCCCCTCAGAAACCGGGATTGCACCCACGCAACCGCCATAATGGCCGTTACGATCTTGCCACTTTATGCCAGGTTACGCCCGAACTGACACCATTTCTCACCCTGACACCAGGCGGTGAGCAGAGTGTTGATTTTGCTAATCCGCAGGCAGTAAAGGCGCTGAACAAAGCATTGCTGGCGCATTATTATGCGGTGGCAAACTGGGATATTCCAGAAGGTTTCCTGTGTCCACCGGTACCTGGCCGTGCGGATTACATTCATCATCTGGCTGATCTGTTGGGTGAAACGACGGGCACGATTCCAGACAATGCGAGCGTGCTGGATATTGGGGTAGGGGCAAACTGCATTTATCCGTTGATTGGCGTGCATGAATACGGCTGGCGTTTTACCGGTAGTGAGACCAGCAGCGAGGCGTTTAGCAGCGCGCAGGCAATCATCAATGCCAATCCGGGTTTAACCCGCGCCATTCGCCTGCGTCGTCAGAAAGATGCATCTGCGATTTTCGCGGGCATTATTCATAAAAACGAACAGTACGAAGCGACGCTGTGCAACCCTCCGTTCCATGACTCGGCGGCTTCCGCCCGTGCAGGCAGTGAGCGTAAGCGCCGTAACCTGGGGCAGGATAAAGATGATGCGCTGAACTTTGGCGGGCAGCAGCAGGAACTCTGGTGTGAAGGCGGTGAAGTGGCGTTTATCAAGAAAATGATCGCCGAAAGCCAGGTCTTTGGTCGCCAGGTGATGTGGTTTACTACGCTGGTGTCGCGGGGTGAAAACCTGCCGCCGCTGTACCATGCGTTAACCGACGCAGGCGCCGTGAAAGTGGTTAAAAAAGAGATGGCCCAGGGGCAGAAGCAGAGTCGCTTCATTGCCTGGACCTTTATGGATAACGATCAGCGCCGCCGTTTTATGGCACGTAAACGCTAAATCGTTGGCTCAGTCGGCGGCAGCTGCCCGGCTGTCGGCGTTGGGTTATTCACCGGTGCAGGCAAGACCTGATAGGTCTGCACCGGTGCGCGTACGCAGGCCAGATCAAAGTGTTTTTTTACCTGGCTGTCGAGCGCAAAACGTACCGTCCATTGCTTCAGTGGCAATGTGGTAAACGAGACCCGCAGCGTAAACGCCGTGTTGGTTAAGCCAACAATCCCGGCAAAGGACGGCTCGCCAATAATGAGTCCCCGAATATCTTCCATCTCCATCACCGCCGCGACCGCATCTTTTAGCGCCTGATTCGCTTTATCTGCATCCTCATGGCGATCCACATCGTAGTTGGCAACCACCGATCCAATACCGCGAACAAAGTTGGCGAAGGTCGTTATCGAAGACCAGGGGATGATATGGTACGCGCCGGTATCCTGTCGCACGCCCACCGAGCGGATCGACATGCGCTCAACCGTACCGGTTAGCGGGCCGATGGTCACCAGATCGCCGGTGTTCATGCCATTTTCAAACTGAATGAAAATCCCGGTAATAATATCTTTTACCAGCGTTTGCGAACCAAAAGAGATCGCCAGCCCCAGCGCGCCAGCGCCCGCCAGTAACGGCGCAATGTTAACCCCAATTTCTGACAGTACGATCATAATGGTGATGGTACTGATAATCACCGCCAGCGCGTTGCGAAACAGCGTCAGCAGTGTGCGAGTACGGGCGCTGGGGAGCGGGCGGCCATGAATATCAGAAGCCAGCCGGTTTTCAATCAGGCTGGCAAGAATGGTCCAGCCGATGGCGGAGAAGAATAAGATCAACGCGATGCGGATCAGGATATCAACGGTCTTTTCACCCGCGCCGTAGTGCAGCCAGTTCCAGAAGTCGAACAGACCCCAGGCATTGAGTAGCAGCATTACGGCGACGCAGACGGTGAGGATCCGCGCAACGCTTAACGCCGTCGATAACCAGCCATTCAGTCGCTTTTGTAATTCCGGGTAGCTGCGCTGGGTATGTGGCGACAACGTAATGGTTTTGGCTATCCAGCGGGACAACATGCCAGAAACAAAGGCAGCAATGCCGATGATCACCAGGCTGCGTAACGTCGCGCCCATCATGAATTTCAGGCTATTGCCGGGGTCGAACAGCGAGAAGAAAAACAGCACAATGAAATAGGCGCTGGCCAGCCAGTGCCAGACCAGTGCAAAGGCGCGAATAAACAGACTAAAAAACGCTAATGACCTTTCCGCCAGGCTCTGCAAATGCTGCGTAATCTCTTTTTTGTTTTTGAAGATCAGATACAACGCCCACAGCGTAATGCACAACATGATGATGACGTTTGCCATCGCGCCGACCTGCACATTGACCTGATTCGAAACAATGGGAACCACCACAATAAGCCCGTAGCCAATCAGACTGCTTAAGGAACTCAGACGACGATTCCAGTAGCGCGCGCCAGCATCCTGAATAGTAAAGGGGCGCAGCTCCGCCACCGACGGGCAAAATATCAGGCGCAAAATGGCCTTGAAGAACTCAATCAGCGCGAAAGCATTGAGAAACAGACTTTGCTGGAAGGCGATAGTCCGGCTACCGGCATTCATTTTGTCACTCAGTATCTGCCCGACGAACAGCGTGAGTGCCAGCAGCAGTAAGTCGATTATAAACGCGCCGATGATCATCGCAGGCAGCTGTAGCCAATTGCTGCGTTCACGGTTTTTTCGGCGCGCCCATTGCCCCATTTTGCGATACAACGGCAGTGCGCACAGGCGTATCAGCCAATAGAATCCAAACACGGATGCGGCCAGCATGAAAAAATGGGTCAGGGCATTGGTAAAGGTTTGCGAATTAAATGTTTTGTGCGGCGAGTCAGTGATGTTGCGATAGAGCTGGGCAAAACGGCTGGAGAGGGCCTCGCCATAGTGACGACTGACATCCGTCACGTTTTCCAGTACGGTTTTTTCTTCTGTCAGTGTGGGAGGAACGATGACTGGCACGGGGTCGGGGGGCGGCGTGGACGCAACTTTTCGCAACTGATCTATCAGCTCCTGACGTGAGGTCTCATTCTCCAGTACGTCAGCCAGTGCGCCATAGGCGGCTTTCTTTTGTTCTACATCAGGTTCTGCCGCGGGTGCGGATTGTGGACTGGCTGACGTCGTTGGCGTCACGCCGGGTATCGTCACCGCATGAGCCGGAACGCTCAGCAGGCAAAAGAAGATGAACAGGATCCACCGCATGACTCCTCCCATGAGAAAACAAACGCAAAAGGATAAGTATAGATGTCAGGGCGGGAGAGGACTGAAATGAGAGGATTCTGGTGAAGAACCTCCCTTCAGGGGAAGGGAGGTGTAAGCATCAGGATACGTGCTGTAAAAATTCCTGCAGACGCTGGCTGGGCGGATTTTCAATCAGAGTTTGCGGATTACCGTCTTCCGCAATACGACCCTTATCAATGAAAATCAGGCGTGAGGCCACTTTCTCAGCAAAGCCGATTTCGTGGGTCACAATCACCATCGTCATCCCTTCTTCGGCCAGATCCTGCATAACCTTCAGGACTTCGTGACGCAGTTCCGGGTCAAGTGCAGACGTTGGCTCATCAAACAGCATCATTTTCGGCTTCACCGCCAGCGCACGGGCGATGGCCACACGCTGCTGCTGACCGCCTGAAAGTTCTGACGGGTAGTGGTGCGCGCGTTCAGCCAGACCGACTTTCGCCAACAGCTCTTTGGCCTGTTTCTCCGCCTGCTCTTTATTCGCTCCACGCACGCGCAATGGGCCAAACATGACGTTTTCCAGCGCTGTCAGATGCGGGAAGAGATAGAACTGCTGAAACACCATCCCTGCTTCCTGGCGGATTAACCGCTCGTCTACCTTCGGGTCGTTCACTTTCAGGCCGTCGACGATCAGATCGCCGGAAGTGATCTCTTCCAGCTTGTTAATGCAGCGTAGCAGCGTGGATTTACCGGAGCCAGACGGCCCGATAATCACGACCACTTCACCCTGACCAATATTCAGGTCAATGTTATGCAGCACCTGGGTAGGACCAAAGTGCTTAGAGACATTTTTAAATTCAATCACAGGATTTTCATCCTTCTTTCCAGACGACGCAGAATGAAGCTCAGCACCAGCGTAATGATCAGATAGAACACCGCGACGGCGCTCCAGATTTCCAGTGCACGGAAGTTGCCGGCAATGATTTCCTGACCCTGACGGGTAAGTTCAGCGACGCCAATGACAATAAACAGCGAAGTATCTTTGATGCTGATGATCCACTGGTTGCCCAGCGGCGGCAGCATACGACGCAGCGCGAGAGGTAAAATAACGTGACGAATGGTCTCGGTACGTGAGAGGCCAAGCGCCAGTCCGGCTTCGCTGAAACCTTTATGTATTGAGAGTACCGCACCGCGCGTGATTTCCGCGATATAGGCACCTGAGTTAATCATGATGGTCACGACAGCGGCACTGAACGGATCAATGCGCAAATCGTTAAACGCCATCGGCAGGGCGAAGTAAATAAACATCACCTGCACAACAATAGGCGTACCGCGGATGACTTCGATAAAAACCAGCGCAACGTGGTTGGCAATCCAACCACCGAAGGTGCGCGCGAACCCTGCTGCGAGGCCGATAATCAGACCGCCAGCCAGACCGAGGACCGAAATCCACAGGGTCATTTTGGCGCCTTCTATCAGAAGCGGAATGGCGGGCCAGATGGCACTCCAGTCAAACTGCATATGTCGTTCCTGTTACCGTGGTGAGAAAAACAATGAGCCATAACGTGATGACTCAAAATTGTAGGCCCGGTAAGCGTTGGCGTTACCGGGCGTTACAGAACGCTCTTTTTATTTAGGTTCAGTACCGAACCATTTTTTGTAGATTTCGTTGTACGTACCGTTCTCTTTCAGCGTTTTCAGCGCGCCGTTCACTTTCTCGCGCAGTTCATCGCTGCCTTTCGGGAACGCGATGCCATACTGCTGAGCTTCCAGAGATTCGCCTACCGCTTTGAACTGACCGTTACCCGCGGTTTTGATGAAGTAAAGAATGTTTGGCGTATCATGCAGAACGGCGTCTGCGCGATTGGTACCCAGTTCCATATAGGCGTTATCGATGTTCGGGAACTGACGCAGATCTTTCGTTTTGATGTTCGCTTTTGCGTAATCGACAGAACCGGTGCCGCTCTTCACTGCGACGACTTTGCCATCCAGATCTTTCACGCTTTTAACGTCGTTGTTGTTAGCCTTAACCATGACTAACAGACCGCTTTTATAGTAGCCGTCAGAGAAGTCGATCGCTTTTTTGCGCTCTTCAGTGATGGTGATACCCGCCAGTGCCAGGTCGATATTTTTGGTTTGCAGAGCCGGGATGATGCCGCTGAAATCCATTGGTTTCAGTTCATAATCCAGCTTCAGCTCTTTTGCGACGGCAGCCCACAGATCCACATCAAAACCGACATATTTGTCACCCTGTTTAAATTCAAACGGAACAAAGGCAGTGTCAGTTGCAACAACGAGTTTCTTATCCGCGGCATGAGAGGACACCGCAAAAGCCAGGGTCAGTGCAGCCAGTGAAACTTTTAATACAGACTTCATAGCATTTCCTTTTATATCCACGGGGCGATCCCCTGCGAGAACACATAGCTTAATGAAAAAATCGTGCCAGTTTTGCAACCTATTGTTTTAAAAAGAGGGATTCTCAATTTACTGCACAATAAGTAGGGCAGAACACGTGATTTGCACCTTTTCAGGGCACTCATTTGGTGCACAAGCGGCAGGGTGCAAACGGTATGACTATTTAGCGTAAAAATTGTTGATAAAACAATCTTTCGTTAACGATTGTGTGAGGTGATTATTACAAATAATTTACTTCGGAGTGACGAATGATCAAACTGACGCACCATAAAAGTGCAAAACCCCCGCCGGAGCGAGGGTAATATAGGTAATTCTTATGATGTCTGTTATTCGATGTTAGCTTCGATAAACCACAAGAATTTGTCGAGATCGCGTGAAGCGGCGGTGAAGATGTCCGCGGTATCTTCATCTTTAGCTTCGCTAATGGCTTTACGTACGCTATTAGCAACCACTGCATAACGCTCGGCCAGCTCTTTTAAGTGATCCTGCACGCTATGGATATCCAGCGGATAGCTTTTCAGCGGCGTTTTGCTGTTAATAACCTGCGTTGTACCCAGGGCAACGCCGCCCAGTTGTACAGCACGTTCAGCCATGGTGTCGAGGTGATCGGTCAGCGCAGTACGGAAACCATCCAGCATTTCATGTACGGCAATAAAGTTTGCGCCGCGCATGTTCCAGTGCGCCTGTTTCGTGATCAATGACAGGTCGATGAACTGGATCACCTGCTGATTCAACAGCTCTACGGTCGCTTTCTTATCACTGTCGGATACATCGTTACGGGTATAAAGGAGGGGGGATGCTTTTGTTTTTACCAGTTTAGCTGTACTCATATTTTCATATCCTCTTGATGTTTATGTCCCAGGTCATTCAACGAGAGTAAGTATAGACCTAATTTGGGTTTAATCTTTCTGGCCTTACCTATCACTTTAATAGCGAAGTGACGAGGAAATATGAAATAGTCAATTAAATCAATGTGGTTAGTGAATCTTCTGTATTGGGTGGATTATTTATTTTAGGAGTTATATGCGAGAGGAAATAGGGGGTGAGAAATAGATTCAATGTAAGAATAATAATCACTGAAATACTGTGTTGGATATTCTGCATGATTATGCAAACCATGCAGAATATCGGGTGATTAATTCACGTCAACTTTCTTAATTTGCGGTTCCTTGCGGAGGGTGAGCGTCGATCCCATTGATGCGACAATAATGGCCCCTAACGCCAGGGTCTGGATCAGCGTCAGCGTTTCGCCGAGGAAAATCATCCCGGAAACTGCCGCCAGTGCGGGTTCCATACTCATTAACGTGCCAAAAGTACGCGTAGGCAGTCGCGTTAACGCGATCATCTCCAGCGAGTAGGGAAGCGCTGTCGACAGCACGGCCACCGCTAAGCCTAACGGAAGAACCGACCAGTGCCACAGTGCATCGCCTGTCTGCAGAACGCCGACAGGCACGAAAACAAGTGCAGCGATTAAAGAACCGACCGCCACGGTCGCGGGACCGTGTTCTTCGCCTGCGCGTTGGCCGGTGAGAATATAGACTGCCCAGCATGCGCCAGCGCCTAATGCCAGCGCAGCACCGGTTAAATCAACATGGGAGACATCCTGACCCAGCGGCAGCAGGAACCAAAGCCCAAGCACCGCCAGCGCAACCCAAATAAAGTCTACAGGACGGCGGGATGAGAACAGCGCCACGGCGAGCGGTCCGGTAAATTCCAGCGCTACGGCGATGCCGAGTGGTACGGTCTGAATGGACAGGTAAAAGAGATAGTTCATCCCGCCAAGTGACAGGCCGTAAAACAGTAAAGGCAGGCGCTGTTCTTTGGCAAATCGTAAACGCCAGGGTTTAAAGAATGCAATGAGGATTAATGTCCCTAACGCAAGACGCAGCGCAGTCACGCCCGGTGCGCCGACGAGAGGGAACAACGATTTCGCCAGCGAAGCCCCGCTCTGAATAGAAGACATTGCAATGAGCAAAACCAAAATAGGCAACCAGACTGACGCTTTACGTAACGGCCCCGGCATCCTTTCTCCTGTCAAATGATGTTGATACACCTACTCATCTGAGCGCCGCAGCCTTGCTGTGACGTGCATGAATTTGTGTATAGAAAAGTAAAAGTGCGAGTGTAATGGAAATACGTTCAACTGGTTGAGTATTCGTTGAAAAAAATTTTGCAGAGATCCGTAAAATGGAATGAAATTGATGGATTAATAATCTGTGTGATTAGGAATCATCTGGATGAATGTGTCATGTTGTGCGCGTAATAATGGCATAATTCGTTAGAAAAGTGATGTTAATTGAACGAGATAGCTGGTTTTTGACATATTTTGTTACATGAAAACCGACGTTAGACATCGCTAATCGCAAAGAGTTTCCCATCAATTTTTGGTATATTTAAAACTTAAGATTTACTTGTAGTACATTTGATATTTGAGGTGGTTATGAAAAAAATTGCATGTCTTTCAGCACTGGCCGCTGTTCTGGCTTTCACCGCAGGTACTGCAGTAGCTGCGACTTCTACCGTTACCGGTGGTTACGCTCAGAGCGATGCTCAGGGCGCAGCGAACAAAATGAACGGTTTTAACCTGAAGTATCGCTACGAGCAGGACAACAACCCGCTGGGCGTGATCGGTTCCTTCACTTACACTGAAAAAGATCGTACCGACGCTTCTGGCGACTACAACAAAACTCAGTACTACGGCATCACTGCAGGTCCGGCTTACCGTCTGAACGACTGGGCTAGCATCTACGGTGTTGTTGGTGTTGGCTACGGTAAATTCCAGAACGCAGCAACCCCTGCTGACAACCACAGCACCAGCGACTACGGTTTCTCCTACGGTGCTGGCCTGCAGTTCAACCCGATCGAAAACGTTGCTCTGGACTTCTCTTACGAGCAGAGCCGTATTCGTAGCGTTGACGTAGGTACCTGGATCGCGGGTGTTGGTTACCGCTTCTAATCACTTCGGTGATATAAAAAATCCGCCTCAAGGGGCGGATTTTTTTTGCATACTACTCAGAAGATTAGCGAGATTTGGTCTCGAAAATATCCGTTCCGAGATGGTTGTAATCGACCTTCTGCAGCTTAAAGTTGGTGATATAAACCGGACCGGCTTTTTTCTCTGAGATGAAGCGGTAGCTGTTGGCAATTTCCTTCGCGCTGATCCCCGTCCACTGCGAGAAGAAACTCAAGAAATCATTCGCCGAGCGACGCGCTTTAATCACGCGATGTGCTTTATCATCGCTGGACAGCACCATAAAAGGAACCTGGAAATTCTGCTGGAACTGATCGTCGTGCGCCAGGTACTGCACCTCTTTACCACGCTCTTTAAAAGCGAGTCCATGATCGGAGAAATAGACCATGGAGAAGCTATCGCCACTATTGCGTAATTGATCATAGAGCTGGCGCAGCAGGTCATCGGTTTGCGTCATGGTGTACAGATAACAAGAGGTCTCTTTCGACTGAACAAAGGACGCGTATTTCCCTTGGGTACGGTCACAGGCCTGCGGATGCGATCCCATTAAATGCAGGACAATCAGCTGCGGCTGAGTACGCTCGGTTGCCAGTACCTGAGCGGTCATCTTCAGCAACTCCTCATCACGCGTGTTTTTATCGGCTTCAAAGTCACCGTTTTTGAGGAAGTGCACTTCATCAGCCCGCTTCGCGATGCTGGCTATCGCTGTATCGTATTCCCCAATCTGACCCTGATTCGAAAACCACCACGTCTGGAAGCCCGCGCGGTTAGCCAGGGTAACAAAGTTATCCTGAAACTGAGGCTTATTATCGACGACACGATTAAGCGTTAAGCCGAGTGATTTCTGCGTTGATCCGCTTGCGGCAATGTAATCTGCAAAAATATAGCCATTCACGCTGCTGGCAAACGGGGTGTTATCCCAGTGGCCACCAAACGCGCCCAGCGCATCGCGTCGTGCGCTTTCACCGATAACCACGACGTAGGTGTGATATTTCGGCTTCACGGCCGTGACCGTCCAGTTATCTTTTACGCTCGACAGCGCAGCCATGCGTTCCTGTTCATCAAGCACTTCGTTGTTATTGTCGATCACGTCTTTAGCGAAGCGGAATACCGGGTAACCGGTGTCTTTCAGTTTGAAGACGCCACCCCATGCCAGGTTTTCCACGGGGGTGACAAAAAACGCAACGATGCTGACCAGTAAACACAGGCTGTCGAGTTTATTCCAGCCGCGCTGACGAACGTCTTTTTTCCGGCGTACGGCGATAACGCCAAGGGCAAAAATAAACACCCCAACCAGGTAGTTATACCAGGGGAAAATTGTCAGGATCTCGGTTGACTCTTCCATGTTGGTCGAATGCAGCGCCAGCAAGGTATTGAAGTTTGGCGAACCGTAGGCCTGACCGAAAGGGAAATACATCGCCGCAATCAGCGAGCATACGCCAATCAGCACTTTTTGCGTGCGCGGCGCATAGCGCCAAAGGAGCAGCAATATACAGGTAAAAGCGACGCTATAGAGCAGGCTAAGTGGGTAGCCTAACGCCAGGTTGATGAGCAGCGACTGTAAGAAATAAAGGCCAGTCCACGGGCAAATAGCCCGGCTACGAGCAATAAGTGAGTCTTTGAGGGTTAAATTCATATGTCACTGTTACAAAAACGCCATGTGCTTACCCTGGCGCGAAGGGTCATTGCCTGCCTGAGAGAGCGAGAAGAGGGATGAGGTCCGCATCTGGGATGCCACAATATACGCAGGGCTGCGAAAAGATAGTTTGTGCGAATGAGAAGGTCAACTACTACAAAGAAATTGTTTTGAGAGGACGGTGGCAAATCCGATAAAAAGAAGGGTTATTCGGGTAAAACCCGGCACCGAATCCGCATTACGGTCAGAAAGAGAAGCGGCGTACCGCGACGCCGCATTATTTCTCTGAGGGTTTATCCTGCTCAGGTTTGCCGTTGATCATGTCACACAGCATAGAGATCAGCATTAACCGTACTTTAAAGGGAGAGTGGCTAAACACGCGTATACACCTCTTGAATTCACTCATATGAACCTCCTGACTTCACGATCCCATCAATCCTTGAGGGATGTCTTTATTATATACAGATATAGCACAGGCTATATTATAAAGCATTAACTATCTACGAAAAACAGTAACTTACAGTGTTATCAATAAGTTACGTTAGTTAATGTTCGTGAGTATTCGGCAGTATTTCTAAGCTGTCGCGACAATTTTGCGACATTTTAAGGGGTTAAGTCGCACAGCTTCTTCAAGGTGGCTTGGGGCGAAATGCGCGTAACGCATTGTCATGGTGATATCGGCATGGCCGAGGATTTTTTGCAGAACCAGTATATTGCCGCCGTTCATCATAAAGTGGCTGGCAAATGTATGTCGTAGTACGTGAGTAAGTTGACCTGCTGGTAATTCAATGCCAGCACGTTCCAGAGCAGAACGGAAAGCGTTATAGCAGGGCTTTGGAAACAGAGCGCCTTTTGTTTCAGGTAGTTCAGCCAGCAGTTCATCATCTAACGGAATGCTACGGTTCCTTTTCCCTTTTGTTTTTATGAAGGTGACTTTTCCGCCAGCTATCTGGGAACTTTTGAGTGTTGCCGCTTCATTCCATCTTGCGCCAGTCGCCAGACAGATTTTTACGACTAACTCTAAATAACTTACTTTACTGCGTTTGCATTCCAGCAAAAGCCGATCAATTTCCTCAGCAGTGAGAAATGCCATTTCAGTTTCATCTGTACGGTACTGTCTGACGTTCTCCAGTGGGTTAGGGGCTGACCACTCACCGATCCGTTTCAGTTCATTGAACATAGCCAGAAAATATGCGTGTTCAAGGTTCATTGTTTTAGGTGAAACCTTAGAAACACGGTTAGTACGGGCATAATGCCCTTCAAGCCTTTTGGCACGGTATGCTGTAAACAGCTGGGCATTAAACTCAGTGGCCAGCGGAAAACCCATACACTCCGCTGCCCAGGTCATTGCGTCCTTACGCTTTTCACCATTGCGTAGGGCAACGCCGTGGCGCTCGTACCACATTGTAATCAGGTCGATTAAAGTTCGTTTATCTTTCCCTTCACCTAACCACGGCGCACTATCTACCTTTTGAAGCGTGTGATTCTCAAATGCCAGGGCTTCTCCCTTAGTGGCAAATTTTTTACGTATACGCTTCCCGTTCTTGCCATTGCTGCGGTTGACGGTGTAGAAGTCGGCGATCCATTCGCCAGTAGAAAGTTTACGGACACTCATTTCATTCAATCGTCAGAACAACGCGGCCGATAATTTTTATATCATCAATGCCGCAATCAAAAGCCATGCCTACGCCACTAACTCTCACCTTTCCTACTGGAATACGCGTAAGTGTTCTTATGCTGGATTTACCTTCAACCTCAACAAGCCAAACATCGTCATAAACTTCAGTAAATTCTTGATCAACAATGTATTGCATTGTGTTGTCAATCACGCAGATTGGATTCTGAGGTAAAGGTTTGCCTGGTAAAAAAGTAACCTTGTCGAGCATTAAAAAGCCGGACTCATAAAGTTTGCCATCGACAATCTTCTTACGCGGCAGCTTCATGATGTCTAATTCGTCGTCGTTAAACTTTCTACCTTGCCCAGTTGCAAGCCATTCCAACGTAGCTCCTGTTTCAGCCATGCATCTCACAACAATATCAGCTGGGAAAAAATCTCTCTTATAGCGGTTAGCTAGGCTGCTACTTGCTATATCAAGATGTTCCGCTAGAGCTAGCTTTGTGTTGAATCCGTACGCCTGAATGACCCTATCCAGTACATCAGATCCGCCTCTGGAAAACTCAATTTGTAGGTTCACGAAAGTTTTACCTTGAAATGTATCGCGAAGTGAGTTTAAACTCCGCTTTGTAGGTTTAAGTGAATATTGACAGTTACAGACCTGTATTGCCGTACAGGTTAACCAATGGAGTTTGCCTTATGCGTCCAAACATTACAATCATCATCCCAGAACCATACCTGCCTCTAGACGAGTATTGCCGCCGTACTGGTACTAACAAAGAAACCGCTAGAAACCTGATCGAATACGGAAAATTACCTATCAAGCCGAAGGGTAAGCAAAAGAAAGGCCTGGTCGAAGTCAACATGGCCGCGCTCACTATTCAGGCTTTAAGTGAATGTGATATTTCGCTTAACGCGTAATCCATCCTACGGATTAGGGAGAGGCAAACAATGTTTGATTACCAGACCTCTAAACATGCTCACTTTGATGCGGCTTGCCGAGCATTTGCAATTGAACACAATCTGGAAGATGTAGCCGCCGCCGTTGGTATGAGGCCGCAAATCTTGCGCAACAAATTGAATCCAGCACAGCCGCACCGTTTAACCTGTGACGAGCTTTTAGCCATTACGGATTACACCGAAGATGCACGTTTACTGGATGGGATGCTGGGGCAGATTAACTGCCTTCCATCTGTACCGGTGAACAATGCCACAGAAGGCAACATGCAGCTGTGCGCACTGAGTGCCACAGCCAGTGTGGGCGCAATTGCTGGGGAAGCCGTATCAACTAGCCATATGACCGCCGCCCGCCGTACACAAATTCTGGATCGCGCCCGCGATGCAATCCGTAGCTTATCCGTGCTGGCTTATACCGTTGAAAGTCGTATCCAGTCTGCGCCCGTTCTGGCCGCAGCGGTGGATCTGGTGACGGCTAACGCCACCGGCTTGATGTGAGGGAGCGCCATGAAAGCGTTTGTGACTTACCTGAAAAAAGAATCACCAGCCATGCAACGGCCAAGCGGTTCAACGGGCTGGATAGAACTGCCGAACGGTCAGCGCTGGAATCCTGGCCACACGTATAAATTCAATGCGCATGAGTCTGTTCGAATGAAAGGCGGGGTGGTTTTACGTTTCTTGCCTACAAAAGTCCGTCGTCTGGTTGGGTGTATAGGGGGGCGCTATGGCGATTAGCCAGGAACAACAAAAGCGTGGACTGGAACATTTAAAACAGATCCGCCGCAAATACTTCAGTGAAAGCAGCGAGGCCGCTGAATGGTGGGACAACCTGACACCGGAGTGGCGCGGCGTGGTGCTTTATGCCGCTGCGGTTACTTCTGGCGCCAGGGCATTTAAAGCCCACTTAAGCAAGTGCTGCTGGCGTGAGCTTTATGAACGCCTGGGCTATCGGGACATGATTCTGCTGCGCCAAGGCATTTCACGGGCGCGGTTAACGTTTGATGGTTTCGGCAGTTTACGTGACAGCGATTTTTCGAAGCGCACCGCGAACCGTCCGATCAAAAAGGTACATCCAATTTATAGCAGTAGCGGGGTGCAGATGGTAATCGCGCCTCATATCGTCCAAAAGTTGCAGCAGCAGGGGAATCACTAATGACTATTATTTCCGTCGAGGGTAGATCGTTGGGTGCAGAGTTGGCTGCGTGGGGAGTCCCGCATAACTACGCCTTAGCATTTGCAGAGAAAAGCACCAGTAAAAATGGTCGCATTGCGTTGCATCCATTCTTCTTTAATGACACTGAGCACATGACTAATCCGCGTCACTGGCTGGCAATCAATGCCGCTTTCTGGTGCTGCGTGTACCGCGAGGCCGAAAGCAAAGAAGCACAGATTGAAGCGCTGGCCGGGATCCGCGCCATTTTCTATACGGCCGGTGCGCTGGGTGTTGGCGAAATTAAAGCACTGATCCAGGAGTGGTGGCGGACAACGTACGAGCTGCACCTTATTCCAGCACCGAACCATTCCGCTGTCACTGTACAACCCGCTTTTCACTAATTAAAAACCTGAATTTTTTGGTCACAGCTTAGGTGGCCGGGGATTCTTTTGCTTTAAGGAAACCAAAATGCACATGACACACCAGGATTTACCCGCAACGAAATCAGGTACTGACCTTCTGGCCATGCTCACCAAAGCCACACAGGAAGGTAAAGCCGCAGCTGCTGATCTATGTTCCACCCGTCTGGATAAGCTGGCCACCCACGCAGCCAATGAAGGTTTAAGCGCAACGGAAATCGTTGAGTTAATCCGCGAAGAAGCTGCGGCGATTTGCAGCAAAGGCGGTGCCGCATGGCAGTAAAAATTCATACGGTAAAAATCGCGCCCAAGTACCTTAACGCAGTAGTCGATGGTCAGAAAAAAGCAGAACTGCGTAAGAATGATCGTAACTATAAAGCCGGAGATGTTCTTTCGCTGTGCGAGTGGAAGCACGGGAAATACACCGGGCGAGAGTGGGCGGCCGTTATTACCCATGTTTTGCCGGTGAATGAAATCATTGCCAATACGGATAACTGGGTAGTGTTGTCTGTTCGGCCATTGTCCCCCCTTGAAGTGCTGGAATACATCATTTCTAACGGTGTATCAGAATTGTTTTTAAGTGGGGTTGAATATGGCCGTTAAAACTCCGCTTAAGTGGGTGGGCAGCAAAGCCCGCCTTATGCCACAGTTGCTTCCCCATCTGCCGGAGGGTAAGCGCTTGATTGAACCTTTCGCCGGTTCCTGTGCTGTCATGATGAATACGGATTATGACGAGTATCTGATCGCTGATGTGAATCCCGACCTGGTGAATCTGTATAAGACAATGGCCTATCAGACTGATGCATTGCTCATTGAGCTGGAGGCTTTATTTTCTGCCGGTTCATTAGGCGATGAAGAAAGCCGCGCTGTGTTCTATTACGCGGTGCGTGATACCTTCAACCAATCAGGCAAATCCTTTGGTTCTGAATCTGTGGAAGCTGCGGCGCGTTTTCTTTATCTGAACCGTCACTGCTTCAATGGCCTGTGCCGATACAATCGCCGTGGCCAGTTCAATGTTCCTTTTGGTAAGTACAAAAAAACGTACTTTCCTGCTGATGAAATCCGCGCTTTTGCTGAAAAAGCGAAACGTGCAACGTTCATTACTGCCCACTATTCAGAAACGCTTGATTTGGTGCGGGACGGGCATGACGTTGTTTATTGTGATCCGCCTTACCTGACTGATACTGACAATTTCACCGCTTACCATGAGCGTGGTTTTTCTCACATGGATCAGGGACGGCTGGCGCGTAAGCTGCGCCGCCTGGCTGAACGTGGAGTTAAGGTTGTTGCGTCAAACAGTGATCTGGAAATGGTGCATTACCTTTACGCAGGTTTTGAGGCCGTAAAGGTTAATGCGCCGCGCAGCGTTGGTGCGGCAGCTTCAAGCCAGAAAGTGGCGGCAGAACTGATACTTAAATGGCCTTTGCCGGCAGCGCTTGAGGCCAGCGCATGACGCTGGCAATAAACGAACAATGTTATGCCGTTGATGCCTGGCGACGTGAAACTTTTGCGCCAGGTACACCGGCAGATGCGACAATCACAGAACGCCGCCTGTGGGCTGTTAACCCACAGGATTATGAATGGCGTTCCCAGTACCTGCATGAGATACCCGACTGGTTAGCCGGGTATTTCGGTAACCGTTACGAAAAGTTATTAACTGGCCGTGACGGGCGTCGCCGTGCCAATACATTCCTGCGCAAAACAATCGGCGGGAATGTATTGCCACGTCTGCGCAAAGTGGCTGCACGTTACAAGCTGGCCGCTGATACGCTTGATCTTCCTTTTGGTAAGTCGCTGGAGCGCTTGCCGTCATTAGACCGTCCTGATCTTAAAAAACTGGCTGGCCAGGTCTCTGGCTGGATTTCGCAGTTACTTTATGACTTCACCGAACAGTTTGATTCAGGCACTGACGACGCCAGAGAGTTGCACCGCCGCACTCTGGAATCTTACCGCAACCTTTGTGCATGTTGCCTGATGCTGAACAATCAGCCCCCGTACTGGGCTGAACATGAAGCCAATGAAGGCCAACTAGACATGCGTAAGGCTGAATCCGGGATACTGCGCATGATGGCGCCAGAATGGTGGTACCAGCGTCTTAAACGAGCACGAGACGTGCAGCGTGAACATATGGCCATAGCCGTGGGGCAGGTGCAAAAAGCAGCCAGTGCTTATGTGTCACGTAAAACCCTGGGCGAATGGATAGACCAGAAAAAGCGGAATCT
The DNA here is from genome assembly GCF_945906775.1 of Citrobacter sp. Marseille-Q6884. Taxonomy (NCBI): domain Bacteria; kingdom Pseudomonadati; phylum Pseudomonadota; class Gammaproteobacteria; order Enterobacterales; family Enterobacteriaceae; genus Citrobacter; species Citrobacter sp. Marseille-Q6884. The sequence continues at coordinate 2,739,112 of NZ_CAMDRE010000001.1, forward strand.
TGAGTTTTTTAAAAAGTTTGACCTGCTGAATGATGAAGGGCTGCGTATTGCACTGGACAGCATGGTGCACCGCAGTGTTGCAAATCCGGCGATCCGTCGCTGTGAGCTAATGGTAAGAATGCGAGGATTTGAAGATATGGCCAACGAAGAAGGGCTGGCAGGTGAGTTTTACACCATCACCGCGCCATCGCGTTTTCACGCGGTACACAGCAAAGGGGGCTTTGTTTCACAATGGGATGGCTGCACCCCGCAGGACACCCAGCGCTATTTATGTGGTGTATGGGCGAAAGCCCGCGCCGCTATTTCCCGGGCAGGTATCCATATTTTTGGTTTTCGTGTGGTAGAGCCTCACCACGATGGGACACCACACTGGCACATGCTGCTTTTTATGCGTCCCCGTGATGTGGATACCGTGCGCGATATTCTTTGCTATCACGCCAGAATTACCGACTCCGAAGAACTGCAAACGCCAAACGCGCTAAAGGCACGTTTCCATGTTGAAGCCATCGATCCAGCTAAAGGTTCGGCTACGGGTTACATCGCCAAATATATATCCAAAAACATTGATGGGTTTGCGCTGGATGGTGAGCAGGACGACGAAACAGGGGAGAACCTGCGGGATATGGCCAAATCCGTTTCTGCATGGGCTTCCCGCTGGCGCATTCGCCAGTTTCAGCAGATTGGCGGTGCGCCGGTGACTGTCTGGCGCGAATTACGCCGGTTGCGTGATCAGGTACTGACTGACCGCAGAATGGATGCGGTTCTGGCTGCTGCGGATGTTGGGGACTGGGCTGCATACACCCAGGCGCAGGGTGGTGCACTGGTTGCCCGCCGAGATCTGGTTGTTCGTCTGGCTTATGAAATCACAGAGCAGGGCAATGAATACGCAGAAGATGTGCAGCGCGTTCAGGGTGTCTATTCTCCATTGGTTCCAGATTCGGCGGTATGTACGCGCCTGGTGAAGTGGCAGAAGGTTGCGAAGTTGGCCGAAGCGCCAGCGGAGGCGGGTTTTTCTGGCGGCAACGCCGCCCCTTGGAGTTCTGTCAATAACTGTACGGAGGGTGGAACCCGCAGACGGTTAAAACTGGAATTGCGCAGCCGGGGTTTTGATGGTTCTGACGATGAAATAGCCATTCTCATGCGGGGTAGTGGTTTGAGATTTGGCCAGGTGGCATTGATTTACCGTAATGGCCGGTTGCAAGAGACACGAAGCGAGCCAATGCACGAGCTGTGGCCGGGGTGGTTGTAGCTGTATAAATCTGTGTAACACATTCATTTGTCAGTAGATGGCAGGAAAATACATTTCACAATTTGTGCTTTACGGTGTACTGTATGTATATACAGTTATATATTGTTTGTGGGGGCTAAATGGATCTTTTGGAAGCGTCGGCACAGCTGGAGCGCATTGAGTTATTGGCCAAAATTGCCCATGTGTACGAAAGTAACCAGAGAGAAAAAACAATCGCTTTGGCCTGGATTGGTGAGATTGCTGGAGAAATGCGGGAGATGGTCAGAACAGAAGCTAAAAACCCCCAGGAAGGGGGCTTATCAGGCGGCGGGAGTCGCTTTCAGTAGGTCTAATGCCATTTGGCGCTGATCGGGTGAAAGTGCATTCAGTATTTTCTGCACCATCGCATCACCCGTTTTCGCGCTGGGGCTGAGAGTGTGGGAGAACGTCAGATTCATCACAAACGTATGGCCACACTCCACATCTGAACAGGCGCAGTAAATATCCGCAATCTGCCGGTGCTTCCGGTTTGTTTTACGAATAACAGCCTTTGAGCCGCATTCCGGGCATTCGATTTTCAGAACTCGCATATTCCATGCTCCAGCTGTTAAATGATGCCTGGATTTTAGCCTTTTTCGCCTCATGCCGCATCCTTATCCGTTGATTCTGTGTAACTTAAATCAAAGTTAAGGTGCAGCCTCTCCGGTATTTCGGGATCGTTGTTAACAGCGGTCATAAACCGGCGCTGAATGGGCGCTATTTCGCTTTTCTTGTAAATCCTTTCCGCCTTTTCAACATCCCCCAGACCGGCAGTGTTCTGCGGGACAATTCCGGCCAGGCCAGCAGGAAAGCGATGCGCGTTGAGAATGTCCTGCGCACTGATGTTTTTGATGTTGGCAAATTCATCTTTTGCAGAGATATCACCCATTTCGATGAACTTGATCGCGTCCCCATCCCCGCCAGGAATGTTCACCAGAATAGTGGAGAAGTTGCCAATACCTTTGCTGTCACGCAGCTGCTGTTCAATTTCTTCTTCCATTTCATCCGTCATGCTGGGATCGCGTGTATAGAGAATGCCGCCAGTATGGGCGCCGTTGTGGTAGTAGCGGCGGCGGAAAATGACGGCTTCACTGTTAAGCAATGCCGAGTGTACGCCGCCGATATAGTCGGGCAGCCCGTAAATATGCTGCTGCGGGTCGTACATCTTGATAAAAATGATATCTTCCTGCGGCCATACCTGCGGTTCACCGTCCTGCAATACCACGTAATCGCCGGGCTGGTCTGTGGCGTTGTCTCTGACTTTTCGGCGGCGAATATACAGGCCGGGTAAAGGTTCCAGGGCAATCACCTCCCCCCATCCGTTGCGGATTTTGCCAATCGCAATATCCCCGAAGGTTGTATAGTCAAACGCCGCAGCTTCCAGCTGGTCGTAAGTCAGGCCACCGCCCAGATAATCAGACACAATCATATTTTTCCGGGCGTGGATGATGCCGCCATGCTGACCATTCAGATTGATAAGTTGTGCCAGTGCCAGCCGGTCAATCGGTTGGGTAAAGTGATCGGCGGCATTGTCGTACCAGATGTCGCGGTAATCCGTGCCGGTGGTCAGTACGGGTTCTGGTTTGCCGAATGTGATGATGCTCATTTTTTTGGACTTATCGCCGCGCGGGTTGCGCTTAACGAAGCGGTTTTTTTTACTCATGCAGCCTCTTTCCTTACACCCCAGCGGGATTTCGGTTTGTTTTCGTAGTTGAGTGGTTCGTTATGCAGGGCGTGGGTAATTGCCCAGAACGCCTCCGCGTGGCCAGTGTCCTGGCTGCGGTCAGCGACAAATGTCATGGCGTTACCGCTTTGCGTGGTGGTGCGGCGTACAGCCATAAAGCTGGCTGGGATCTCTTTCAGGTTTTTGTCCCATTCAATACGCTGGCTTTCCACCACGTCCGCCGCTTTCAGTACCAGCTGATTTTTCGTGTTCATGTCGTAACGAATGGCGACGGCCACACGCATGGCAAAATGCTGGATGTTGTCAAAAACCCCCTGGCCAATGCCGGTAACGTCCACTCCCAGATAGGTGAAGTTATATTTTTTAAACAGCAGTTCGATCTGCCTGGCCTGATAGCGGAAGTTCATGCCCTTCCAGTTAATGACCTTCAGAACGCGGAATTTCTCTGCGGCGTACATCGGCGGGGCAATAATCACAAAACACGACAAATCGCCGCTACGTGCCGGGTCAAAGCCTCCCCACACTGGCCTGTCACCAAATGGCCGCGCAGCGTCCGGGTTGTGATCCTGCCAGGTGTCCACCTCCACGCCACAGGCTTCCAGGTCTGAAAAGCTGAATACAGAATCTTTGCTGTCCACGAACACACACATATAGAGCATGTTGAAGGTGGCGGTGTTGTAGCGGTTGCGCAGCTTCTCGATGTTGGCCAGGTTGAAACCGCCCGCAATGGCATCTTCCATCGTGATGACATAGCGCCACTGACCATCCGGGCAAAGCCGTCCGCCGTTGCGCATTTCATCAAAGGACGGGAACTGAGCGGCCGCGCGTTTTTTGCTGCCCTGTTTCCATTCCTCACCCGTCCAGAACGGGTAAGCCTGGTGTGTTTTGGCCGATGGTGTTGAAAAGTAGGTGGTGCGCCATTTGTCATGGGTGGCCATTGCGCTGGCCACTTCGTTAAGCCTGGCGAAGTTAGGCACCCAGAAATATTCGTCACAGTACAGGTGGCCACTGTAAGACTGTGCCGTGTTTTTGTTGGTTGAGAGAAAACGCAGTTCAGCGCCATTGCTGAGGCGGATCGGGTTACCGGTCAGCGTGATGCCAAAATACTGCTCTGCAATGTTGACGATGTAAGACCGGAAGTATTCCGCCTGGACTTTGGAGGCAGACAGGAAGATTTGCGGATCGCCTGTCATGACCGCGTTTTCAAAGGCTTCAAATGCAAAGTACCAGGTGGCACCGATCTGGCGGCTTTTAAGGATGTTCCTGACCTGCTGGCCAATATTCCTGCGCAGGTGTTTCTGGTATTCAAAAAGATGTTCATCCGCCCAGGTGTCAAAATCCGCCTGAGTCAGAGAAGAAATATCGTTTTTCCTGTTTTTGCGTTTGGGGCGCGGTTCATCGCTGTCGCTGTCCCGCACAGCTGCCTGCCCGTTACTCTGGCCACTGGCCATCTTTTCTTTATGCTTATTGCTTTGAGCACGCAGCTTTGTGGCGTGGGCAATCAGCATGTCCATTTCTTTCAGGTCGAGATCGGTTTTATTATCGCGGCTGGCCAGCAGCTGGTAGCGGCGTTCAATTGCCTCCTCTGTGCTTTCAAAACTGAGTAAATCCGCCCAGCTGTATTTCTCAGCCCAGTAGTAAACGATCCGCGCATTCGGCAGATTTAATTCTGATGCAATTTCTTTTGGCGTATAGCGGCGCAAATAAAGTGCGCGGACAACGCCTTTTAGTTCTTCTGAGTATTTAGCCATGCGGATAATTATGCCGTGGCTGTTATGAAAAAACGGCGGTGTTAATTCGCGTCTGTTCGGTAATACGTGATAACCGAACTGTTCAGAATAAAGCGTGATGCGGTGGTGGTTTTATTTGGCAATAATTGATTTGCAGCGTCGGTGAATAAATCAGGGGGGATATGTCGCATTTAAAAACTGACTGGCTGTGTGTTGCTACCGAAGGGGATACCGTTGACGGCAGAGAGATTAAACGCCAGTGGATTATCGATATGGGGGAAACCTATGACTATAACCACTATGTCGCTTTGATCTGGCCTGAACACGAGGATGATTGCGGTAATTTTGGGGAGGTGCTGGAGGCCACCTGGCATGATGGCGATGACGGACTGGCGCGGCTTTATGTCAGCCTTTGCCCGAATATGCGTTTAATTTTCGCCAACCATGAAGATCAGCTCCTGTTCTTTTCGATTGAACCGGATGAGAACTGGCGAGGGAGTGGGCGTACATACCTCAAGGGGCTGGCGGTAACAGATACTCCCGCCAGTGTTGGCACCACACGGCTGCGCTTTAGTAGTCGGCGCAAAAAATTATCTAAGCAGGGATATTACAGTTGCGTGATTTCCCGTGACGGAAAAATTAAACAGGACATACGAATGAAGAACTGGCAAAAATTATTTGGTATTAAACCGAAGTTTGAAGATGAAACGCCGCCTGATGATACCGCGCAGGGTGATGATAAGTTACAGGCGCTGGCCAATGTGGTAAACGAACTGGAAGGCCGTGTGGCCAAAATTGAAAATCAGCTGAATGATGTTCAGGGTGATGTGGATACCATTGCGGAAGTGGTCGATACCGAAGAATTTGCGGCTATTCGTGATAATGCAAAAGATATCGTTAAACGTTTTAACGATCTGGGTAATAAATCCACCCGTGCACCAGGACGCAAGATTTCAGAAAAAGCGGGTAAATTTAATTTCCTGTAATACGTTCTGACGTTAATTAGTACAAAACATTTTTATTATCGCTTAATCGCGAGGGAGTTTTATGCACCTTAATAATCGTGCACGGGATTTACTGGATAAATATTCGAGTGGTATGGCGCAGCAGTTTGGCGCACGTGATACCAGTCGTTATTTCTCCCTGAATGACCCGCAGGAAAATGCGCTACGTCTGGCGCTGTTGGAGTCCGTGGAGTTCCTGAACATGATCACCTGTCTGGACGTTGACCAGCTGAGTGGCCAGGTGATTTCTGTCGGTTCCTCCGTGCTGCATACCGGCCGCAGTGAAAATGGCCGCTTTGTTCGTCAGGTTGGCGTGGACGGCAATGACTACTCACTGGTTGAAACGGACAGTTGCGCCGCACTGCGCTGGGATCTGCTTTCGGTCTGGGCAAATGCCGGTAAGGACGAAAACGAGTTTTACAACCTGGTTCAGGCGTTTACCACACAGGCTTTTGCGCTGGATATGCTGCGTATTGGTTTTAACGGTAAGAGTCGCGCAAAAACGACGAATCCAACGGATAACCCGAACGGCGAAGATGTCAACATCGGCTGGCATGAGCGTATGAAAACGCTGCTGGGTGGTAATCAGATTATGACCGATCCGGTCGTGCTGGATGAAGCCGGGGATTACAAATCACTGGATGCAATGGCTTCAGACCTGATTAACGCCAAGATTCCGGCACAGTTCCGCAATGACCCGCGTCTGGTGGTTCTGGTCGGTGCCGATCTGGTCGCTGCTGAACAATACCGACTGTATCAGGCCGCAGACCGCCCGACTGAGAAAATCGCGGCGCAGATGCTGGGCAGCACTATTGCTGGCCGTCCTGCTGTTATCCCGCCGTTTATGCCGGGTAAACGTATGGTCGTCACGCCGCTTTCTAATTTGCATATCTACACCCAGCGCAACACCCGCATGCGTAAGGCGGAATTTGTTGAAGATCGTAAGCAGTTCGAAAACAAATACCTGCGTAACGAAGGCTATGCGGTTGAAGTGCCGGAACTGTATGCGGCCATTGATGAATCCGCCGTGACCATTGGCAAGGTTTCCGAACCAGCAGAGGGCTGATAAATGGCACTTTCTCCCGCGCAGCGTCACAGCCAGCGCATTGCGATGGAACAAAAGCTGAAACGCAGTCAGGCACTGGAAACCACAGAAAGCATGCACCTGTTGATTAAGGCGCTGGAAACGGATGTGGAGCATGCCCGTAACCTGCCGACAATCGCGGATCGCGTTGAGTTTAAGCGGGATGTGTTGTTGCCGCGCTGGACACCGACTGTGGAAGCGTATCTGGAAAGCGGGCAGGTGTACGCCAACCCGGTATTTGCCTGGTGTGTTATCTGGCTGTTTGACGTGGGCGATTTGGATAAGGCGCTGGACTGGGCTGACATTGCAATCAGCCAGCAGCAGGCAACCCCGGATCGGTTGCGCAGCAATTTTCCTACGTTCGTGGCCGATACGATGCTGGCCTGGGCGCAGGAAACATCCGGGCGCGGGGAAAGTGTTGAGCCGTATTTTTCCCGCACATTTGAGCGTGTCGCCAGTACCTGGCGGCTGCATGAACAGGTTACGGCCAAGTGGTTCAAATTTGCCGGGCTGGAGCTGCTGCGCGGCGAAGATGGCCAGACAACGGCCGCGAGTGTTGACGACATTGAAACGCTGGAGAAAGCCGATCAACTGCTGGCCACCGCAGAAAAATACTATTTAAAAATCGGCGTCAGAACGGCACGGCAGACGATTGCCGCCCGTATCCGAAAACTGACGCAGGGGTAAAGACTACCGCAAGCCAGGCGGACGCGGTGGAGGGCAGAACACTCCATGTGTCACTGTGCCGTGGAAACCGGTCAGTCCGCCTTTTTCGGGGGAATTATGTTTAGCGGAAAACCGCTGGATTATCAGGATGAACCGCTGACGAATAACGGGTTCTGGCCGGATCTGAATCTGAAGGACTTTCAGGCGCAGCGGTCACTGCCAGCCGATATCGACGCGGACACCATCAGTCAGGCGCTGCTGGCCGCAGTCGCGGAGGTGAATGCCGAGCTGGAAAACGTGGAGGCCAGCTGGAAAACAAAAGGCCACACGCTGGCAGCAGATGTTCCGGGCGTAAAAATGGGCGGGCTTAACAGCCTGTGCGCCCAGTACATGAAAGCGGTATTTGCCAGGGCAAAAGCGGATTTGCTGGGGGAATTTGCCACTGTCGGGCGACGTGAAACCCATCCGGGGCAGGAGAGTATGGAAACCCGCGCCGGGTTACTGGCTGAGGCCTCAGTGGTTATCCGTCGCATGAAGGGGCTTAAACGTGCAACGGTGAAAAAAGTATGAGCCAGACACAGCTTGAGAGCCTGACCGCATTTTTTCAGCAAAACGTGCCGCCGCGCGCCATGCAGTCATTTGACAGTGTGCTGGATGAAATGAAGTTCATCCCCGCTGCGAAGGATTACGGGCTGGGGCAGTACCGCCAGGCGGTGATTCGCTATGACGCGGTAATCAGCTGGCAGCGTTTCCCGTACCGCCTGTGTCCGCCGCAGTTGCTTATGTCGCTGCTGGCCGCGTGGCTGGATGAGGCTGACAGGGAATTACTGGATGAAGTCGGCCTGACTGAAGCTGAACCGGACTGGGATGTGTCAGTGGAGGATGAGGAAACCGCCACTATTGTGCTGACGGTACCAATGGCGGAAGAACTGGTGATCAGGGAGGACGAAAACGGGGCAATCCCGTGGCAGGGGAAACGCTGGTCGCTGGTTAATCCCGAAGTCTGGATAGCGATCACCGCCAATATTTATGGCGTGGATGAAACCGGTGCGCCGGTAGGCGGTAACGAATGATTGCCGGTGGCGAGCTGAATAAAAAGCAGCTGGCAGAGTTGCGTAAATCACTGGCCAGCATGGAACTGCCGCCCAAAAAGCGCCAGCGTCTTATCTGGAGGCTGGCCAAATATGGCGTGATTACCGCAGCAAAACGGCACGTTCGCAATCAGGAAGCACCTGATGGCCAGAAGTGGCCGGGGCGTAAAACGAAGCGCAAAGGGAAGATGCTGCGGAACCTGCCAAAACTACTGCATATCCGGGAAATGCCAGAGATTCAGGCGGTACGGATTTATTTGCAGGGCGGTGGCTACCGGAACGGGGAAACGCCGGTACCGGCCGGGACAGTCGGATATGCGCAACAAAACGGGATGCGCGTCAGTGTCAGCTGTCGCAGCCAGCCACGGAAGGCGGAGGCCGGAAAAATGGCCACGCCAGCCCTGGCCAAAAAACTGCGGGCGCTGGGGTACCGGGTACGCACCGGTAAACGCTGGAAAAAGCCCACGCTGGGCGAGTTAACCCAAACAATGCCATACAGCCGGGCGGGGTTACTGATTCGAAAACTCAGCGGTAAGGCGGTGAAAACCAGCTGGACAGTGGATCTTCCTGCCCGTGTCTTTCTGGGCATGAGTGACGATGAATTTGATAACGCGCTGGCGCGTCAGCTTCAGGCCATTGGCTTTGGCTGGGATGTTAAGGCGCAGGATATTAAGGGGAAAGCATGACCTGGCCAAACGTGACCGTGAACCAGGTAAACCAGCTGCTGGGTGAAACCAATGAAGTGGGGCGCACGCTGCTGTTTATCGGTACGGGTACCAAAAATGTGGGGAAAACGCTGGCGGTGAATGCCCAGAGTGATTTTGATGCACTGCTGGGTGAAGGGGAAAGCCCGCTGAAAAACGATGTTCTGGCGGCACTGGCAAACGCCGGTCAGAACTGGTGGGCATTTATGCATGTGCTGCCCGCAGATGCTGAGGACGATGCCTGGGTAAAAGCGGTACTGGCCGCACAGGTGGTGTGTTCGGTGGAAGGGGTGGTGCTGTCCAGTGATGTGACGGCAAAAGCCCAAGTGAATCAGGCGGCGACGTTACGATCCACGCTGATTTCCAAATATGGGCGTTGGGTGTGGTTCATCCTGGCCGTGCAGGGAATGCAGGAAGAAGAAGCCCAGGCGGATTACCTTACCCGTGTGTCTGCTATTCAGGATGGTATTGCAGAGAAGGCGGTGCAACTAGTTCCGCGTCTGTGGGGAAATGAGCCGGGTGTGCTGGCTGGCCGTCTGTGCAGTCGTGCCGTGACTATCGCAGACAGTCCTGCCCGTGTGAAAACCGGGGCGCTGCTGAATCTGGGAAGTGATGAAATGCCGGTTGATGGTACCGGGGCGGTGCTGGAACTGGCCACGCTTCAGGCACTGGAAGCCCAGCGCTTTAGTGTGCCGATGTGGTACCCGGACTATGACGGTTTTTACTGGGCTGACGGGCGGACGCTGGATGTGGAAGGCGGCGATTACCAGTCGATTGAAACCCTGCGTGTTGCCGATAAAGCGGCGCGTCGTGTACGTCTGCTGGCTATCAGCAAAATTGCGGATCGTTCACTGAACAGCACACCGGGCAGCATTGCTGCACACCAGACGCTGTTTGCACGTCCACTGCGTGAAATGTCCACAGCGGCCAGTATCAATGGCGTGTCATTTCCGGGGGAAGTAAAGCCGCCGCAGGACGGTGACGTGACCATTGTCTGGAAGAACAAAAAGACGGTGGATATTTATCTGGTGGTACGCACCTGGGAAGTTCCGCTGCAAATCACCATCAGTCTGTTACTGGATGCCAGTCTGGAGGGCGCTGCATGAGTAAACGTATTTCGGGTATGTCGTTTGATACCTATCTTGACGGCGATCTGATTCACATCGAGAAAATCACACTCGATATTACGGATAACAGCGCCGCCGCCCAGACCCGTGGTGTGCCGGATGGCCATGTTGATGGCGATGTGGCCGCAGAGGGAGAAATTGAAGTCAGTTCCAAAGTGCTGGGCGTACTGACGGCCAAAGCCCGCGCCGCAGGTTCGTGGCGTGGTATTCCGCCGCTGGATTTTCTTTTCTATGCCAAAGCGGGCAGCGAAGAAATGAAAGTGGAATCGTTCGGCAACAAACTTCAGCTAAGTAATCTGCTGGATATCGATCCAAAGGGCGGCGGTGTGGCGACGCACAAAATCAAATATTTTGTGACCAGTCCCAAGTTCGTGAACATCAACGGTGTGCCGTATCTGGAAGCGGAAGCCACGGAAAACCTGATCGGATAAGGAAGCCGGAATGCAGGAACATGAAAAGAGCCTTTATTCACTGCTGATTATGGGGGCGCTCATTGCTGTTGCGAAGGTGCTGGCCAGTGATGATCCCATTACACCGCGCCTGTTTATCAGCCGTGTGATCCTGGGCAGTTTTGTTTCAGTTATCGCTGGCGCGGCGCTGATTCAAATCCCGGAAGCCAGCCCGCTGGCTATTCAGGGGCTGGGGGCTGCGCTGGGTATTGCTGGTTATCAGGCTGTTGAAATGTGGCTGCGCAGACGTGCAGCGGGAAAGAAGAACGGGAGCGTGACAAATGACCCTGAGTGAAAAGCAGCAGCTGTTTACCGTCATGGTGGCCAACCTGATCCACTGGGCAGAAGAACGCGGCTACCGGCTGACGTTTGGCGAGGCGTACCGCACCCCGGAACAGGCGGCGCTGAACGCGAAGAAGGGCAGCGGTATTTCGAACAGTCTGCATACCCAGCGTCTGGCCGTGGATTTTAATCTGTTTGTGAACGGCCAGTACCAGACCCGTACAGAGGACTATCTGCCACTGGGGGAATACTGGGAATCGCTGGGCGGAAGCTGGGGCGGGCGCTTCAAATCCAGACCGGATGGTAATCATTTCAGCCTGGAACATAACGGGGTGCGCTGATGAGTCACGCGCAGTGGCTGGTTGTGGTGGCGCTGGCGTTTGCCTGGGGCTGGCTGACTGCTGACTGGCGGCGAGACAGCCTGGAACTGGCAATCAACACGGCGGCGCAGGTGGCGGGTAATGAATCGCGAAAGGTGATGCAGGGCATTGCCAGTGATTCCGCCAGGGCGCTGGAAGATAAACTGGAGGCGCTAAGAAATGCGCAACCGCGAGAGATCCGCACGGAAGTGCTTAAGCCGGTTTTTACTAACAGGTGCCTGTCTGATGAGTTTGTCAGCATGTACAACAGCGCCGTCGCCGGTACCGAACGTGCGTTATCAGGAAAACCTGAAAACACGATGCGCCACGCAGCTGCCGCGTCTGAACGGGGCAACAGGTAAAGATGCAGCGGAACTGCTGACTGTTTACCTTGAAATATATGGCCAGTGTGCGGCGCGTCATAATCAGTTAGTCGATGAAATTAATTTAAGAGAGCATGTTATTTATGGAACAAATTAAACTGAGTGTTTGTGGTGCAGATATTGTTTTTGAACCTAATCAGACTGCCTACAATAAACTGATTAATGAAATGACGATGGATAATAAAGTTGCACCTGCAAATAATTATCTGATGCGTATTGTTACCCCGGAAACGAAAGAAGCACTGATTGACGTATTAAAACGTCCGGGTGCAGCACTGCAACTTGTCAGTAAGGTTAATGATATTTACGCGCCTGAACTGGAGGTTGAAGTAAAAAACTGACAAAGCGAGTCCATGATATTGAACGAAATGGACTCGAACAGTATTTAATTCTTCGCCGTCATTATTTACCACATGGTCAGGATTCTGTTGACGATATTGCCGCCGCTATATGGCTGGATAACCGTCACTGGGAATATACGGGAATAGCCGTGGCTAATGGCGTGGCTAAAGCATTTAAAGGCACTGAATGAAACAGTTAGATTTTACATTAAGCCTTATTGATAAATTGTCCCGCCCGTTAAAACAGGCGCAGGGCAACGTAACGGGCTTTGCTGAAAAATCAAAAGAAGCCTTTATGCAGATTGGCGGCGGCGTTCTGGGGCTGGCGGGTACAGGGATGGCCATTAAAGGTGCGCTGATGCCCGCCATTGAAATGTATGACGCGCTGAATGATGCGGCCGCAAAAGGGATCGATGATTCTGCGCTTAAGGCCGTTCAGCGTGATGCGCTGCGCTTCAGTACGACCTACGGCGCCAGCGCGGTAGAGTTTGTACAGTCCACGGAAAGTATAAACGCCTCCATTGCCGGGCTGACCGGGAATGAGCTGCCGAAAGTGACGAAAGTCGCCAATACCCTGGCGTTTGCGCTCAAATCAACCGCAGCGGAAACCGCTGAGTTTATGGGGCAGATGTTCGGTAACTTTTCCGCCGATGCCAACCGGCTGGGCAAAGTTGAGTTTGCTGAACAGCTGGCCGGAAAAATGGTGTACATGCGCAAAACCTTTGGCACGGAAATGGCCGCTATCAAGGATTTGATGGAAGGTGCGCGCGGCGTGGGTACCAACTACGGCGTGGGGCTGGATGAACAGCTGGCCGTGCTGGGACAGCTTCAGCGGACACTGGGCACGGAAGCCAGCAGCGCTTATGAAGGCTTTATGACCGGAGCCATTGAGGGCGGTAAAAAGCTTGGGCTGTCTTTCACGGATTCCACCGGCAAAATGCTGTCCATGCCCGAAATGCTGATCAAGTTACAGGGCAAGTATGGCAAAAGCCTGGAAGGGAACCTGAAAGCCCAGGCTGAACTGGATGCGGCATTTGGTGACAGTTCGGCAGTGGTAAAACACCTGTACGGTAATGTGGCGCTGCTTCAGCGCAATATCACAGAACTGGGCGGTGCTGATGGTCTGAAGCGTACCCAGGAAATGGCGCAGAAAATGGTGAGGCCGTGGGATCGGTTTGTCGCAATCCTGAAGGCTATCCAGACCGTAATCGGCCTGACGTTGATCCCGGTGTTATATCCGGTACTGAATCGTCTGGCCGATATGGGGCAGACCTTTGCCCGCTGGATGCAGCTGTTTCCCAACATTGCGCGTGTTGTCGGTTATGCGGCAATGGCCTTGCTCAGCTTTGCGGCTGTGGGCGCAGTCGCCAACATCGTGATGGGTGTCTCCAGATTCATCATGATGGGGTTGCGCGGGATCTGGGTGGCGCTGACGGCCGTTACGAAAATCTACACCGCGGCTGTCTGGCTGGGGAATATTGCCGTGGTCGCCTGGAACGCCACGCTGAAATTTCTGCGCGGTACGTTGCTGGCGGTTCGTATGGCGGCAATGATGGCCGGGATAGGTATCAATCTGATGAGCTGGCCGATCCTGCTGGTGATTGGTGCCGTTGCTTTGCTTGCTGCCGGTTGCTGGCTGTTGATTAAACACTGGGACACGGTAAAGAACGCGGTCATGGATACCGCTGCATTTCAGGCATGCGCCAGGGTAGTGGCATGGCTTGCCGGGGTGTTTGCTTCAGCCTGGCAGTTTATCAGCGAAGGCTGGAACGGTTTTATTTCCATGCTGACCGGGTTTTCTCCTTCCCAGGCATTAAGCGGGCTGGCCACGGGCATTGTGTCATTGTTTGATAATGTCTGGCTGTCCGTTAAAAACGGCTTTCTGAAATCATGGAACTGGATTGTAAGTAAATTAAATAATATTCCTGGTGTTGATATTGAACTGGCGGGCGCTGCTTCAGCGGGTATCGCTAAAAATGAAACAGCGGTGTATCCGGTACCAGAGTTAAAACAATCCGCGAAAGCTGAAGGCGCACTTCCTGCGGCGACGCAAAATAGTTTCACCCCAGACAGGCTTTTAACCGGAGGTGAATTAAAAGGCATTGAGAAGGGCGGAATTACCAAAACGATTAACAGTAATGCTAAGTCCGTAACCGACAATAGCCGGAAAATTGACACGGTAAACATTTATCCGAAAGAAATGATTACACCCGGTCAGTTAATGGAATTTCAGGAGCTGGGCGCATGAGTGAGAGCCTTTATATTGATTTGCTTATTCAGGGCGGTGATTTTGTTCTGAATACCGGATATGAACCTGAACTGTGTAATAACCGTAAAAGTATCGGACAGGACATTATTCATTCCATTATTGAAAGCGGACTGGCAACGGAACTGATTGCCGAACGCAGTCCAACAATGCGGGCGGATATTTTTACCCGTATGGAATTACTGATTGAAGATGATGAACGGATTATTCCGGGAACAGTGGAAATCAGTGAGGAAAGTCAGAAACGATTATGGATAACGGCCAGCACCTATGATTTTGGCGGCATTTCTGCGCAGGTGGATTTATGACAGAAAAACCGCAGGTTGATTTTGAGGAAGTGGTGAAGGCCAGCGGGATGCCGGTGACGGAATCTGAAGTGCGGGATCGCTTTAATGCGATTGCGGCTGAGGAAGGCATGATCACCAACACATCCCGCATGTCACCGTTCTGGCGGTTAGTCACGGCCATTGTGACTGCGCCGGTGATGTGGCTAAAAGAGGTTCTGGTATCCACGGTGCTGGCCAATATGTTTGTGGCCACGGCCTGCGGGAGCATGTTGCGTCTGCTGGCCTGGGCGGTGAACGTGACGGCGAAGCCCGCCAGCGCCGCGCAGGGTGTGATCCGCTTCTTTAAGGAAGATGCCAGAGCCGTTGTGACGGTGAAGGCCGGGACGGTTATCCAGACTGAACGCATCAACGGCAGGGTGTACGAACTGGCGACCACCGGCGATGTGGTGATCCCTTCCGGCACGGCCAGCGCATTGCTGCCGGTAAAAGCCACCGGAACCGGGGGAGCCTATAACCTTGCACCAGGGTATTACCGCATTTTGCCTGTGGCCGTGGATGGTATCAGTCATGTGGCCAGCGAGGAAAACTGGCTGACGGTGCCGGGTGCCGATGAAGAAAGTGATGATGAACTGCGTGAACGTTGCCGCAACCAGTTCAACCTGGTGGGCAATTACCACACGGATGCGGTTTACCGTTCAATGATTGCCGGTGTTGCCGGGCTGAGTATTGACCGGATTTTCTTTGAGCATGAAGCGCCGAGGGGACCGGGTACCGCAAACGCCTATCTGTTGCTGGACAGTGGGGTGGCTTCCGCACCGTTCGTGAATGCGGTGAATGATTACATCAACACGCAGGGACACCACGGCCACGGCGACGATATGCAGTGTTATGCCATGCCGGAAACCCGTCACGATCTGGCCGTGACGGTGTATGTCAGAAATCTGGCCAACCTGACAGACGACGAACAGAACAGCCTGAAGGCCGGGATTGAAAACATGATCCGCTGTGCTTTCCGTGAAAACGCTGATTTTGACGTCAGAAAGACGTGGCCATATTCGCGGTTCTCGTTTTCTCAGCTGGGACGGGAGATCCACAAAACTTTTGCGCTGGCGGATTCGCTGTCCTTTTCACTGGGTGACATTACCAGTGAGCTGAATGTGCCACGTCTGAAGTCACTGGTAGTGAGTCTTGAGAATGAATGAGTTCATGAAAAAGCTGGCCGGGATGGTGCTTCCCTCCTGGATGAATCAGGGGGAGCCGGACAAGCTGCTGAAAACAGCGCGGCGATTCTGGGCGGAGGTTTACGGCTGGATAACCTGGCCACTGAACCAGTTTGATCCGCTGACCTGCACACCGGCATTACTGAACCTGCTGGCGTATGACCGGGACATAACCCGCTTTGACGGTGAGCCACTGAGCCTGTTTCGTAAGCGTGTGGCATATGCCTTTGTTAATGCCCGTGATGCTGGTTCCGTTGAAGGGTTTATCAATATCTTTGAACGGCTGGGTATTGGATATGTGGAGCTGCGGGAGCGCCAGCCAGGTATTGACTGGGATGTGATCCTGGTGCGAGTGACAGACAGCCAGATAGCGGACAACACGCAGCTGCTTATCCAGATAATCCGGCAGTACGGGCGAACATGCCGCCGCTATCAGTTTGAGGTGATCACATCGGAAAAAATGGCTATCAGAGCCGGATGGGATCAGGGGGAATACGTGGTTTATCCGGCTTCGTTAGCAGGGACGGAAACCCGAAGCGCGACATTCAGCGCAGGTTTGTAAGGAGTTTTTTATGTCACAGACAGCTATCACGCTGGCGTTTGAACACTGGAAAGCGCAGCAGGGTGCAACCGGCGAGCCGGTGTTACTGAATGAATTTGTGTTTGCGAATGTGCCAGGGCTGAACCCGGATATTCCCGTTGATCGTAGTGAAGCATTGCCGCCTGCGGAGCAGATTGTGCACCGGCAGCCTGTTACCCGCACTGGCGTGGTGAATGAAAATGGCGTGGTGTATTCCGCCGTTCTGGGCGCTGACGTGGGCGATTTCAGTTTCAACTGGATCGGTCTGCTGAATAAGGCCAGCGGCACCCTGGCCATGATTGTTCATGCGCCTGTGCAGCAAAAGCTGAAAACAGCAGAAGGTCAGCAGGGGAACGTGCTTACCCGTTCGTTTCTGATGGAGTACAACGGCGCACAGACTGAAACCGGGATAAATACACCGGCCGAGACCTGGCAGATTGATTTCACGGCGCGTATGGCCGGTATGGATGAGCGTAATCGCCTGGAGAATGTGGATATTTACGGCGTTGCGGCATTCTTTGGCGATGGCTGGCTGGTCGGTAAAACGGGTAATCAGTTTTTTGTCACCAAAGGCACCGGCTACGTGGCAGGGCTGCGTACATCACTGGCCGCAAATCAGAATATCACCGTGACGACAAAACCGGTCAAAGTCTGGCTGGATGTGTGCTGGACGGGAACGCTTACCAGCGTGTGGAATACGCAGTGCAAAATCACCGTTACAGAAAACCTGGCGGATTACGTGCAGAACGGTGTGCAGCATTACGTGTTTGCTGTGGCCAGTCTTGATGTAAATGGCAATATCACTGATTTACGGCCAAAAGGGACGCTAAATGATCAGGTGGCCAGCGATGCACTGAAAAAGCATGAGCAGTCCCGAAACCATCCTGATGCCACGACCAGTGCGAAGGGGTTTGTGCAGTTAAGCAGTGCAACAGACAGCGACTCCGAAAAGCTGGCCGCCACGCCAAAGGCATTAAAAGCAGTGAATGAGAATGCAAATGGTCGTGTGCCGTCAGGAAGAAAGGTTAACGGGCATCCGTTAACAGGTGATATCAGTGTCACTGCACAGGATATTTTCGACGGTCAGAGTATTGCAATCGGTGCTGGTCAGGATCTGGATAATTACCAGACGCCAGGTCTGTATCACCAGACAATGAATGCGAATACCAGTGCAGCGCTGCATTACCCGGAAAATAATGCCGGTTCTTTGGTTGTTTTAAAGAACGCTGGAATAACGCAAATTTATCGCGTGTACAACAGTTCCCGAAGCTATTCGCGTAGTAAGTATTCAACAGGTAACTGGACGCCGTGGACGCCGGATGATGTTTTTCCAGTTGGTGCGCCCGTTCCCTGGCCATCCGATACCACTCCATTGGGTTATGCACTAATGCAGGGGCAGTCATTTGATAAATCTGTCTACCCATTACTGGCTTCTGCGTATCCCTCGGGGATTATCCCAGATATGCGCGGTCAGACGATTAAAGGTAAGCCAGTCAGTGGCCGCGCGGTATTATCACAAGAGCAGGATGGTATTAAGTCGCATGACCACTCAGCATCATCTGCAAATACAGATCTCGGAACAAAAGCGACTACATCATTTGATTATGGGACAAAAACATCCAGTTCATTTGACTACGGTACAAAAACAACAAACACCACGGGGGCGCATACTCATACATACACAGCCCCAACTTCAACGACTGTTAAAGATGGTGACCGTAACCAGGCATTAGCAAGCATGGGAACCTTGACGACAAGCTCATCGGGAAATCATGCCCATACAGTTAGTATTGGTGCTCATACTCATACAGTTGGCATTGGCGCTCACACCCATAACGTTATTTTGGGTGCGCATAATCACGCAATTACGGTCAATGTTTCGGGCAATGCAGAAAACACAGTAAAAAACACCGCATTTAACTATTTAGTGAGACTTGCATAATGACTTTTAAAATGACCGACTCAGATCGAGTTATTACTATTTTTAATCTTTCATCTGACACAAATGAGTTTATCGGGAAAGGTGATGGGTATATTCCGGCGCATACCGGGTTACCTGCCTATTGCACAGATATTGCCCCGCCAGCGGCATCTGATGGTTTTGTTGCTGTTTTTAATTATGAATCAGAAAAATGGTCACTTGTTGAAGACCATCGCGGGAAAACTGTCTACGACATTGGTAATGACTCCAACTTACTGATAGTGTTTTATGTTCAGATAATGCCCGATGACCTTGTCATGCAGCTCCACCGATTTTGAGAACGACAGTGACTTCCGTCCCAGCCTTGCCAGATGTTGTCTCAGATTCAGGTTATGTCGCTCAATGCGCTGAGTGTAACGCTTGCTGATAACGTGCAGCTTTCCCTTCAGGCGGGATTCATACAGCGGCCAGCCATCCGTCATCCATACCACGACCTCAAAGGCCGACAGCAGGCTCAGAAGTCGCTCCAGTGTGGCCAGAGTGCGTTCACCGAAGACGTGCGCCACAATCGTCCTCCGTATCCTGTCATACGCGTAAAACAGCCAGCGCTGACGTGATTTAGCACCGACGTAGCCCCACTGTTCGTCCATTTCAGCGCAGACAATCACATCACTGCCCGGCTGTATGCGCGAGGTTACCGACTGCGGCCTGAGTTTTTTAAGTGACGTAAAATCGTGTTGAGGCCAACGCCCATAATGCGGGCGGTTGCCCGGCATCCAACACCATTCATGGCCATATCAATGATTTTCTGGTGCGTACCGGGTTGAGAAGCGGTGTAAGTGAACTGCAGTTGCCATGTTTTACGGCAGTGAGAGCAGAGATAGCGCTGATGTCCGGCAGTGCTTTTGCCGTTACGCACCACCCCGTCAGTAGCTGAACAGGAGGGACAGCTGATAGAAACAGAAGCCACTGGAGCACCTCAAAAACACCATCATACACTAAATCAGTAAGTTGGCAGCATCACCTACGACATTAATACAGGTAAAGCCATCACCATTAGCCAGTTAGGTAAGCTACCTGATGACGTTGTTTCCATTGCGCCAGAAGGCCATTTTGTGAAGTGGGACGGGAAAAAGTGGGTGCATGATACTGACGCTGAAAAAACGGCGCAGATTACACAGGCGACACAGCAAAAAGAAAGCCTTCTGACGTCAGCCACGTCAAAAATTGGACCGCTACAGGACGCTGTTGATTTAGGTATTGCGACAGATGCGGAAACAGCGCTTTTACAGGCGTGGAAAAAATACCGGGTTCTAATCAATCGCGTTCAGCCAGAAGATGCACCAGATATTAACTGGCCGGAGGTGCCTGATGTGGCGTGAAGCGCTTCTGGCTTTTACTGACTCACTGGCTGCGCTGAATTGTTCCATTGTTCCGGCGCATCCGTGGATAAACGGTCTGGGGCAACAGACGGATAACGGGGCATATCTCAGCCCGGTGAACGCCGTCCGCTATCTTGCTGAAAGGCTGGCCGGAACGGGCGGGAATGCCGATGTGATGATCATGATGGTGACAGGCCAGACGCATGATAATTTTATGACCCGCCTCAACGGTCTGGTAGATGTTTTTCCGGCACCGGCATTCACTCAGGTAAAACGCCTGGCACAATCCGCTGCGGCGCTGGCCATCGAAAAAATGCAGATCCCCGCTAAAACCGGGGCGGGGTTGCCGGTGGCCATTCCGCTGTCTGTGCCAACCAGCAGGGCGGCATTGTCTGCGGCGGCTGTCAGCCAGGCACAAAAAGCGGCCAGTGCGGGATTCAGTCTGGACGGGCTAAAGCGGCAACTGGGCGAGTTCGCGCAGCTGCGTGACAGCCTGATCAGAGATGTGGCCAGCGGGCTGAATGATTTGCAGGGGAAAAGTGCCAGAGCATGGGTGTTTACCAGCACCGGCGATACGGCCACCACGCTGCTGGAGCTGGTAAAGGATATCCCGCAACCGTCAGCCGTCTATACCGCGGCGGTGATGCTGGTCGGTGACAATCTGGATGGAATAAAGGGAATGATTCATGACTTCGATCCCAACGCTGGCGCTTAATGGTGAGGCTATCCAGCTGAAAAATATGCGCGTGACCGTATCGCAGCAGTTTCAGGATAAAGACCAGTCCGGCCAGACAAGCGCCACAACCAAATCAGAGCAGGGGGCAAAAGGGAAAGAACTGCGTATCAGTGGCGAAATTCCTTTTAAAAGCCCGGAGATCCTGAAGCGTATTTTTGAACTGGCCAGCGCCACGGATGCCGGAGGAAATCGACAGAAATACCGCGTGGCACATGAAGTGGCCAGAGCCGTGAATTTTCGCGAGGCGACATTCAGCGGGACGCTTGATGCTCCGCAGCAGGACGGGAAAATGGCCTGGCTGGTCACCTTTACGCTGGCAGAACATATCAGTGTGCAGGAAAAGCGGGAAGCCAGGGCTACAGGCAAAACGTTTGCTAAAAAACAGACTGCCGGTAATGCGGGACAATCTGGTGGCCAGAGTGCCGGGGAAGATGAAGAAAAACTGACGTGGTTTGAAAAACGGGTGCTGAAACCCGTCAATGATGCTTTGGGTTAATGATGAAACCAGTTAAACGCCTGTACCTTTCAACGGATGAAGTTCACCTGGCTGATGCCAGCCTGGTGCTGGAGCTGAACAGCTGCGGCCGGGGATTTATCACTGCACAGACAGCCACGGATTACACCGGGAAACTGGTGCGGCTGGATGTGGGGTATTCCGATCTGCTTTTGCGCTGGTTTACTGGTTATGTTGAACGCTCACAACCCGCCGAAAATGGCTTTCAGCGTCTGTTTGTACGCGAGCTGGTTGGCGTATTTGAAAGGATGTGGCCATGTTCATTTCAGCACCCCACTTTGCGCAAGGTAGCCAACTGGCTGGAGGAAAACAGCGGAATTGCTGTCAGTGTGCCGGATGCCCCTTACAGCGATAAACCGATCCCTCATTTCACCCACAACGGCACAGGTTATCAGTTGCTGAATAATCTGGGCAGGGCGTTCAGTATCCCGGATTACATCTGGTACCAGCTGCCGGATGGTTCCCTGTATGTGGGCGGCGCTGAAAAAGCGATGTTTGCCGGTCGTCCGGTCGATATCCCGGCAGAGTTCAGTCAGGGGGCTGCTGGCGGTAATTCCATGACGTTGCCAGTGATCCAGAGTCTGCGGCCGGGTGTGGAGCTGAACGGGGAGCGCGTGACCAAAGTTCATCTGACCAATGACACAATGGCTGTCACCTGGACACCCAGAAATCGCGCAACAGGTCAGCCCTTACAGAAAACACCGGCACAGCGTCAAATTGAAAGCCACTACCCGGAACTGGCTTCCGGGCTGCACCTGCCAAAACTGGCCAGAGTGGTGGCACCCAGTGAGGCCGTGAAAAGTGGTAATTTTGCCGATCCGTTCCGGCCGCGCTATGCCGTTGATGTGCAGCTGCTTGATGCAGACGGCAACCCGGATAACCAGACGCCGGTTTATTCTGCGGTGCCACTGCCGGTACCTATGGCCGGTAATGACTCCGGCATGTTCCAGTTCCCGCCAGAAGGGACGCTGGTTGAAGTTGCGTTTACCGGAGGGCGCCCGGATAAGCCGTTTATCCGGCAGACATTACCGGATGGCACCAGTCTGCCGGATGTTAAACCCGGCGAGCAGCTGCAACAGCAGCGGGCGGAAGTGTCGCAACGCGTTACCCAGGCTGGCGACTGGGTGAGACAGACCGATCAGACCATCAGTGAAACATCGATGGCGCGTACGGTCAAAGCCGACACGGAACAGCGCGAGCTGGTCAGCCGTGAAACCACGGTTAAAGCTACCGATAAGACCACGGTGCTGGGTACTGCCATCCTGATGGCCGGAGCTATTCAGCAGGTCAGTGCCGGTGATTATAGCCAGGCCGTGAAAGGCAACAGGCTGGCTAGCATTGAAGGGAATGACGAAACCGATATTGCAGGGAAACAGTCCACAAAGGTGGCCGGAGCCGTGGATGTTGATGTGGGGGGAACCCTGACTGAAAAGATTGCCGCATTGCGTAAATCGGTGGCGGCGGGCGGCCAGCAGATTATGGGACCAACCGTCCATATTGGCAGTGAGAGCGTCAACACGCTGACCATGATGCTGGACACCATTGATTTACTGGCCGAGCTGGCGCAGCAGTGTGCGAGTCATTCACACCCCAGTGTTGGTACGCCAACCAATGCCGGGGCATTCACACAGACGGCGGAGAAGGCCGGACAGACCCGAAGTAAGTACCAGAAAATAATCGCCTGACCATCCTATCAGCCCGCGCATGTTGCGGGCTTTTTGATACCTGTTAACCGCGATACCTAGGAGTAGCGGAACTGATTGCATAACAGATACCTTTAGAGTGAGTGAATATTGAGCACTTCAACATTGCGTGTTGGGAAATGGTAAAATGTGATTTTCATAAAAAGAGGAAAACACTATGGCAACCTGTTCCATCAATCCCTACCATGGCATTGCAGATGAAAGCAAACGTGACGCCATTGTCAAAATATTGGCTTTGCTCAATGAAGAAGAACAGCCTGAATCTGCACTAATTAAACATTCTGGTGCTGGTAGTCGCTCAGAACACATACTGGGTGAATTGCGTATGTTTGGGTTGATTCAACCCAGCGTAAGGGATGGCTTTTTTGCACTCACTGATAGAGGTGCGTACGCACTTAACGAAATGAAGTAACTCTCCTTAGTACCCGCCTAGTGCGGGTTTTTTTATACCTGCATTCTCACGCAACCAGAAGCATTCTAAGCACTTTTTTTCTCTGACCACCATCCCGTAACACCACAAAAGGATCTGTGCTGTCACGTTACGCTGACGGCGTTACACCCTGACAAAATAAATCTTTCGCAGACAAAAACGGCACTACACCGCACCCGCCTGCGGTTTCTGGATCGATAAAATTTTTCAGTTTTCTTTTTCTACAAACCAGACCGCCAGATAGCGCCAGTTCTGGCTGCTTCGCGGAAAACCAGAACTGAAAAGAATGAAAGGAATTTCAGCGTTTTTCAGTTTTCACGATCCCAAAAGGAATGTTATAAATAATTAAGTAATTGTTTTGATGGTTTTTTTTTGATTTTATGTGATTTGAAATGAACTTGCGGATGAGATTTATATATAGAGCGAAAAGCAAAGAAGGCAGGTGTGATACGGTATGAGGAACAGTTTTAACTTCTTTGCGAACTGAAAAATATTACAGGGTGTTATTATATACAAAGCTTTGTGGTTATCAGCGAAAAATGAGGAAAATTCCATTAATGAAACAGTTTTTTATGTTCTTGCTAAGGGGGCAAAGATACAAAAAATTGTGAATGCTATGAATCACTTAAGGGTGTGTGTAAAGTATATGAAAATGCAATGAGGTATGAAAATGAACGATGTATTTTTTTTGGAAGGGAGAACGATTACATCCTCAAATGAAATTTTTGGGGGGGTAAACTCAGAGTCAATAATAACTATTATCAACTGTAATATATTGATCAGTGAGGTTGATATACCAAGCAACATATCTGCTGTGATTTTTGTTTTATGTGCTTGTAACTTACCATTGACCATAAACTCTGAAAATGAAAAGACTGAACTGAGGTTTGAGTATGGTAACATATTTAAGCAGGTGCTCGTAGGTGGTGATTATGATAGAGTGATATTTAATTCAACTCCTCTTTTCGGTAGGGTGAAATATCCAAGAGATTATAAACCAAGTAAGTTTTCTGTAATTTCTTTTTTGAAAAATGCTAGGGCTAATAGGTTGGAATTCTTATCTTTGATTTCCAATTCTATAAAATGTGAAGGTGCTGCTAAGGATTTTCTTATACATGAAGCAAATGTTAGTGAGGATGTTACAATTATATCCAGTGAATCTAATTTGGTATCCATTAGAAGCCTTGAAACGAAAGAGTTACATTTTGTTGGTGATTTCAGAGAAATTCATTTGGGCTACAAATTTAATATCGGAACTCTTTCTTTTAATGCGAGCACCAACCGAATGCAAAACGTCCAAATTGATATGCAGGACTCCAGTATATATCAACAACTACAGATAGCGAATGCCACTGATAGCAAGGTAACACAGTTCATTATTAAAAATGCTGGTTTTAAATCGATAAAGAATTTGGTACTCCACCAATCGCTTTTAAGTTGCTTTGTTATGTCTAACTGTGACTTGACCAAGACGGAGGTGAGCTTTATTAATTGCAAAATAGATGATTTATTAATGGAGGGAGTGAGTTGGCCATTTAATATAGAAGTAAGTCATCATAATTATAGGAAGCAATCTTTTTTAGAATTTGAGCAAAAGCAATCTGTATACAGACAACTAAAAAGCATTAGCCAGAGAAATAAGGATGTAGATAATTTTTATTTTTTTAGACGAAGGGAGTATGATACAACGTTGTCAATTTTAAGCAGAAAAATGATGTTGTTTTTTAGTTATTTCATCACTATCTTATGTGACATTCTCGGATTAGGGAGGAAACGTTTTTTACCTGTGATTGATAAAATGGCACATGAAAACAAATATTCTGGTTTTGTTAGTGTTTTATCCAGTTGGATTATTCTTAAAATATCTTCATTAGTGTCTGTTCATGGGACAAGTTTGTTTAGGCCTGTTGCTATACTTCTTTGTGGAATACCACTGCTATTGTGCATCTTTGGATATTATGAATCAATAGAGCAGTTATTGGCACTTAGCGCATACGTTATAGATCCCACCCATAAGTTAGATGCCTCTATCTTGGGTGAAAAAATAACCTTAAACCCAATTCACAGTTTAGTATTTAAAATAATATCATCTTCTTTACTTTTTAAAATAGTGCTTGTGTTTCGAAAATATGCTGTATCGCTTTAGTTTGATATTTATAGTTGTCTCATTTCAATGAGTGCTTACGAGGGGCGTATCCTTTTATAGGATTGCCCACACACTTTGTTAATTAAGCAGCTAAATGATAACCAGCAAAAACATGCACTTACAAAGATGCAGTAGTTGGTTGTGAAATGTAGCGAGGAAAGATTTATTGAAAATATTGCGACACTTTTGCGACAAAGTGTTGTTTTTGTGTATAAATATCCTTATTTATCATCATGTTTTATTTGTTTACAGGCTATATTATATAGCTATTGCTAAAACGTTAATTTTTTGTGCCCACGCAACTCTGGTTTACAATGAGCGCTCTCTAATCAGATGCCGTTAACGCGTCACAGTAATGAGGAAGCAGAATGAGTCGTCGCGCAGGTACGCCAACAACAAAAAAAGTGACGCAATTGGTGAATGTTGAGGAACACGTTGAAGGGTTTCGTCAGGTCAGGGAGGCGCATCGTCGTGAACTGATTGACGATTACGTTGAGCTGATTTCCGATCTTATTATTGAAGTGGGTGAGGCGCGTCAGGTGGATATGGCGGCACGACTTGGCGTTTCTCAGCCAACCGTAGCCAAAATGCTAAAACGCCTGGCATCCGTAGGGCTTATCGAAATGATCCCCTGGCGCGGTGTCTTTTTAACTGCCGAAGGTGAAAAGCTCGCGCAGGAGAGTCGGGAACGTCATCAGATAGTGGAAAACTTTCTGCTGATGTTGGGTATCAGTCCGGAAATCGCCCGCCGCGATGCAGAGGGGATGGAACACCACGTGAGTAAGGAAACACTCGAGGCTTTCAGAACGTTTACACAACAGCAAGGAACCGCCTCTGAATGAGTTTCCCGTTTTTACGCGCCTTACAGCGCGATCGCTTTTTCCAACTGTTAATCATTGTTGGGATTGTTCTAAGCCTGTTCGTACCGTTTGCCCCCCGGTCCTGGCCAGGTGCGATTGACTGGCACACGATCATTACGCTCAGCGGTCTGATGCTTCTGACCAAAGGCGTGGAGCTCAGCGGTTATTTCGATGTGCTGGGGCGCAAGATGACGCGCCGTTTCAATACGGAACGTCAGTTGGCTATTTTTATGGTGCTGGCGGCGGCGTTACTGTCAACGTTTCTGACCAACGATGTTGCCTTATTCATTGTTGTTCCGCTGACGATTACCCTGAAAAAACTCTGCGCCATCCCGGTTAATCGCCTCATTATCTTTGAGGCGCTGGCGGTGAATGCCGGTTCGCTCCTGACGCCAATAGGCAATCCGCAGAATATCCTGATGTGGGGACGTTCCGGTTTGTCATTTACCACGTTTACCTGGCAAATGGCGCCGCTCGCGGGGGCCATGATGCTGACGCTGGTAGTGCTGTGCTGGTTCAGTTTTCCGCGCAACGTATTGCATTACCATACCGGTACTCGTGCACCTGACTGGCAGCCGCGGCTGGTCTGGAGTTGCCTGGCGTTCTATATCGTCTTTCTGGCCGCGCTGGAGCTCAAGCAAGAACTCTGGGGTCTGGCGATCGTGGCAGCGGGATTTCTGATACTGGCGCGTCGCGTGATCATTAGCGTGGACTGGACGTTGCTGTTGGTTTTTATGGCGATGTTCATCGATGTGCATCTGCTGACACAACTGCCTCTGCTGCAGGGAATGGCGAACCATATTGGAACGCTGTCAGCGCCAGGGCTATGGCTGACGGCAATCGGCTTGTCACAGTTTATCAGTAACGTGCCGAGTACGATTTTGCTGCTGAACTATGTGCCGCCGACGCTACTGCTGGCCTGGGCCGTCAATGTCGGTGGTTTTGGTCTGTTGCCGGGGTCTCTGGCAAATTTGATTGCATTGCGTATGGCAAACGACCGGCGTATCTGGTGGCGTTTCCATGTGTATTCGGTGCCGATGTTGATATGGGCGGCGCTGGTAGGATATGGATTGCTGCTGTTGATGAGATAGAAGCGGTTTGCCCGATGGCGCGATGCCTGGTGGGCAAACCCAATGTACAGGCCGGAGGGTGGCAAACACGCTCCGGCTTTTACTGCAGATTAGTTCAGACGAACTGGCATACCTGAGCGATTCTGTACAGCCTGTTCAACGACGGCCTGATCGACGTCAGACTGACCGGTGATGCTGGTAATGCTCTTGGTCAGCGTAATCGGTACGATTTCCCCACCTTCGAACTGTGCTTCAGTGGTTGACAGTGGGTTATGTACTTCAATGTAACGGCTACCGTCTGGTTCGGTGGTGGCTTTCACCGGCTCATCGATAAACTGTACGCGCGTACCGACCGGAACATTTTCAAACAAGAATTTAATGTCTTCGTTACGCAGACGTACACAACCGTGGCTGACGCGTAAGCCGACGCCGAAGTTAGCGTTGGTACCGTGGATAGCGTACAGACGGCCAATATACAGCGCATACAGCCCCATCGGGTTATCCGGGCCTGCCGGAACAACGGCTGGCAGCGGTTCGCCTGCAGCAGCATATTCAGCGTGCATTTTCGCGGTTGGCGTCCAGGTCGGACCCGCTTTTTTACGTTCCACTTTGGTGGTCCAGTTGATCGGCGTGTCTTTGCCTAACTGACCGATACCAATCGGTAAAACGATAACGGTGTTGGTACCTTTCGGGTAGTAGTACAGACGCATTTCGGCGCTGTTGATAACAATACCTTCATGGACAGTGTCCGGCAGGATCAGCTGCTGAGGAATGTTCAGCACGGTACCGCCTTTTGGCAGGAAGGTGTCCACGCCCGGGTTGGCTTCCAGCATGTTGGACAGACCCATCTGGTATTCTGCCGCAAAATACTCCAGCGGTTGGGTATTGCCTTCAGGAATAGTGATGACCTGGTTTTGGCCAATCAAACGACTACCATCGGTTGGCAGCGGGTACGTGACGGCTGAGGCAGAGTGACAAAAACCAACTACTGCGAGTGCCGCCGCGAAAAGCGTTGTTAATTTCATTTTCATAGTCATGTATGCGAGATTCAGTGCCAGGCAGGCGAGTGGGTTGAGATTTATGTAGTGTTGGGCACGCATTATATGTGCAATCGGGGCAACAAGGAATTCGGATGTGTACTAAATCACATTTTTTTCCTTTTGGTTTCACTTTATCCCTTCAGGATGAATACGCGATCTTATTCCAGAGTTATGGCATAATAAGCGGTTTGTCACATATTTCTTCTTTCAGGATACGCCAGTGTTAGTTTCCAGCAACGTCACCATGCAGTTCGGCAGTAAGCCGCTGTTTGAAAATATTTCCGTCAAATTTGGCGGCGGCAACCGTTACGGCCTGATTGGCGCGAACGGTAGCGGTAAATCCACTTTTATGAAAATTCTCGGCGGCGACCTCGAACCGACGCTGGGTAACGTCTCACTCGATCCGAATGAGCGCATCGGTAAACTGCGTCAGGATCAGTTTGCCTTTGAAGAGTTCACCGTTCTGGACACCGTGATCATGGGTCACGCTGAACTGTGGGAAGTGAAACAGGAACGTGATCGCATCTACGCGCTGCCGGAAATGAGCGAAGAAGACGGCTATAAAGTTGCCGATCTCGAAGTGAAATACGGCGAAATGGACGGTTATTCTGCTGAATCCCGCGCAGGCGAACTGCTGCTGGGCGTTGGCATTCCGGTAGAGCAGCATTACGGCCCGATGAGCGAAGTTGCGCCCGGCTGGAAGTTGCGCGTATTGCTGGCGCAGGCGCTGTTCTCTAACCCGGACATTCTGCTGCTTGACGAACCTACGAACAACCTGGATATCGACACTATTCGCTGGCTGGAGCAGACGCTCAACGAGCGCGACAGCACCATGATCATCATTTCGCACGACCGTCACTTCCTCAACATGGTCTGTACGCACATGGCGGATCTGGATTACGGTGAACTGCGTGTTTACCCGGGTAACTATGATGAGTACATGACGGCGGCCACCCAGGCGCGCGAACGTCTGCTGGCCGATAACGCGAAGAAGAAAGCGCAGATTGCGGATTTGCAATCCTTCGTCAGCCGCTTTAGCGCAAACGCCTCTAAATCGCGTCAGGCGACCTCTCGTGCTCGCCAGATCGACAAAATCAAACTGGAAGAAGTTAAAGCGTCCAGCCGCCAGAACCCGTTCATCCGTTTCGAGCAGGACAAGAAACTGTTCCGTAACGCGCTGGAAGTGGAAGCCCTTACCAAAGGCTTTGATGAAGGCCCGCTGTTTAAGAACTTCAACCTGCTTCTGGAAGTGGGCGAGAAGATTGCCATTCTGGGTGCCAACGGCGTGGGTAAATCGACCATGCTGAAAACGCTGGTGGGCGAAATGCAGCCGGATAACGGTACGGTGAAATGGTCCGAAAATGCGCAAGTAGGTTACTACGCGCAGGATCACGAATACGAGTTCGAAAACGATCTGACCGTATTCGAATGGATGAGCCAGTGGAAACAGGAAGGCGACGACGAGCAGGTTGTTCGTAGCTTCCTCGGGCGTCTGCTGTTCAGCCAGGATGATATTAAAAAGCCTGCGAAGGTACTTTCCGGTGGCGAAAAAGGCCGCATGCTGTTTGGCAAGTTGATGATGCAGAAGCCGAATATTCTGGTCATGGATGAACCGACCAACCACCTGGATATGGAATCGATCGAGTCGCTGAACATGGCGCTGGAAATGTACCAGGGCACACTGATCTTCGTTTCTCACGACCGTGAGTTCGTTAGCTCACTGGCAACGCGTGTGATTGAAATTACGCCGGAGCGCGTGATTGACTTCACCGGTAACTACGAAGATTACCTGCGCAGTAAAGGCATCGACGGTTAATTTCTCACCGTCTTTCATGCGGCAGATGCGTTTATCGTACCTGCCGCATGAGTCAGTTATTCCATTCCCAGCGCCCGCTTACCGTGAATGTTGAGGTCGGCAAGCGTAAAGCGTCCTTCCCAGTTTGTTTCATAGTCCTCGCGCGGGAAGTCGCCCGGCGATGCGCCTTTTTCCAGCGCGGCCTTCACCTTGTGCGCGTAGGCAAGATTTTTCTCGCACATCGGTGCCGCAGGGATGTACATCACGTTGCCCCAACCCTGTTGATTTTCAACGGGGGCTACGGAATGGATGACATCGCAGTGCCACCAGACCGAGTCTCCAGCTTCGAGTTGTGGAATGCTGGTTAGTGCCTCAATCAACAGTGGATGCCATTGCTCTGACACCGGCAATACTCTTCCGGGCGCTACGCCGCAGAGTTCATCCTCCGGGACATCATCAAGCAGCGGACGTAACAGCACGTACGCCATGGCTTCAGGAATGGGCACAACGTGCAGCAACCCCTGACCAGGCAGCATATCAGAGAGCGCTGTCCAGCCCTGGAATGTCCGAAACACGGAACATTTGGTGGTGTTGTCCACCGTGTACTCTTCAACTTCCGTACGATGTGCCGCATGCCAGGGATCGTATTTCGCCAGATTGCCATTAAAGACGTTGGCGAAAACACGCTGATACGCCGGAAGCAGCCAGCGTTCCAGTGCCCCGGAGTCGGTATGCGCTCCGAGACCTTTGGAGGTCGTTCCGGGTGGGCGGCGGCGGATACGGTCAGGGTAGATGACGCTCACATCCGGGTTAAACCATTGCTTTCCATCACTTTCAAATGTCCACAGGCGATTGAGAAACGACTGCGCATTCGCCATTTCTTCACTTTGGCGGGCCTGCATTTGCGCCTGTGACCAGTAGATGGGGTAAATCTCGGGACGTGAAGCGCTGAGCGTTCCGAAGAAATTATCGCCGGGGCCTTTGTAGACCTCGTCAAAGCGGTTGCGGTCCAGATAGTCCAGCATCGACTGATCCCAGCCTAGCGCCTGCTCGCGGGGGAAATGGCCTTTTATCACCGCGCAACCGCGACGTTTAATCTGTTCGCGCTGCTCTGCAGTAACATTGCCAGCTTTGATATCGGCATAAGACAGTACCGGCCAGACGGCATCGCCCTGTGCTTTGAGTGCGTTGATTTCAGCCACTCGCGTGGCAATGTCATCGCTTAGCTGATTAAAGATCTGCTGGACGTCGCCAAGCTGCGCCCGCAGCGCGTGCTTCATCTGACGGATAGCTGCTTTGTGATCGGCAGGCAATGTGTCGCTGGTAAAAGTAAAAGCCATAACCACCTCGCATTAACTTTCATTCGAAACTAAATTGATTTACATGTGACAATATAAGTTATAAATAAGTTAATGCAAGTTTAATAATTTGATGTGATGCACAGGATGTAAAAAAGAAGGGAAAACCGGAGCGAAAGGCTCCGGTAGACAGGTCAGCTGTTAAAAGGGGATGTGTTATCCAGTACGGCCTGAATCACGTTCAGCGCACCCTGATGGTTATTGTCGTCGGTTTGGTAACGGGCAATCGATTTGATGCTCTCGGCTGCATTTGCCATCGCGAAAGCGTAGTGCGCCATTTTCAACATCTCCGCATCGTTACCGCTGTCGCCAATGGCGACGACGTTTTGCGGGGACAGATTCCACCGTTTCAGCAGGCGGCTGATACCGTTCGCTTTATGCAAGCCCGGGATTATCAGATCAATAAAGCCAAAGCCGCTGGTGACGGGCTTCATAATGCCGTCCAGAGCGGTATGCAGATGGTCAATCACCAACGGGATTTGCTGATCGGGCAGGTTCAGTGAAAACTTGAACAGCACATCATCAATATCCTGATAATCCTTTACCGACTTCAGGCGATGATAGTGTTTCGACATCAGCGTGACAAAAGCCTCAGGCGCATTTTCACTGATATAAGCACTTTGCAGGCCGCAGGCCACAAAATTAAGCTGTTTGTCTTTTAGCAGTTCACCAATGACGATACGCGACTCGTGCCGGGTCAGCTCACCGTGAAAAAGCTGTTTACCATGCTCAAATACCAGCGCACCGTTTTCAGCGACAAAAGAGATCTCGTCTTTAAGTTCCGGGAAAAAGGAGATGAGCTGGTAATACTGATTGCCGCTGGCCACGACAAATTCGATATCTCGTTTTTTGAGTTCCTGGTACTGCGCCATAAATCGTGCGTGGTTGTATTTCTTGGCGTCATCAAGAAAAGTTCCGTCCATATCGGTGACGATAACTTTGATGGTCATATATGCTCCTGGAATAGGGCCAGCATTATTAAGCTATTTTACTTGCCATTTTGAACCAGGGCAGTGCTCACAATCCTCACGTACTACGTGTACGCTCCGGTTGTTGCGCGCTGTCCGTGTCCAAACTGGCTGCGACAATGACGCTTAATAAGTCTGGCTCATAACTGCAACCAGAAACATTCTAATAACAATGTGACATGAAGCACAAATTTAATTTCGAATGAAAGTTTCCCCGTCGTCTTTCACGCCACAGGGGCGTTGGCTGTGGCGGTTCGCCCCAGTCACTTACTTATGTAAGCTCCTGGGGACTTACCGCCTTGCCGCCTTCCTGCAACGTGAAATCCATTGGGGAAGGGTTCAAGGCGGAGTCAACACAGCCGTTATCCGAAGGTTGTTACAGCATATGCTCCGTACGGGCAATAATATCGTCCTGCGCATCCGGGGAGAGGGCGGTAAAGAAGGCGGAGTAGCCTGCGACGCGCACCACCAGGTCACGATACTGATCCGGGTGTTTTTTCGCTTCCAGCAGCGTTTCACGAGAAACAATGTTGTACTGAATATGCCAGCCTTTGTGCTCTTCAAAGAAGGTACGCAGCAGGATCATCAGCTTTTGCTTATCAGACTCATTCTCCAGCGTTGCCGGGTTCAGTTTCTGATTGAGCAGTACGCCGCCGAGAATCGAACCGGTAGGCAATTTGCCAACCGAGCCAATCACCGCCGTTGGACCGAGATGATCGGTACCGGAGGCTGGACTTGCGCCTTCTGCCAGCGGTGTATGGGCTTTACGACCATCTGGTGTCGCCATGGTTGCCGCGCCAAACGGCACGTTTGCGGAGATAGATGAGGTGCCGGCATAGTAATTGCCGCCAACCGGACCACGACCGTAACGAGGGTTATGGTACTGTTTCAGCTCGTCGATATAGGTCTGGTAAGCGCGGGCCAGCAGCGTATCGACGCTGTCATCATCGTTACCGTACTTCGGCGCGCCGTTGATCAGACGCTGGCGCAACTGCTCGTGGGTCAGACCGTCAAAATCATCTGCCAGTGCGGCCGCCAGCTGCTGCTGACCGATAACCCCCTGATCAAAGACCAGTTTCTTCACCGCCGCCAGGCTGTTGCCGAGGTTTGCAATGCCGACCTGCAAACCGGAAACCCAGTCATATTTGGCGCCGCCTTGCTTAATGCTTTTAGCGCGTTCGATGCAGTCATCGACCAGGGCTGAGCACAGGATATCGTGCACGTTTTCTTCCAGCATGGTATCCACGACGTACTCAATCTCAATGGATTTGCGCGTGTAATAGCGGATCTGCGTATCCCAGGCCTCCATCACTTCGTCGAAATGATGGAAATTACCGGCCGAGAGCGCTTTTTCTTGCGGCAGGAACACTTTTCCGCTGGTGGCATCGCGGCCACCCTCCAGCGCAGCCAGCATCACGCGGGCAAAGTTAATAAAGCTCATGCCCGTACAGCGGTAGCCCCATTTGCCGCCAACCGCGGTTTCGATGCAGCCAATTGCCGCATAGTCGTACGCATCTTGCGGCTCGATACCGAGTTTAATGAATTCCGGGATGACGATTTCATCGTTGTTAAATGCCGGCATCCCAAAGCCGCAGCGAATCACCTGCACGCAGGCATCAAGGAAATCGTTACTCATCCCCGCGTGATAACGCACGCTAAGGTTCGGCTGGGTAGAGCGCAGGCGACCACAGGATTCGAGAATCGCGTAGGAGAGCGGGTTGACTGCATCCACCGGCTGACCATTAAGCAGATTCTGACCGCCAATGGTGACGTTCTGGTATAACGGACTGCCCGCAGAAGCCTTCGAGTGGGAACCGGAGCGGATTTTGTTCACTTCCAGCAGCTTCAGCCAGCAGCTGTGCAGTAATTCAATCGCATGTTCACGATCCAGCGACTGGTTTAGCTCCACGTCACGGCGATAGAACGGATACAGATACTGGTCCATGCGGCCAAACGATACCGAGTGACCGTTAGATTCGATCTGCAGGATCAACTGGATGAAGTAGCACAATTGCAGCGCCTGCCAGAGGGTTTGCGGCGGCTGATGCGCGATAACATCGCAGTTTTCCGCCATAGCCAGCAGTTCATCGCGACGGCTTTCGCGGGTTTCGGTTTCTGCCATTTTGCGCGCCAGATCGGCAAAACGCTCGATATGCAGGCTGACCGCGTCGAGTACGATATCAATCGCTTTCAGAAACTGATCGCCGTGCAGGTCTTCCAGACAGGTGAGATTAATGCGGGAACGGCGTTCATCAACTTTGTGACGCAGCCCGTCGAGACCTTTTTCCAGTACCAGCGGGAAGTTCACTGCCAGGTGCGCATCGCCGGACGTCATATTGCCTTCGGCTTTGATAATGCCGGTTTCCAGCAGACCTTTTTGCTCGTCGGTAAACATCCCATAGCAGCGATCCTGTACGGTTTGACCACGCCACCACGGGCAAATCTCATGCAGGACACGCTTGTTTTCCTCACTGACCGCAAATCCTGCGCCAGGACGATCGGCCAGGTCATCGATCTCTTTTTCGATCCACGACACGGTGTATTCCGGGAAGATCGGCGCGGCGCGGACTTCACTTGCCTGGTTGCCGATAATCAGTTCGTCATGCTTGATCCAGATAGTGCGTTCCGCCAGATGATGAGCCAGCGCCAGTGCGCGGCGTACCGGGATAGGCTTATCCAGATTTTGTTGATACATCTCGGTATAGTGCTGGGCGCGTTCGGTACAAACCGGGGGTTTCACAATATGGATCAGCGCTGTTTTGTGCGCTTTAATACGGTCGCTGAGCGTATCCAGTTTCAGTGTGGTCATGGCGGTTATCCTCGTAGGGTCGCGGTTAAACCTTTTTGGCTGGCATACTGACTGGCAAATTCAAGCAGCGCAGGCGCATCCAGCGGTTTATCCGGGGCGTTGTAGGGTTGACTGAGTAAGTGGTATTTGTTGATGCCCAGGGTGTGGTAGGGCAAAAAATGAATTTCACCGACGTGAAGTTCGTCGGCAGCAAAATCGGTAATGGCTTTGATCGCTTCTTCGTCTGCGTTGAAACCCTGAATCAGCGGTACACGGATAATTATTTTTTTACCGGCAGCGGCAAGTTTTTTCAGATTATCCAGTACGCGTGCGGCGTTACCCTCGGTCCACTGTTTAAACGGCGCGTCGGCCACATGTTTTAAATCGGCAAGAAACAGATCGACGTTGGGCAATGAAGGTTCAATATACTTCCACGGAACATGCAAACAGGTTTCGACGGCGGTATGAATGCCTGCGTCGTGGCTGGCTTTGAATATTCCGGCAGCCAGTTCCGGCTGCATAAACGGTTCACCGCCGGAAAGCGTGATGCCACCGCCGCTGCGATCATAGAAGGGTTTATCACGCAGTACGGTCTCCATGATGTCCTCTACGCTTTTGACTTCGCCACAGACGGTTAATGCCTGGGTTGGGCAGCAGTGAGTCAGCGCGGTGAACGTGTCATCGGTGAGTTTTTCGCGGTGGATTAACAGGCCGTTCAGCGCGCGTTCTATCACCTCCGGGGCGGCCTGAGCGCACAGGTTACAGCCGTCCAGACACAGGCGTGCGTCGTAGAGCAGATCCTGTGTGCGGGCGCGGCTCTCCGGGTTCTGGCACCAGCGACAGCCCAGGGAGCATCCTTTAAGGAACACTACGGTACGGATACCGGGACCATCGTGGGTGGAATAGCGCTGAATATTGAAAATCATAAGCGGCCTCGTTTCTTTCGTATAAAGATTAAATTACTTTCGAATGAAACTTATATTGACGTGCGTCAACTAACAGCGCGGTTTCGTCGTGCT
This sequence comes from Citrobacter sp. Marseille-Q6884, assembly GCF_945906775.1. Lineage (NCBI taxonomy): Bacteria > Pseudomonadati > Pseudomonadota > Gammaproteobacteria > Enterobacterales > Enterobacteriaceae > Citrobacter > Citrobacter sp. Marseille-Q6884. The sequence continues at coordinate 2,775,366 of NZ_CAMDRE010000001.1, forward strand.
ATTTTTGCTTCATGCAATTATCCGTTTGAGGAAAGGTTATGGAACTCTATTTAGATACGTCTGACGTTGATGCAGTAAAAGCTCTGGCGCGTGTTTTTCCATTAGCCGGGGTGACCACTAACCCGAGCATCGTGGCGGCAGGTAAAAAGAGTCTGGAAGTGTTACTACCGCAATTGCAGGAGGCAATGGGGGGACGGGGTCGTCTGTTTGCTCAGGTGATGGCGACCACGGCTGAAGGAATGGTCAGCGATGCGCGTAAACTGCGGGCAATCATTCCTGATATTGTGGTGAAAGTGCCGGTCACAACAGAAGGTCTGGCGGCGATCAAGTTACTGAAGGAAGAAGGGATCCCTACGCTGGGTACGGCAGTATACAGTGCGACACAGGGGCTGTTAGCCGCACTGGCGGGGGCAGAGTACATCGCGCCTTATGTGAACCGTGTAGATGCTCAGGGAGGGGATGGGATTCAGACGGTGATCGATCTGCAAAGCTTGCTGAAAATGCACGCCCCGCATGCCAAAGTGCTGGCAGCCAGTTTTAAAACACCCCGCCAGGCGCTGGATTGCCTGCTGGCAGGCTCTGAAGCCATCACGCTGCCGCTGGACGTTGCTCAACAGATGATGACCTCCCCGGCCGTTGATGCTGCCGTGGCGAAGTTTGAACACGACTGGCAAGGCGCGTTCGGACGCACTTCTCTTTAAGCAGAACGTGCCGGGGTTACCCGGCACTTTTGCGTATCACCGGGGCGGCAGATTACTGTCCACACACCTCACAGCCCGGGTTGCGCATGAGCTTCATTTCCCGGAACTGACAGGTCATCGCATCGTACATGACGATTTTACCTGTCGCTGGCTTACCGTAGTTTGTCAGCAATTTAATCGCTTCCATTGCCTGCAGAGAACCGATCACGCCAATCAGCGGAGACATGACGCCGGCTTCCACACAGGTTAAGGCGTTTTCCCCGAACAGGCGGCTCAGGCAGCGATAACAGGCTTCCCCGTCCTGATACGTAAAGACGGTGATTTGCCCTTCCATGCGGATGGCTGCGCCGGACACCAGTGGAACCTGAGTGGCAAAACAGGCGGCATTCAACTGATTGCGCACCGCGACGTTATCGGTACAGTCCAGCACCAGGTCATGCTCAGCAATCAGCGCATGAATGGCGGCGTCATCCAGCAGAGCATTGATCGGTGTAATGGCGATATGCGGGTTAATCCGCGCCAGTGCATCGCGGGCTGATTCTACCTTCGGTAGCCCAACGGTCGCGTCGCTGTGCAGCGTCTGGCGCTGAAGGTTAGATACGGACACCGTATCAAAGTCGAGCAGCGTTAACTGCCCGACGCCAGCTCCTGCCAGATACTGGGTGGCGGCACAGCCTAACCCTCCCAGGCCAACGACCAGTACTCGTGCTTCTTTTAGCGCTTCCTGACCGTCAAAATCGAAGCCGCGCAGGATGATTTGCCGGTTATAGCGCAGCATTTCCTGGTCGCTGAGTTCCGCCATTACAGGCCTCCAAACAGGGCATTAAAGGATTCGACTTCGACCCATTCTCCGGGTTCTACGTTACCGCGTTCGCGTTCCAGAACGATAAAGCAGTTGCCCTGGCTGAAGGAACTAAAAATATGTGAACCCTGATGGCCCGTGGTGGTGACTTCCAGCTCACCGTCAGCCGTTCGCTGCAATACGCCGCGCTGAAAATCCAGGCGTCCCGGTGTTTTCTTCAGGCGTGATGCGGTGCGTACACGCTGGCGCGGAGGCAGTCCGCTGGCAGTGTTGCCGCTGAGTTTCGCCAAAAGCGGCTGCACAAGTTGATAAAACGTAAGCGCTGCAGAAACTGGATTTCCTGGCAGGCCGCAAAACCAGCTATTGCTCAGTTTACCGAAAGCAAACGGCTTGCCAGGTTTGATCGCCAGTTTCCAGAAAGCGATTTCACCGAGTTCTTCCAGAATCGTTTTGGTGTAATCCGCCTCGCCCACGGACACACCGCCGGAGCTAATGACCACATCGGCCTGACTGTCGGCTTCGATAAACGCCGCACGTAGCGCGTTTGGATCGTCGCGGATAATACCCAAATTAATGACTTCACAACCCAACTGTTGCAGCATCAGATGTACGGTTAGACGATTGGTGTCATAGATCTGTCCATCCCCCAGCGGCTGGCCGGGCAACTGTAATTCATCCCCGGTGGAGAATACGGCCACGCGCACTTTGCGTACCACGGACACATCGGCGATACCCAGTGAGGCCAGAACAGGCAGTTCAGCGGTTGTCAGGCGCGTTCCTGCGGGAAAGACGACCGCGCCGTTGGCGATATCTTCGCCGCGAAGACGAATATTTTGTCCGCTGCGTACACCAGCGGTAAAACGAATGCCGTCGTCAGTTTGTTCTGTTTGTTCCTGCATGACCACAGCTTCGCAACCCGCAGGAACCGGCGCGCCAGTCATAATACGAATGCAGGTACCCGCAGGCCATTCGCCATGAAAAGGCTGACCGGCAAAGGCTTTGCCTGCCACTGTGAGCGGCTGGCCGGACTCCACATCGGCCACACGTACCGCATAGCCGTCCATTGCCGAGTTATCGAATCCCGGTACGTCAATGGGAGAAACAACGTCGGTTGCCAGAATACGTCCGAAGCATTCAACCAGCGGCAGCGTTTCGACGGCGGTGAGTGGGGTAACACGCGAAAGCATTTGAGAGAGAGCCGTTTCAAGCGGCATCAGTCCGGCGGTAAATTCCATGAGAAGACTCCTGCGGGGCAAAATCGAATCCGGTCATTATGTCAGAAAATGAACGCGGGCAGTATGCCACCTCCGGCTTAGCGTTATTTTATTGACGTCAACCTGTGCTGCCGGCTGAGGCAAGCAGAAAGCGAAAAATAACGGTAAGCTCATCACCCTGTCGGGTAAAGAAACGCTGTTTGAGCCAGGGGAAAACATGACAAAGAATATACCGGACGCAATTCGAGGGCAGGTGAATGCCGCTAGCACACTTATCCGCCAGATTATCGACGGGGATCTCGTTGCCATCCATTTATATGGTTCTGCGGTTGAAAGCGGCTTAAAACCCCAAAGCGACATTGATTTGTTGGTTACCCTACGCAATCCCATGAATGACTGGCAAAGAAAAAAACTGATGCAGGATTTGCTGACCATTTCGGCACCACCCGGTACCTCTGAGCGCTATCGCGCGCTGGAAGTGACCGTTGTTCTGTATTCGCAGATAGTACCCTGGCGATTCCCACCGGTGAGGGAAATGCAATTTGGTGAATGGTTGCGTGACGATATCCACGCTGGAATTTTTGAACCTGCGCAGACAGATCCTGATCTTTCCATTCTGCTGACACAAGCCCGCCACGTCAGTGTACCGCTGTTCGGTGAGCGCGCTGAGACGTTATTTAACGTCGTGCCTGAAAGTGATTTATTGCAGACCTTTCGCCATACCCTTGAACTGTGGCAGGAACCGGCGGATTTACTGGGGGACGAGCGTAATATCATCCTTGCGCTGGCGCGTATCTGGTATAGCGTTGTGACGGGCAATATTGTCGCTAAAGATGAGGCCGCGTCCTGGCTCCTGCCGCAATTACCCGTTGAACATGCTGACATACTACACGCTGCGCGTTCGGAATATCTGGGGTTGACCCAACAGGACTGGGCAGTATCTATGCCGTCTGTAGAACGCTTTGTGTTTTATGCAAAAAAACAGATTACCGGGCTGCTCTAGTCGTTTATTCAACAGCGTCGAGAGATATCTTTCCTGTTTAACACATCTGCATTCCCTGATTGGATCGGTTCCGAGGGGCGGGCCTTTACCTTTACATGACGTCTGCATCTTTCTATAGTCAAAAATCGAATCAATAACTCACAGAAATTCTGATATTTATAACCCGATAACTGCCATCTTAATGGACGATAAAAATGGGCAAAGCAGTCATTGCAATTCACGGCGGTGCTGGCGCAATAACCCGCTCACAGCTAAGTCAGGAGCAGGAGTTACGCTACATTCAGGCGCTGTCAGATATCGTTGAGGTGGGACAACGTATGCTTGAGGCGGGGCAGAGCGCGCTGGATGTCGTCACTGAGGCCGTGCGATTGCTGGAAGAATGTCCGCTGTTTAATGCCGGAATCGGCGCTGTCTTTACCCGTGACGAAACCCATGAGCTGGATGCGTGCGTGATGGACGGTAATACGCTTAAAGCAGGTGCCGTCGCCGGTATTCGCCACTTACGCAATCCGGTCCTCGCGGCGCGGCTGGTGATGGAGCTCAGCCCACATGTGATGATGGTTGGCGAAGGGGCGGAGAATTTTGCTATTGCGCAGGGAATGACGCGCGTATCTGCGGATATTTTTTCTACACCGGAACGTTATGCGCAACTGCTGGCGGCGCGTGAAGCGGGTGAAACCGTACTTGACCATAGCGGTACTCCGCTCGATGAAAGCAACAAAATGGGAACCGTTGGCGCGGTCGCGCTGGATCAATTCGGTAATCTGGCGGCGGCGACATCGACCGGTGGGATGACCAATAAACTGCCGGGGCGTGTCGGAGACAGTCCGCTGGTCGGCGCGGGATGTTATGCCAATAACGCCAGTGTTGCCGTCTCTTGTACCGGTACCGGCGAGGTATTTATTCGTGCGCTGGCGGCATATGACATCGCCGCGCTGATGGATTATGGCGGCCTGAGCTTATCAGAGGCCTGCGAACGTGTGGTGATGGAAAAATTACCGGCACTGGGCGGTAGCGGTGGGCTCATTGCTATCGATCACGAAGGCAACGTCGCCTTACCGTTTAACAGTGAAGGCATGTACCGTGCCTGGGGATACGCTGGCGATACGCCAACCACCGGTATTTACCGGGAGAAAGGAGATACCGTTGCCACACAGTGATGAGCTTGATGCCAGCGATGTTCTGGCCGTCAGCAATCTGAATATTGCTTTCAAGCAAGAGCAGCAGCGTATCACGGCGGTACGCGACCTCTCTTTTCGCCTGAAACGTGGGGAAACGTTGGCGATTGTTGGCGAGTCCGGCTCGGGGAAATCGGTAACGGCGTTATCGCTAATGCGATTGCTTGAACAGTCAGGCGGGGAAGTCAGCTGCGATGAAATGTTGCTGCGACGGCGTAACCGGCAGGTCATTGAGTTGAGTGAGCAGAGCGCTTCGCAGATGCGCCATGTGCGCGGTGCGGATATCGCCATGATCTTTCAGGAGCCGATGACCTCGCTCAATCCGGTGTTTACCGTTGGCGAGCAAATTGCCGAGTCAATCCGCTTACACCAGGGAGCCAGCCGTGAAGAGGCGATGGCAGAGGCGAAACGCATGCTCGATCAGGTGCGGATACCCGAATCGAGAGCTATTTTGTCTCGTTTTCCCCATCAGCTTTCCGGCGGTATGCGCCAGCGGGTGATGATTGCCATGGCGCTGTCGTGCCGCCCGGCTGTATTGATTGCTGATGAGCCGACAACCGCGCTGGATGTCACGATTCAAGCGCAGATCCTGCAACTGATTAAAGTGTTGCAGCAGGATATGTCCATGGGCGTGATTTTTATCACTCACGATATGGGCGTGGTTGCTGATATTGCCGATCGTGTGCTGGTGATGTATCAAGGCGAAGCGGTGGAAACCGGCAGCGTTGAGCAGATCTTTCATGCGCCGCAACATCCTTATACCAAAGCGCTTCTGGCTGCTGTGCCGCAACTCGGGGCCATGAACGGACACGACTTTCCGCGTCGTTTTCCTCTCATTTCACTGCATGATCCTGACCATATTGAACCGCAGACTGAGCAGGACACCGTAGTCGAAGGCGAGCCGATTTTGCAGGTACGCAATCTGGTGACGCGTTTTCCATTGCGCAGCGGGATTCTTAATCGTGTCACCCGCGAAGTACATGCGGTGGAAAATGTCAGCTTTGATCTTTGGCCGGGCGAAACGCTTTCGCTGGTGGGGGAGTCGGGCTGCGGTAAATCCACCACCGGCCGGGCATTGTTGCGTCTGGTCGAGTCTCAGCGTGGTGAGATCACCTTCAATGGACAACGTATAGATTCGCTGGCGACCAGCAAACTTCAACCGCTGCGCCGGGATATCCAGTTTATCTTCCAGGATCCTTATGCCTCACTCGATCCGCGCCAGACGGTTGGGTATTCCATTCTGGAACCGCTGCGCGTTCATGGCTTGCTGCAGGGAGAAGCCGCGGCAAAACGCGTGGCGTGGTTGCTCGAGCGTGTTGGGTTGCTTCCTGAACATGCCTGGCGTTATCCGCACGAATTTTCTGGCGGTCAGCGTCAGCGCATCTGCATAGCCCGGGCGTTGGCACTCAATCCGAAAGTGATTATTGCCGATGAGTCGGTGTCTGCGCTGGATGTTTCTATTCGTGGGCAGATCATTAACCTGTTGCTCGATCTGCAGCGAGAAATGGGCATTGCCTATCTGTTTATTTCCCACGATATGGCGGTGGTCGAGCGTATCAGTCACCGTGTGGCCGTGATGTATCTTGGGCAGATTGTTGAGATCGGGACGCGGCGGGCGGTGTTTGAAAATCCGCAGCATCCCTATACACGTAAATTATTGGCGGCAGTACCGGTCGCCGATCCGTCACATCACAGGCCACAGCGCGTGCTGCTGTCGGATGACATCCCCAGTAATATCCGCAAACGCGGTGAAGAGATCCCCCCCGTTGCACTACAGCTCGTGGGGCCGGGGCACTATGTTGCGCGTCCGCAACCGGAAAATGCGCTTTCGCGTTTATAACAGGCAGGCAGGGTTCAGGAGAATAACATGACACAAATTGTTGCTCGTAAATGGCTGGTTGCTCTGGGGGTCGCCTCTGCGCTGGCCGCATCCCCTTCCTGGGCGGCCAAAGATGTGGTGGTGGCGGTAGGATCGAATTTCACCACGCTCGATCCGTATGACGCGAACGACACGCTGTCACAGGCGGTGGCAAAGTCGTTTTATCAAGGCCTGTTTGGTCTTGATAAAGAGATGAAGCTGAAAAATGTGTTGGCGGAGAGTTACTCCGTTTCCGACGATGGTCTGATCTATAGCGTAAAACTGCGTCAGGGTGTGAAGTTCCAGGATGGGACTGACTTTAATGCGGCAGCGGTAAAAGCTAACCTGGATCGGGCCAGCAACCCGGAAAACCACCTTAAACGCTATAACCTGTATAAGAATATCGATAAAACCGAGGTTGTTGATCCGTCTACGGTGAGGATTACGCTCAAGCAGCCGTTCTCTGCGTTTATCAATATTCTGGCGCATCCGGCGACAGCGATGATTTCTCCGGCAGCACTGGCGAAATACGGGAAGGACATTGGTTTCCATCCTGTAGGAACCGGACCGTATCAGCTTGAGACCTGGAATCAGACCGATTTTGTTAAGGTGAAGAAGTTTGCGGGCTACTGGCAGCAGGGTTTGCCAAAGCTTGATACCATTACCTGGCGTCCGGTGACGGACAACAATACCCGTGCGGCGATGTTGCAGACGGGCGAAGCGCAGTTTGCTTTCCCGATTCCTTACGAGCAGGCGGCGTTGCTGGCTAAGAATAAAAATCTGCAGTTGGTGGCCAGCCCGTCAATTATGCAGCGCTATATCAGTATGAACGTCACGCAAAAACCGTTCGATAATCCAAAAGTTCGCGAGGCGCTGAATTATGCGATCAACCGACAGGCGCTGGTGAAAGTCGCTTTCGCCGGTTACGCGACACCTGCGACGGGTGTACTTCCGCCAGCGATTGCTTACGCACAAAGCTATACGCCGTGGCCTTACGATCCGGCGAAAGCGCGCGAGTTGCTGAAAGAGGCGGGTTACCCTAACGGTTTTACCACCACGTTGTGGTCTTCACATAACCACAGTACTGCGCAGAAAGTGCTGCAATTTACGCAGCAGCAGTTGGCGCAGGTGGGCATTAAGGCACAGGTGACGGCGATGGATGCCGGACAACGTGCTGCGGAAGTCGAAGGGAAAGCGCAAAAAGAGAGTGGGGTTCGCATGTTCTACACCGGCTGGTCGGCGTCTACGGGCGAAGCTGACTGGGCGCTGTCACCGCTGTTTGCCTCACAAAACTGGCCACCCACGCTGTTTAATACGGCGTTCTACAGTAATAAGCAGGTGGACAGCGACTTAGCGGCGGCATTGCAGACCAACGATCCGGCTGAAAAAGCGCGGTTGTATAAAGATGCGCAGGATATCATCTGGAAAGAGTCGCCGTGGATCCCGCTGGTGGTGGAGAAACTGATCTCGGCGCACAGTACGAATTTGACCGGGTTCTGGATCATGCCGGACACCGGGTTTAGTTTTGATGATGCGGATTTGAAATAAGCTATTCATGCGGCTCCTGAACCACGGAGCCGCCGAAGGGAGTCTGATGCTTAACTATGTTTTCAAGCGCCTGCTGGGGTTAATTCCAACCCTGTTGATCGTCGCCGTGCTGGTGTTCTTATTTGTGCACCTGCTGCCCGGCGATCCTGCCCGTTTGATTGCCGGGCCGGAAGCAGATGCGCAGGTTATTGAGCTGGTACGTCAGCAATTGGGCCTGGATCAGCCGCTGCACGTTCAGTTCTGGCATTACATTACCAATGTTTTGCAAGGCGATTTCGGGACGTCGATGGTTTCCCGTCGCCCGGTTTCTGAAGAGATTGCCAGTCGTTTTATGCCGTCGCTGTGGTTGACGATAGCCAGTATGGCGTGGGCGGTTTTATTTGGGATGACGGCAGGGATTATCGCCGCGGTATGGCGTAATCGCTGGCCGGACAGGTTGAGTATGACACTGGCGGTGACGGGAATCTCTTTCCCGGCGTTTGCGCTCGGTATGCTGCTCATGCAGATATTCTCCGTTGAGCTGGGCTGGTTACCGACCGTTGGCGCCGACACCTGGCTGCACTACATCCTTCCCTCTATCACGCTGGGGGCAGCGGTGTCAGCGGTATTGGCACGTTTTACCCGCGCGTCGTTTGTTGATGTACTCAGTGAAGATTATATGCGCACGGCTCGTGCGAAAGGGGTGAGCGAGACCTGGGTGGTGTTAAAACACGGTCTGCGTAACGCGATGATCCCCGTGGTCACGATGATGGGGCTGCAGTTCGGCTTTTTGCTTGGCGGCTCTATTGTGGTGGAGAAAGTGTTCAACTGGCCAGGGCTCGGGCGGCTGTTAGTGGACTCGGTTGAAATGCGAGATTACCCGGTCATTCAGGCTGAGGTGCTGTTGTTTTCTCTGGAGTTTATTCTTATTAATTTAGTGGTGGATGTGCTCTACGCCGCCATTAATCCGGCTATCAGGTATAAGTAAGGATGCGATTTTTAAACTGGCGCCGACAGGCGATTTTAAATGCGATGCCCCTCGTTAAGCCAGAGCAGATCCGTACGCCGTGGCATGAGTTCTGGCGTCGCTTTCGTCGTCAGCATGTGGCGATGATCGCGGGGTTATTTGTGCTGGCTCTGATTCTGGTGGCGATTTTTGCCCGCTGGCTGACGCCATTTGATGCCGAGAACTACTTTGATTATGACCGCCTCAATGACGGGCCGTCGATGCTGCACTGGTTTGGCGTCGATTCGTTGGGCAGGGATATTTTCAGCCGCGTACTGGTCGGTGCGCAAATCTCGTTAGCGGCGGGGGTTTTTGCCGTCTTTATCGGCGCGGCGATAGGAACGGTTTTGGGCCTGCTGGCCGGCTATTACGAAGGCTGGTGGGATCGGCTGATTATGCGGGTTTGCGATGTGTTATTCGCTTTTCCGGGGATTTTGCTGGCAATTGCGGTGGTCGCGGTGCTGGGAAGCGGCATTGCGAACGTTATTATTGCGGTTGCTGTCTTCTCTATTCCCGCCTTTGCGCGTCTGGTGCGCGGAAATACGCTGGTGCTCAAGCAACAGACGTTTATTGAGTCGGCGCGCAGTATCGGTGCGAGCGATACCACCATCATTTTCAACCATATTCTGCCCGGAACGGTCTCCTCGATTGTGGTCTTTTTTACCATGCGTATCGGGACGTCGATTATTTCTGCGGCGAGTCTGTCATTCCTGGGATTAGGCGCACAACCGCCGACACCGGAGTGGGGAGCAATGCTTAACGAAGCGCGTGCCGATATGGTGATCGCGCCGCACGTAGCGATTTTCCCGGCGGTGGCGATATTTCTGACGGTGCTGGCGTTTAACTTACTGGGGGATGGGCTGCGCGACGCGCTGGATCCGAAGATTAAGGGATAACATGCAGGCCTGATAAGACACGTTTGCATCATTATCAGGCCAAATGCCCGGTGAACTCACCGGGCATTCAACACGTTAGACGCGAGAGCCCCACAGATCGTATTCGTCTGCGTTTTCGACCTTCACGCGGATAATATCGCCGGGTTTAACCGCCGTTTCGCCGTTCAGATAGACCGCGCCGTCGATTTCAGGTGCGTCTGCCATGCTACGACCAATGGCGCCTTCTTCGTCAACTTCATCAACGATGACCATGATTTCGCGACCCACTTTTTCCTGCAAGCGTTCAGCAGAGATCTGCTGCTGCAGTTGCATAAAGCGGTTCCAGCGCTCTTCTTTCACCTCTTCCGGGATTTGATCCGGCAGGTCATTCGCCGTTGCGCCTTCAACCGGGCTGTACTTAAAGCAGCCGACGCGATCCAGGCGCGCTTCTTTCAGGAAGTCGAGCAGCATCTGGAAATCTTCTTCTGTTTCACCCGGGAAACCGACAATAAATGTTGAGCGCAGGGTCAGCTCAGGGCAGATTTCACGCCACTGTTTAATGCGCGCTAATTGTCTGTCCACGGAGCCCGGGCGCTTCATCAGTTTAAGAATGCGCGGGCTGGCATGCTGCAGTGGGATGTCCAGATACGGCAGGATTTTACCTTCCGCCATCAGCGGAATAACGTCATCGACGTGTGGATACGGGTAAACATAGTGCAGACGGGTCCAGATCCCCAGTTTTGACAACTGTTCGCACAGGTCAACCATACTGGTTTTTACCGGCTCGCCGTTATGGAAACCGGTACGGTGCTTCACATCTACGCCGTAGGCCGACGTGTCCTGGGAGATCACGAGGATCTCTTTTACACCGGCATCCACCAGACGTTTGGCTTCGCTGAGCACATCGCCAATAGGACGGCTGACCAAATCGCCACGCATGGACGGAATGATGCAGAACGTGCAGCGGTGGTTGCAGCCTTCAGATATTTTCAGATAGGCATAGTGACGCGGGGTCAGTTTAACACCCTGTTCAGGAACCAGGCTCTGGAACGGATTGTGCTTCGGTTTGGGGACGTAATGGTGAACGTGTTCCAGAACCTGCTCGTAGCTGTGCGGTCCGGTGATTTCCAGTACCTTTGGGTGAACTTCACGGATCTGATCGACTTTCGCGCCCAGACAACCGGTGACAATCACCTTGCCGTTTTCGTTCAGTGCTTCACCAATCGCTTCCAGGGATTCCTGGACAGCACTGTCGATAAAGCCGCAGGTGTTAACGATAACCATATCCGCATCGTCGTAACTTGGCACAACATCATAACCTTCAGTGCGAAGTTCAGTCAGGATGCGCTCGGAATCGACGAGGTTTTTCGGACAACCTAGTGATATAAAACCAATTTTTGCCATTTTCTTATACTGTACATTGCTCGTAATCGGGGGATTATACAGATGCCTTCACACTACATCTATATCTGATGCGCATAAGACGCAGGGAATAAAGAGAAATACCCACAATTTGTGTATCCATCGCAAAAGGTGTTTAGCGAGTCTAATTCCGGCTTTAAGTGTCACTTCTTGGCTATAGAAATATATTGTCGTAAATTTATTTCGTCGAGCGTTAACAATGAGGTTAGATTTGAAAGATATTGTTTTACAGTCAAAACTTGAAATGGCTAAAACCCTTTATTCAAACGGTGTGAGTTTATATTATATTTCTCTCGCTACAGGTTTAAGTTGGCGTGTTTTAATGTCAGAATTAAATTATATTACCCGCCACGAAATCATCCTGAAAAAGTTTGACGCTCGCAAACCGAAATTTAAATAATTCATCTGTCTATGACTTATCCTATAATATTCTGAAAGGTAACGTTATATGTATATTTCGCCACTTCCGGTCACCGTAGATTCTGATGTCGATAAACTCAGAGATGATATTGCTAATAAACTGTTATTTACTATTGGCAAAGATCCCGCAATCGCCACGAAACGGGAGTGGTTAAATGCAACGCTGTATGCCGTACGAGACAGAATGGTGGAACGTTGGCACCGTTCCAATCGGGCGCAATTCTCTCAGGATGCCCGTCAGGTTTATTACCTGTCGATGGAGTTCTTAATTGGCCGCACCCTGTCGAATGCGCTGCTTTCATTGGGGATATACGATGAAGTTAACAGCGCGCTTGAAGCGATGGGACTTGAGCTGGAAGAGCTGATCGACGAAGAAAATGATCCGGGATTAGGCAATGGCGGCCTTGGGCGTCTGGCTGCCTGTTTCCTGGATTCATTGGCCACGCTGGGGCTACCGGGATGCGGGTACGGTATCCGTTATAACTACGGTATGTTCAAACAAAATATCGTTAATGGGGTGCAAAAGGAGTCTCTGGATTATTGGCTGGAGTATGGCAATCCATGGGAATTCAAACGGCACAACACGCATTATAAAGTGCGTTTCGGTGGCCGTGTTCAGCACGAAGGACGCAAAACCCGTTGGGTGGACACCGAGGATATTCTGGCCGTCGCGCACGATCAAATCGTGCCTGGTTATGCGACGGACACAACGAATACATTGCGTTTGTGGAATGTGCAGGTTAACAGCGAAGTGAATTCAGGCAACCTTCAACTGAATGATGATTTTGCTGTTGAGGTGGAAAACAAATACCACTTTGAAAGAATTTCGCGGGTGCTGTACCCGGACGACTCAACCGATGCTGGACGTGAACTGCGTTTGCGCCAGGCCTATTTTCTGGCATCCGCCACTATTCAGGACATTCTGAGCCGCCATTATCAGCTCCACAAAACCTACCATAATCTGGCAGATAAGATCGCTATCCATCTTAATGATACCCATCCGGTACTGGCGATCCCTGAACTGATGCGTTTGTTGATCGATCAGCATCAATATGCCTGGGACGATGCGTTTGATGTGACCTGTCAGATTTTCTCCTATACCAATCACACTCTGATGAGCGAGGCGCTGGAAACATGGCCGGTAGACATGTTGAGCCGAATTCTGCCCCGTCATTTACAAATTATTTTTGAAATTAACGATCGTTTTCTGAAATCCGTGAGTGAAAAGTATCTAGGTGAGAGTGATTTATTACAGCGTGTGTCGTTAATTGATGAGACGAATGGGCGCGTAGTGCGCATGGCCTGGCTGGCCGTTGTGGTCAGTCACAAAGTGAATGGCGTGTCGGCATTACATTCAAAGTTGATGACGGAATCACTGTTTGCGGATTTTGCGCGTATTTTCCCGCTGCGTTTTACCAATGTGACGAATGGCGTTACGGCGCGTCGTTGGCTGGCGCTGGCTAATCCGCCGCTCGCCCGAGTGCTGGATGAGAATATCGGTCATACCTGGCGGACCAAACTCCTCCAGCTTGGTGAGCTGAAACAGTATATTGATTATCCGTCCGTCAATGAGGCGGTACGCCGTGCGAAGCGAGAAAACAAACAGCGCCTGGCGCACCATATTGCGACGCGATTTGGTGTGGTGGTCAATCCTGATGCGCTGTTTGATGTGCAGGTAAAGCGCATTCATGAGTACAAACGGCAATTGATGAATGTACTCCACGTGATTACCCGTTATAACCGCATTAAAGCCGCACCGGATGCTGACTGGGTTCCTCGTGTGAATATCTTTGCGGGTAAAGCCGCCTCGTCGTATTACATGGCGAAACAAATTATTCGTTTAATTAACGATGTGGCGCAGTGGGTCAACAATGACCCGCAAATTGGCGGCAAACTGAAGGTCGTGTTTATACCGGATTACAGCGTTAGCCTGGCACAACTGATTATTCCGGCGGCAGATCTTTCTGAGCAGATTTCACTGGCAGGTACTGAAGCTTCCGGGACCAGCAACATGAAGTTTGGCCTGAATGGCGCGTTGACTATCGGTACGTTGGATGGGGCGAATATCGAGATGCGGGAATATGTCGGGGAAGATAATATCTTTATCTTTGGCAATACCGCGCAGGAGGTCGAAACCCTGCGACGTGAAGGCTACGATCCGAGAACCCTTTTTGAGAAAGATGCTGAGTTGCATCAGGTATTGACTCAAATTGGCACCGGCGTGTTCAGCCCGCAGGAGCCGGCACGGTACAGAAACATCCTGGATTCATTAATTAACTTTGGCGATCATTATCAGGTGCTGGCGGATTATCGTCGTTATGTAGATTGTCAGGATGCGGTTGATGAACTGTATCGCCATCCCCGGGAGTGGACGACGAAAACAATGCACAATATTGCCAATATGGGCTATTTTTCGTCGGACAGAACGGTTCAGGAATATGCCGACCATATCTGGCGCATTGCGAAAATTCACGTATAAACCCTCACCAGGATAAACCTCTTCTCTGGTGATCAGGACAGGGAAGAGGTTTGTAAATCAGCGAGAATAGGCGACAAAATTTTATGGGTATTCGTTTCTTTGCGTGAGGAAGCAAATAAACTAAATTGCGGTAACGGGAACGGGGTGTTTATTTTTTTTAATCCATAAAGATGGGCGTGCGTTTCGAATACTTTTTCCGGGATCACGCCTAAGCAATGGGTCGTAGAGACAATTGTGAGTATTGATGTAAAAGATGACGTTAACAGGCAGCGTTCACCGGTTCTGAATTTTTTATCCACAATACTTCTGTGGTAAATAATCTTTTCATTCTTTGTATTGTAGCCTACCAGATTCGCGTTTCTGAACATCTCTTCACTGATCGAATGACCATACAATGTATTATTCTGCGAGGCGGCCAGCACCAGGCGCATATCACAGATTTTTTGGCAGGAGATGCCTCCAGACTCAACGGAAAAAGTCGAAAAAACAACGTCCGCCTGCCGCATATTTAACAGTTCGATAATGCTCTGCTCATTCAAATCGGCAGTAAGATGCAGAAGACTGACGTCTGTATCGTTATTGATCATTTTTGCGGTGACATCGGGAATAACGATAGGGGAAATAAACGATTCGGTATACAGCGTCAGTCTTTTTTTGGCGACCGGGGAGGAGTGGGGCATCAGGAGTGACAGTTTGTCGATAATTGGGATCGTATTGTCATAAAGTTCATCGGAATAGACGGTCGGTAACAGTGCATTACCGCTACGAACAAATAAATTATCTCCCATCAGTTCACGCAGCTTTCTTAACGACTGACTGACGGCCGAGGGGGAAATATTCAGCATATCAGCGACCCTGCTGATGCTGCCAACGCTATAGATCAGGCAGAAAATGGTCAGCAGATTCAGATCGATTTTTGATAGCGTGCGTATTTTCTCTGCATCATTTGCTTTTGACATAGTCCCCTCATTGTTAGCGCCGCGGCAGTCATCACAGAAGATATAGCAAAAAATGGCCGGTAAGTCAGAGATGGGCCCCCTCTAAGTACAGCCCTTACACCGTGTGAAGTTGTAACATTGTAAATTATGTTAATCAATTAGGCTTTATTGATGTGGGACATCAAATTGTTCAAAAAACAACCATACTATTAAGTTGCACCAGAGTTGGAAAGAGGAGGAACAAAGTATGGTTGTTGACAGACTGAGAACCGATCTTCTCAACAAGTTGATAAACGCCCGTATCGATCTTGCCGCTTATCTGTTGTTGAGGAAAGCGAAAGGCTACATGTCAGTCAGCGAGAGCGATCGTCTGCGTGATAATTTTTTTGAACTGAATCGCGAACTACACGATCAATCACAACTTCACGGTATGCATCTTGATCAGGAAGAGTGGAATGCCCTTCGACGTGCTGAAGGAGCATTAGCCGCCGCTGCCGTTTGCCTGATGAGCGGGCATCACGATTGCCCGACATTTATCGCCGTTAACGCAGAGAAACTTGAAAACTGCCTGACAACGCTGACGCTGAGCATCCAGAGTTTGCAGAATTACGCAACGCTGGAGCACGTCTGAATCAGGGGGAGGGCGCTCCCCCTTTTCGTCAAGATTATGTAAAAGTAGCGGGTTATCTCCCTCTTGCTGGCTACGCTTTATGCAGAACCATTCAGGAGGTGTTATGCGTCGATTATTTCTCTGGGTTTCCTCAATCGCCTTACTTTCCCCTTATGCCAGTGCAGAACTGCCCGCCGTAAAGGTGGAAGTGCTGCAAACTAAACTTGACCATCCCTGGTCATTAGCATTTTTACCCGACAATCGCGGCATGCTGATTACGCTTCGGGGAGGGCAGCTTCGACACTGGCAATCTGGCAAAGGACTTTCTGATCCGCTGACCGGTGTGCCAAAGGTTTGGGCTAACGGGCAAGGGGGCTTACTGGACGTGGTGCTGGCGCCGGATTTTGAGCACTCGCGTCGGGTCTGGCTCAGTTACGCAGAAGCGGACCGCGAAGGAAAAGCGGGTACAGCGGTGGGCTATGGACGACTGAGTGATGATCTCAGGCATCTGGAAGGATTTCAGACAGTCTTTCGCCAAATGCCTAAGCTCTCAACCGGCAACCATTTTGGCGGCCGTATGGTGTTTGATGGAAAAGGTTACCTGTTTATTGGTCTCGGTGAGAACAACCAGCGCTCAACGGCTCAGGATCTCGATAAATTGCAGGGGAAGGTTGTGCGCCTGACCGACCAGGGCAAAATCCCGGCGGACAATCCTTTTGTGAACCAGACGGGCGCGCGCCCTGAAATCTGGTCATATGGGATCCGTAACCCGCAGGGTATGGCGATGAATCCCTGGAGCAATACGCTGTGGTTGAATGAACATGGTCCGCGCGGTGGAGATGAAATTAATATCCCTGAAAAAGGCAAAAACTACGGTTGGCCGATAGCGACCTGGGGCGTGAATTACAGTGGTTTTAAAATTCCGGAAGCGCAGGGAAAAATTGTTGCCGGAACGGAGCAGCCTGTTTTTTACTGGGAAAAATCCCCGGCGGTGAGTGGAATGGCTTTTTATCACAGTGCTACTTTCCCGCAGTGGCAGCAGAAGCTGTTTATTGGCGCGCTGAAAGAACAAGATGTGATTGTGCTCAGCGTTAAGGGCAATAAGGTGACGGAGGATGGACGCCTTTTACAGGATAGAGGTAAGCGCATTCGTGACGTGCGCGTCGGACCCGATGGCTATTTGTATGTGTTAACCGACGAGTCCGACGGGGAGTTACTCAAGGTCAGTCCCTGAGTGCGATGGTGTTGATGCGATTAACTGACCGGGATCATGACCACTTTCTGGAATGCCGGACGCTCAGTGAGCTGCTGATACCAGCGTTCGAGATGAGGTCGGTGTGTCCAGTTCAGACCGACGTTAAACAGGTTATAGATGAACGGTGCGACGGCAATATCGCCGGTACCAAATTCAGCCCCGGAAAACCACGTCTGGTTAGCCAGCGCGTCGTCGAGAATACTGAACAGGTTATCGCACACCTTCGCGCCGGCATCGATGGCCGCCTGGTCGCGTTGTTCAACCGGGGTTCTGACCAGTCCAAATAAAATAACCCGATGCGCGGGACTTAATGTCTGGTTAGCCCAGTCCATCCACTTTTCGCCCTCAGCGCGTTTTGCCGGTGCATCAATCCACAAACGCTTTTGCCCGTACTGGGCTGCCAGATAGCGGACGATGGTATTGGATTCCCACAGCAACACGTCGGTTTCATCATCGCGAAGCAGCGGGACCAGGCCGTTAGGGTTCATTGCCAGATAATCGGCATCGTGGTTAATGCCAAATTGCCCGCCAGCCAAAATTTGGTTATACGGTAGTTCCAGTTCTTCGAGCGTCCACAACACTTTTTTTACGTTGGTCGAATTATTTCGACCCCACAGTGTAATCATAGTAACCCCGCAAATTAATAGAGCAGCTCATTGGCTGCATTTGGCATCTGACAAGCTCACATGGTGGGTTAAACCTAATATTTACGCAACAACCGATAAAAAAATCGTGATCAGTACAGCGCAGCGTGGCGTTATTGCATAAACTTTAAAAACTTTACCAACTTACGGTTTCTTTAAGCTCGTTAGTGCGTTATTACTCACCGCACTTATTTTACACGTCATCCATCAGGCTTCTTCTGCGTGGGTGAGCCAATGCAGTTTGTGTAAACATGGTGTGTATGACGTGGTTTTTTGGAATGGATACTCGGGTGGCATTTATGACGCAATACTTCTCTCTCCTTCGCAGCTTTGCTGCAGGTTCCGCACTCTTATTCCTTTTTGCGCCGACCGCACAGGCGGTAGAGCAGCCAACGGCCCCGCCGAGCGTGGATGCGCGGGCGTGGATCTTAATGGATTACGCCAGCGGTAAAGTGCTGGCGGAAGGCAATGCCGATGAGAAACTGGATCCAGCCAGTCTGACCAAGATCATGACCAGCTATGTGGTGGGTCAGGCGCTGAAGGCCGGGAAAATTAATCTGACCGATATGGTCACCGTAGGGAAAGACGCCTGGGCAACGGGGAATCCGGCTCTGCGCGGCTCGTCGGTGATGTTCCTGAAGCCTGGCGATCAGGTTGCTGTTTCTGATCTGAATAAAGGCGTGATCATTCAGTCAGGTAATGATGCCTGTATCGCGCTGGCAGATTACGTGGCCGGTAGCCAGGAATCCTTTATTGGTTTGATGAACGGTTATGCGCAAAAACTGGGACTGACCAATACCACTTTCCAGACAGTACATGGTCTGGATGCGCCAGGACAGTTCAGCACCGCGCGTGATATGGCCTTGCTGGGTAAAGCGTTAATTCACGATGTGCCGGAAGAGTACGCCATCCATAAAGAGAAAGAATTTACCTTTAATAAAATCCGCCAACCGAACCGCAACCGCCTGTTGTGGAGTACCAACCTGAATGTGGATGGGATGAAAACGGGTACGACGACCGGCGCGGGTTACAACCTGGTGGCTTCCGCTACCCAGGGCGACATGCGTTTGATCTCCGTGGTGCTGGGGGCAAAAACCGATCGTATTCGCTTCAACGAGTCGGAAAAACTGCTGACGTGGGGCTTCCGCTTCTTTGAAACGGTCACGCCGATCAAGCCTGATGCCACCTTTATCACCCAACGCGTCTGGTTTGGTGATAAGAGTGAAGTCAATCTGGGCGCCGGGGAAGGGGGTTCTGTGACCATCCCGCGCGGTCAGCTTAAAAATCTGAAAGCCAGCTTTACCCTGACTGAGCCGCAATTAACCGCGCCGCTGAAGAAAGGCCAGGTCGTCGGGACAATCGATTTCCAGCTTAATGGAAAATCGATCGAACAGCGTCCGTTGATGGTGATGGAAGCGGTTGAAGAGGGCGGATTCTTTAGCCGGATGTGGGACTTTGTGATGATGAAATTCCACCAGTGGTTTGGTGGCTGGTTCTCTTAATCGCTGTGATGGCCGGATAACGCTTATCCGGCCAACGATCAGGGCAACACCGTACGCCGGAAAAGACGCGATAACGTCGCCATCCGGCGTCAGTTTAATAGATGAGCTTGATGCGCTGCGCTTTTGCGTACTCGACAAATTCATCGTCAGGGCGGTTATCGCTGATGATGGTATCAAAACACGTCAATTCCCCCATCCTGGCGGGACGCACTTTCCCAAACTTACTGTGATCTACCACCAGAACGTGGTACTGCGCCATCGACATCGCCCAGTGCTTAACCGGTAATTCTTCCAGATTGAAACAGGTAGCCCCTTTATCAGGGTGAACGCCAGCGGCCGAGTAAAATGCGATATCCGGGCACAGGTTGTTCAGCGTTTCCTGGAAATCGAGTGGTTTGAAAATCGCATTGCTGGCATGGAACTCACCGCCACAGAGAATGACACGGCACTGCGGTTTTTCCTGTAGCACCAGAAACGTGTTCAGTGAGTAGCAGATTGCGGTGAAGGGCAGTTCATTATCAATCGCTTCAATGATCCACGGCGTGGTGGTGCCGCAGTCAAAAAAGAGCGTCTGATGCGCCTGGACGAGCTTCGCGGCCTGCTGCGCGGCACGACGTTTTTCATCCACCAGACGGGATTTTTGATCGCTAATTAAGTAGTGACTGGCGCTGCGGGGTTCCAGAACAATATAACCGCCGAGCAATACAACAGGGGCGTCGTTATTGTTCAGATCGCGACGGATGGTCATCTCAGATACGCCCAACAGCGTCGCGGCTTCTTTAAGGTGTAATTTATCGCTGCGTTTTAGCGCCTGCAGCAATTGACCAATACGCTCGTCGCGTCGTGTTTCCATAGTTCCCCTGGTGAGTAGAGTAAGCGCTCAGTATCGCGCGCCTAATACTACTCTCTTTACCGTGGGTTAGTCACGTACCCAGCCTTTACGGATGGGCAGGGCGAAGCAGGTGCGGTAGCAGGTTTGCAAACCGGGATACACAGTTGTGCCGAAGCGTTGCCAGAACATCTGAGCGCTCAGGCAGCCAATCAGCCCCGCCAGTAACCCACCTAACATATCCAGCGGCCAGTGGACGCCGAGGTAAACCCGTGACCAGGCAATCGCGACGGCCACGACCATCAGCAGTGCGCCGGACCAGATGCGGTGCCAGAATAAGAACGCCAAAGCAAAGGTAAAGATGACCGTACCGTGATCGCTTGGGAAAGAGTCATCCGCTGCATGGTGCAGGAAGTTATAGCCGATATGGTTAACGAACGGACGATCGTGCGGAAACACATGTCCCATCACCCATGAAATAGTCAGACCGACGATCAACGCGATCGCCATTTTGATCACCAATTGGCGCTGAACAGTCACGCGGTTGCGCGGCCCCCACAGCCAGAGCACAACCGCCATCAGCGGTACGATGCTGATCAGATCTTTGGCAATAAAAATGGCCAGCGTGATCATCCATTGCGCAGAGTCGGGCGTCGCGTTGATCAGGTAAAAAAGCGAGTTATTCAGATTTTCCAGCATAACATCCAGACTCAGTGCGTTCGTTAAAAAGGGTCCCATAGTGGGGAGAGCATAAAATCGCTTTGACGAGATAAAAAGCGGTCTAGTCTTATTTGTCTGTTAACTGACTATTTTTAATGCAATTAATGAGATCTATCCGTCATGATAACGGCGCCAACTTAAATTAACCTTAAAGCAGAAAAGTATTGTGAAAATGAGTGTAAAAATGTGCGCATTTTGCTTTCAGAACACATAATTCACTATCACCAGTCCGGCGCATTTATTACACTTTGCGCGTTTTTTCATTAGTTAAGAGACTGCATGCAGAACCGTTTATCTTCGGGCGCCCGCTTGGGACGTCAGGCATTACTATTCCCTCTCTGCCTGGTACTTTACGAATTCTCTACTTATATCGGCAACGATATGATCCAACCCGGTATGTTGGCGGTGGTGGAGCAATATCAGGCTGGATTAGATTGGGTTCCCACCTCCATGACCGCGTATCTGGCGGGTGGCATGTTTTTGCAGTGGTTGTTAGGGCCGCTGTCGGATCGTATTGGTCGTCGTCCGGTGATGTTAACCGGCGTGGTGTGGTTCATTGTGACCTGCCTTGCCACGCTGTTTGCGCAGAACATTGAACAATTTACTTTCCTGCGTTTTTTGCAGGGGATCAGCCTGTGCTTTATCGGCGCGGTGGGCTATGCCGCTATTCAGGAGTCGTTTGAAGAGGCGGTCTGTATAAAGATTACCGCACTGATGGCGAACGTGGCGTTGATTGCCCCCCTATTGGGGCCGTTGGTTGGCGCGGCCTGGGTGCATGTACTCCCGTGGGAAGGCATGTTTGTTCTGTTTGCTGTGCTGGCGGCAATCGCCTTTTTTGGTCTGCAACGCGCGATGCCTGAAACCGCAACCCGTCTGGGCGAGACGCTGTCAATTAAAGCGCTGGGCAAAGACTATAAGCTGGTGCTCAAGAATGTGCGCTTTGTCGCGGGTGCGCTGGCCCTGGGGTTTGTTAGCCTGCCATTGCTGGCCTGGATTGCACAATCACCCATTATCATCATCAGCGGCGAACAGCTTAGCAGCTATGAATATGGCCTGTTACAGGTGCCGATTTTTGGTGCGCTGATTGCCGGTAATCTGGTGCTGGCACGTCTGACTGCGCGACGCACCGTGCGATCGCTGATCATCATGGGCGGCTGGCCCATTGCCGTAGGGTTGATTATCGCTGCAGCAGCAACGGTAGTGTCTTCCCATGCGTACTTGTGGATGACGGCGGGTCTGAGCATATATGCGTTTGGTATCGGTGTGGCGAATGCCGGGCTGGTGCGCCTGACGCTGTTTGCCAGCGATATGAGTAAAGGGACCGTTTCCGCTGCGATGGGCATGTTACAGATGCTGATTTTTACCGTCGGTATCGAATTGAGTAAGCATGCGTATCTGATAGGCGGGAATGGCTTGTTCAGCCTGTTTAATCTGGCAAGCGGTGTGTTGTGGCTGCTGCTGATGTTTATCTTCCTGAAAGATAAACAGGTCGGAAATTCGCGGGAAGGCTAGAAAAGGCAATGCCTGATAAGCTGTGCGCTATCAGGCATTGAACCTGTTTGTGTTAATGCGTAAACGGCGCTTCGTTTTTCAGTACGCAGTCGATAATATCCAGCACGCCTTCTTCGTTATTTGAACCCGCGCGATATTTTGCCGCAGAGGCCACGGTGTCTTTGGCATTTGCCATCGCAAAACTAAAGCCCGCCTGACGTAGCATCTCAATATCATTTCCACCATCGCCAAATACGACGACCTCATCATCGGCAATATTCCAGCGTTGTTGCAGCAAGCGCAGGCCGTTTGCTTTATGAACGCCAGGAATAATTAAATCGATGCTGCCATAGCCTGTATGAACCGGAACCATAATATCGCCAATCGCATCGTGCAATGCCGTCTGGACGTGGGGAATACGATCGTCTGAGATATTCAATCCGAACTTGAAGAAAACGTCGTTAATATTGTCAAAGTTGTCTACAAATTCCAGGCGATGATAGTACATCGCAGCAACGGATTTTAACTCATCGCTGTACTGTTTCAGGGTGTAGGCGCTGTTTTTCCCACAGGCAATAATGTCGATGTCTGTGCGTGTCAGCAGGTGCTCCACGACGGTATGAAAATCTTCTTTTGCCAGTTCACCGTTAAACACATCTTCCCCTTCACTGACCACCCAGCCCCCGTTTTCCGCCACAAATGAGATTTCGTGAGCCAGTTCGGGGAAAAAGGAGATCAGCTGGTAATACTGGTTGCCGCTGGCGACCACAAAGCGGATACCGCGTGCTTTCATTTGGTGATATTGGGCCATAAACCGCTCGCGGTTATAGGTCTTATTGTCACTCAGAAACGTGCCGTCCATGTCTACCGCAATCAGCTTGATACCCATTAATTATTCTCCATAACAGATTGTCTGTTTGATGTTGGTTTGGCGACAGCTTTGGCCACCACGGCGGCCAGGATCACCAGCGCCAGAACAACCAGCATTGCACTGCGCAGTCCGTAGTGCTCACCCAGATAGCCCAGCAACGGCGGTCCAACCAGGAAAGCCAGATAGCCCGTGGTTGCCACCACGCTCACGCGGGTTGGCGCATCAGGGCCCGTGTCGCTGGCCGCTGAAATGGTCAGCGGGAAGCCGAGCGATGCGCCGAGTCCCCACAGAATGACCGACACCCCTGCGATCCAGGCGCTATCGACAAAAATAATCAGGCTAATTCCGAGCGCCCCCATCAGCGCACTGGCGCGCACCACTGCAACGCGGCTGTAGCGGTCGATAAACCAGCCACCGGTAAATCGTCCCACGGTCATACCCAAGGTAAAGCCCGCATAAATCAGTGAACCGGATGTTGGACTAAAACCATGTCCGTCAACCATCAGCAGCGGGAGCCAGTCGTTGGCGGAACCTTCAGCAAATGCCATCGCCA
Source organism: Citrobacter sp. Marseille-Q6884 (assembly GCF_945906775.1). NCBI lineage: Bacteria > Pseudomonadati > Pseudomonadota > Gammaproteobacteria > Enterobacterales > Enterobacteriaceae > Citrobacter > Citrobacter sp. Marseille-Q6884. The sequence goes on from NZ_CAMDRE010000001.1 coordinate 2,799,264, forward strand.
GAACCACTACGCCGATGAGCAACAACTGGATATCACGGTAAAATGGCAGCCCTTTTTCGCTGGAATGAGAGCCGTCAGCGGCATTTTTACCCGTACCGTCAGGAATCGCTTTGATGGCGATAAAGATAGGGGCAATTGCGACGCAAGCTGCCAGCAGAATATGCGTAGTGGCGGGCACACTGAACGCGGTAAGCGCCATACCGACACCCGCGCCTGCCAGTGTTCCCAGACTGTAAAAGCCATGCATCATCGGTAGCACGGTTTTATTCATTTCACGCTCAACCGCTGCCCCTTCGACATTAATAGCGACTTCTGCAGAGCCAAAGCTGGCGCCAAAAACCCCAAGACCAAACGCAAATATCCATGCGGAATGCCACCAGAGCGCCATGCTGAGGATCATCATTCCCACCACGGCACATGACATGGTGGTACGTATCACATTGCGCGTACCAAATCGTTTAACCAGCCAGGCTGAACAGAGAATGCCGCTCATCGAGCCGATAGAGAGCCCGAACAGCACCGCGCCCATCTCAGCTGTTGAAATGGAGAGCGTGTCTCTGATGGCTGGGGTACGCGTTGCCCAGGAAGCCATTAATAAACCGGGTAAAAAGAAAAAGGTAAAAAGCGCCAGGGTACGACGTCTCAAGGCTTTGCGTGATGAGGTGCCGGTCATAAATTCGAGCCAAAAAGAAGAGGAATAAAGACAACATTAACAAGATTGTGTACATTTGTACACAAATGCAATGAGAGGAAATGCAGTGCGACGCGCGAACGATCCGCAACGGCGGGATAAAATAGTTCTGGCTACTCTGGAGGCGGTAATAACCCATGGTATTCATGCGGTTACGCACCGTAAAATTGCGCAAATCGCTCAGGTGCCGTTGGGCTCTATGACCTATTATTTTTCAGGAATAGATGAGCTTTTAATGGAGGCATTTAGCCGTTTTACTGAAACCATGTCGCGGCAGTATCAGGCTTTTTTTGAGGGTGTTTCGGATGCGCGAGGTGCCTGCGATGCCATTACCGATATGATTTACAGCTCCCAGGTGACCACGCCAGATAACATGGAGCTGATGTACCAGCTGTACGCGTTTGCCAGCCGAAAACCTGCGCTGAAAACCGTGATGCAAAACTGGATGCAGCGCAGTCAACACACGCTGGAGCAGTGGTTTGAGCCTGTGACGGCTCGGGCGCTGGATGCGTTTCTTGAGGGAATGACGCTCCATTTTGTGACGGACAAAACGCCGCTCAGACGAGAAGACATTCTCGTGATGGTAGAACGCATTGCGGGCTTGCCACAGAAATGATGCGTTAACACGCGGGACACGCATGTTAACCGAGGGTGGCACCTCCGGTGATATTTACCACCGTTGCGGTCATCCCCCCGGCATGATCGGATGCCAGAAACGTCATGGTTTCGGCAATCTGCGCAAGCGTGGGCAGGCGTTTAATCAGGGTACTTTGTGCCGCGCCGCCTAACCATTGTTCGACGCTGAGCCCCATTGACTGTGCTTTTGCGCTGAATATTTCCCCAGTATAAGAACCTGCCTGCACAGCATCGACGATCGCATGCGAACGCACGCCGAGAACACGAATATTTCGTGGGCCGAGTTCGCTGGCGAGCGCTTTGATAAACGCTTCCATTCCCGCACAGCCGACGATATGGCCCAGATGGCCAGGCATAGCCATAGGCGCTGCGGGGGCCACGATGGAAATAATACTGCCTGCTCGTTCACCGCCCATGTGCGGCGCGACAGCACGGGATATGTTGAATTGTGCCGAGATAAATGGGGTGATGCCGCTCATGAATTCGGGCAGAGAGAGTTTTTCCAGGCATTTGCCTTGCTCGTGCATAAAGCCGGTGGCGTTGACCACCACGTCAATACCACCGGCTTGCTGAGCCACGCGTTCCACATCTTTAGCCGTGGCATGTTCGTTGAGTACATCGGTAATGAAGGTTTCAGCCGCACCTCCTGCCATACGGATGCTGTCAGCAGTCCTGTCCAGTTTCTCCTGATCGCGTGCGCCAAGGTAGACATTCGCGCCTTCACGCGCCATGGCATGTGCGACCGCACGACCAATCGCGCCGCTTCCTCCGAAGATCACAGCAACTTTGCCAGCAAGCAACATTGCACACCCCCATCACCTATAACCTCAATCAAAAGTATGTGCCATAACCAGCAGGCTGCAAATGGGGTTTTCAACAAGGGGAGTGCGAGGGATAGGGAGGGGAGACAAAATTCAGGCAACAAAAAAAACATTTATGTAAACGGGCTAGTTAAAACAACAACTTGCAATATAATCAATAAGTTAGGTTAGTGGTAAGGAGTGGCGATTACGGAGTAGTGCCAACCGCTGTCGCCACTTGGTAGGGTAGCCAACGGGTTGAAGCGCAGGACTGTTTCAAGATGGCCCGGTGCCAGATGAGCATAACGCATGGTCATTTTTATATCGTGGTGTCCCAGGATTTTCTGCAGGGCAAGGATATTCCCGCCGGACATCATAAAGTGTGCTGCAAACGTATGGAGCAAGACGTGGGTAAACTGTCCATGAGGCAGCACGATAGGGGTCTTTTCCATCACAGATAAAAACTGGAAGTAGCAGTCGGTAAAGAACCTGAAGCCGTCCAAAGAAATGATTTCCTCATACAGCTCTTTGCTAATAGGAATGCTGCGGTTCTTTTTGTCTTTGGTTCAGACGACAGTGATGCGGTACTTAGTGAGCTGGGAGCGCGTGAAGTTTACAGCTTCCCGCCAGTATGCCCCGGACTCAGACAGATTATGACAACCAGAGCGAGCAGGGGACTTTAGTAGTTGCAGTGTTATGAGCGCTTTTTTTGTGCGTCAATTGCGTCTTTTAATTGCTTGTAGAGCTTGTGTCGCAATTCATCCAGGTCGTCGTTTTCCCGTATCAAAGGTATTCCATCTTTATGTAGAATCACGTCGTTAAACGATCCCATACCGCCGTAAAGCGCCTTCAGAGAGTGAAGGGATGATTCATAATTTTTATCGATATCATAACCCAGTTTTTCAAAAATTTGAGCCCAAGAATATTCATCATTTGATTGCAATAGGTTGGTAATGCTGACTACTGTTTCTCTTATCTCATTTTTCATTTTAAACCCCCATTGCCAAGTATTTTAACACCTGGAATTTTCCACGGAGTGGGAACTAAAACTTGCTCTGTACCTCCAGAGTACAGCTCAGTTTGGTATCCGACCTCTCCAACGTAGACCTTTGTTCCTGCAGGAATTTGAATTTCGTGATAGCTATCAAGAGGGGATGTGCTGCGATTGGGCCATTTAGGCAATAGCGCTTTCTCTACCCGGGTTTGAAGTATCCCTTGAGGTTGCTCGTAACCGAAAAATTGACCTAAGGGCTTACCTGCAGTGCCGCCCCGGTAAAAAGTTGTATCTGTTGAAAGCGTTATTTCTTTGTACGCTCCGCTAGAAAATGTTTCAGCCAGATTGTCTGATAATGGCCCTGGCTTGAGCATTGAATACTCCCCCTCGACTTTCCCAAGAATATGGAGATTTTTAAGTTCAGAAAGCTTTTGTGCGGCGCCTAAGCTACCCATACCTAGCCCAGCTGCGATTGATGCACTTGCAATGAGCAAACCTTTGGTCTGGTCGTTCATGATCTGATCGTAACCTGCCGGGGCATCCCCTCCGAGTTGCTCAGCTGTCTGATGATATCCTTCGATATTGCCGTTATAAATCCCACCTCCGGCAAGCAATCTACCAGCGGCTTTACTGTTGATCGTTTTTGCGGCCTGTGCGTGCTGTATTGGTGCGTCGGTATAGTGTTGCTTAATTTGAAGTGGTTTACTGAATTTGGCCACCTGAACAGAGGTGATATGCTCATCTCAGAACAATACAGGTGTCCCAATGAAAAAAAGAAATTTCAGCGCAGAGTTTAAACGCGAATCCGCTCAACTGGTCCTTGATCAGAACTACACCGTTGCAGCTGCGGCCAGTGCTATGAATGTGGGTCTTTCTACCATGACGCGATGGGTAAAGCAGTTGCGGGATGAACGACAGGGCAAAATACCTAAAGCCTCCCCTATAACCCCGGAACAGATTGAAATACGTGAGCTGAAGAAAAAGCTACAACGCATTGAAATGGAAAACGACATATTAAAAAAGGCTACTGTAGATTCAATCTGTCAATGCAACACCCCTTTCAATTATCTCTTTCGGTGTTTTGAACTTCAGTGTCTTTCTCGGTCTGTTGTTTAGCTGAGCAGCAACCAGATCTAGTTCATGTTGAGTATATTGGGCAAGACATGTCTTTTTAGGAAAGTACTGCCGAATTAGCCCATTTGTGTTCTCATTTGTTCCCCGCTGCCAAGGACTCTGAGGATCGCAGAAGTAAACTTTAACGCCGGTGCTGACAGTAAATTCTAGATGTCTGGCCAGTTCCATTCCTCTGTCCCATGTCAGTGATTTTCTGAGTTCTGACGGTAAACTCAGGAATTTGTCGGTAAGAGCCTGATTTACTGAGACAGAATCTTTGCCCCTGAGTCTAAGGATGATCGTATAACGTGATTTTCGGTCTACAAGTGTGGCTATATGAGAGTTTTTTGTACCTGAGACTAAATCGCCCTCCCAATGCCCCAGAGAGCGTCTGTTATCGATATTTCGGGAACGTTCGTGAATTGGTGTTCCGTTCACTATGTTAATCGTACCTCTTTCGCCTTTGCGGGTATGACGCCTGCCATGGCGAAGGCTATGCGACCGTCGCAGATGCTGTATATTCAGGTGGTGTAGCGCTTCACGGCTACGAAAGTACAGCGTTTTATAAATTGTCTCAGGTGATATTCGCAGCGTTTTTTGACGTGGTTTTGTTCGCCTTAACCATCCTGATATTTGCTCTGGAGACCATTTCATCTCCAGCTTTTCCAGAACAAGCTTTCGCAATGGTAAATTTTGATCCAGTAAGCACGGTTTTGGCCTTTTCGCCATTCTGTTGGCTCGGTTATTAGCATCAACAGCTTTGTAATAGCGTCTGCCCCGATTACGCTGAACTTCACGTGAGATCGTCGAAGGACTGCGATTCAGCGCAGTAGCTATCGCACGAATGCTCATTTTGGCTGACAAACCAGCTCGTATCTCCTCGCGCTCAGACAGTGTCAGGTGAGCTACAGCCCGCTTACGCTCATGGGGTTTTATGCCGCCAGTATCCCTTAACATAGTGAAGATCGTTCCGGGTTTTGAACCCAGGATATTCGCTATTTCACTGAAGCCTGTTCCGTTCTTCCATAGTTCAAAAACAGAGGCTTTTTCCTCTGCTGTAAATGTTCGTCTCATTCAAAAAACCTCCGCAACCCCATGTTTTCACATAACTGTTGCGTTGACCAATTGAATCTACAACCGCGCTCTTGATGTCAGACTCCCTGAACAGTTCTCGTTAATCGGGAAACTCAGAGCGCAGTATCCTGTGGTCACACTCTGCCACGTGTTCGGGGTTCATCGCAGCAGCTACAAATACTGGGAAAAAAGCCCCGAAAAGCCAGACGGCAGGCGAGCGGTGTTACGCAGTCAGGTTCTGGAGCTGCATAACATTAGCCATGGTTCTGCTGGTGTAAGAAGTATAGCGATTATGGCAACCCTGAGAGGCTTCAGAATGGGACGCTGGCTTGCCGGCAGGCTCATGAAAGAACTGGGGCTGGTGAGTTGTCAGCAACCTACCCACCGGTATAAACGCGGTGGTCATGAACACATCGTTATCCCGAATCGCCTTGAGCGACAGTTCGCAGTGACAGAGCCTAATCAGGTGTGGTGCGGCGATGTGACGTATATCTGGACAGGCAAGCGTTGGGCTTACCTCGCTGTTGTTCTCGATCTGTTCGCAAGGAAACCGGTGGGCTGGGCAATGTCATTCTCACCAGACAGCAGGCTGACCATCAAAGCGCTGGAAATGGCGTGGGAAACTCGCGGTAAACCAGCCGGAGTGATGTTCCACAGTGACCAGGGTAGCCACTATACAAGCAGGCAGTTCCGGCAGTTACTGTGGCGTTGCCGGATCAGGCAGAGTATGAGCCGACGTGGAAACTGTTGGGACAACAGCCCGATGGAACGCTTCTTCAGAAGTCTGAAAAACGAGTGGGTGCCAGTGACAGGTTATATAAACTTTAGCGAAGCTGCTCATGCGATCACAGACTATATCGTCGGTTATTACAGCTCGCTAAGGCCGCATGACTATAACGGTGGGTTACCCCCAAACGAATCGGAAAACCGATACTGGAAAAACTCTAAAGCTGTGGCCAGTTTTAGTTGACCACTTCAATTGTCGGTGCGGGTTTGTTTCCTTGATGTTCGTTCAGGCTGTACTCGTAAATGTCCCTGACTTCAATCTGAAAGCTCTCACCATAATGGTCCATGAAACAATCGTAAATCAGGTTACTGTCTTTATCGAAGTAGAAAGGATTACGGAAGTGATCCCATTTTTCAGTAGTATCAATCCCCACCATCCAACCGTGCTCTAGCTGCCATTTAACATCATCATAGATTTTGTCGTACTCAGTGATGTGTTTCCGTTTGTAGGGTCGTGTAGCGAATCGGTGGTAAACCCCTTTTTTCCGCTGTGGAACGTGATGAGGGATGATCCGGGTTGTGTATTCCAGGTAATCCATCTCATAAAATACGCACGCCATTTCCATGGCTGTATCGGGTGAAAGAATGAACTGAATGTCTTCAGGAGCCAGTTCGCGGCGAGCTTCCCATTTCATATAAAGCGTAAACATCAGCCTTTACTTTATCCATAGTAGCCGTGTGGATTTTCAGCTAGAAATGGGTGTTAATCAATCATCTGACAATGAAAATCTAATGTAGGGATACAGTTGATGGGGCAAAATTTGTTACCACTACACGAGGGGATCAGTGAAGGTGGTGCTATGGCATGGGAACCTCCGGCTGTAACCTAAAGAATCACAGCTCAAAGTGCACAATTTGTGTATAGCGTTGTCAGCGATAACTCTATGCGAAGTCTGGATTTTGTTCTAAGCAAAGATGCTTACCTTCCCCTTGCAATTACTGCCAGTGCTAAAGAGGAATTTTTGAGCCTCCTCGAATGAACATTTGATGTCAGGCAGTTGACATTATTCCCAGACCTCGATGGTTTCTGTCATACCAATACTGAAAGAAATGGGTGTGGGGATAATGAATGAGGGTAATGCGTCAAAAACGCTACCACCATTTTGTCGCCATCTGGTTTTAAAGTGGTTCGTAAGTGGTTGATTGGAAGGGGCCTGAAATTCAGGCAACAAAAAACCCATCAACCTTGAACCAAAACGGCGGGGTTGATGGGCTCCACAAATTGGGGACATCAAAGAAAAGCAGTGGCACTAGTTATGACTGACACCTTGAAGAAAAGTTCTGCTGATCTGCAAAATATTTTCATTTAAGGGTAAAAATCAGTTCTAACCAAAGCCAGGCCAGATGATGACAATGAGTGTCCCCGCCAGCGTGAGCAGGACGTTCGCAATGGCATAAGTGCCTGCGTAGCCTAACGCCGGAATGTTGCTGCGTGCTGTGTCGCTGATGATTTCCATTGCCGGCGCACAGGTTCGCGCCCCCATCATGGCACCAAACAGCAGGGCGCGATTCATACGCAACACGTAAGCGCCAAACAAGAAGCAGATCACCACCGGAACCAGGCTGACAATCAAACCGGCAATCAGCATTTGACCACCTACCGCGCCAAGGCCATTGCCAATGCCGCTACCAGCGCTTAAGCCGACGCCTGCCATAAAGACCATCAGACCAAACTCTTTCACCATGTTCAGCGCACCCTGCGGGATATAGCCAAATGTAGGGTGGTTGGCACGCAGAAAGCCCAGCATGATCCCGGCGAACAGCAATCCGGCCGCATTACCGATACCGAAGCTGAAATTGCTGAACTGGAAGGTGATCATCCCGATCATCAAACCGATGATAAAGAAGGCGCAGAAGGCCAGGAGGTCGGTCACCTGGCTGTGAATTGAAATGAAGCCGATACGATCTGCAATGGTTTTCACACGGCGGGCATCACCGCTGACCTGCAACACGTCACCTTTATTGAGCACGACGTTGTCATCGATAGGCATCTCAATCTGGCTGCGGATCACGCGGTTGAGGAAACAACCGTGATCGGTCAGTTTCAGCTGTGCCAGACGACGGCCAACGGCATTGTGGTTTTTAACCACGATTTCTTCGGTGACGATACGCATATCAAGCAGATCGCGATCGAACACTTCTTTGCCGTTACGGAAGCTTGGGTCGAGGCGAGCATGCGCATCCGGGTAACCGACCAGCGCGATCTCATCGCCCATTTGCAGCACCGCATCACCATCTGGGTTGGCCAGAATACCGTTGCGGCGGATGCGTTCAATATAACAACCTGTCTGACGATAGATGCCCAGCTCACGCAGGTTTTTACCATCAGCCCATGCAACCAGCTCCGGGCCGACACGGTAGGCACGAATCACGGGCAGGTAGACTTTCCGGTTAGCGTCGGTGTCGAGGCCACGTTCGCGGGCGATTTGCTGGGCGCTGGTTTGCAGATCCTGATGTTGCAGTTTCGGCAAATAGCGCGCGCCGACGATCAGGCTGACCAGCCCGATCAAATAGGTGAGGGCGTAACCCAGACTCAGATTATCAAGCGCGCTTGAAAGCTGTGTGCCCGTCATTCCTGAGTGGCGTAATGTGTCACCTGCGCCAACCAGCACAGGCGTAGAGGTCATAGAGCCAGCCAGCATACCGGCGGTCAGGCCGATGTCCCAGCCAAATAGCTTACCCAGCCCCAGGGCGATCAGCAGTGCACTCCCGACCATCACCAGAGCAAGCATCAGGTAATTTTTCCCATCGCGGAAAAAAATCGAAAAAAAGTTGGGGCCGGCTTCAACACCGACACAAAAAATAAACAGCATAAAGCCGAGATTTAATGCATCAGTGTTAATACTAAAGTGCTGCTGCCCTAATAATAGGGAGACCACCAAAACGCCAATGGAATTACCAAGTTGGACTGAACCCAGGCGTAATTTACCCAGACACAGGCCCAGAGCCAGGACCACAAATAATAACAGGATGTAATTCCCATTTAACAAATCTGCGACGTTTATATTCACGGAGACTAACTTCTTGTTTACTAGTAAGCTATTGAAAGAAATGGCAATTTACGCTAATGTTTTTGCCAGAAATTAAGGGGCGACAGCATCGTATACAGCCCCAAATAAAGCAGCATGACAATATATGTGGCTAGTTTAATCTCATTACGTATCAACGGCTATAAGAATCGTGTGGGTGTGTTTTGGCATGGAATGCCGAGTAACTTTATCTGACTGGACGCCCTTGGGCGAAAAGAGTGTTCGATAGAGAACGTATCAGGAGGAACGGTTGAAACATAAGCAAGGTTGGGCGGGTGCGATCTGCTGCTTTGTGCTTTTTATTGTGGTGTGCCTTTCATTAACGCTGAATGTGAAAGGGGCATTTAGAGCAGCCGGACATCCGGAGGTCGGGTTGTTGTTTTTTATACTGCCAGGTGCTGCGGCAAGCTTTTTTTCTCATCGTCGGGAGGTGCTTAAACCCCTTCTTGGCGCAATGTTGGCGGCACCGTGCTGCCTGTTGTTGATGCGTTTCGTCTTTATGCCGACACGCTCGCTGTGGCAAGAGGTCGCGTGGTTATTTAGCGCCGTATTTTGGTGCGCGCTTGGCGCATTGTGTTTTTTGTTTATCAGTAACTTGTTCAGCCAGCATCAACGGCGGAACAAAGAGTGACAACGCCCTCCGGTGGAGGGCGCTGAGAGCTTAATCAAGCGAACAGATTGGCATTCTCTTTTGCCCATGCTTCAAAATCCGTGCAGCCGCCGATGTGTTTTTGATCGACAAAAATCTGCGGTACGGTTTCAACAGGTTTGCCTACCGTTTTTTCCAGATCCGCTTTAGTAATACCTTCGGCGTGGATATCAATGTAGCGGTAGTTAAAATCGTCATGCTCATTGCTTAATTTTTCTGCTAACTCTTTTGCGCGCACGCAATAGGGGCACCCTGGACGACCAAAAATAACGGCAAACATCTCTCTCTCCTCGAACTTATCAGGCCGGATGGCTAATGGGGGTTATGATGCCGCGATTTACGGCGGATGAAAAGCAGGTTCAACCTGTTGCTTTGATATCTTTCGTCTTTCAAGCCAGATTTTTGTGCGCAATCGTTGTTCACTTCATGTCATTCGACCTTGATAAGGTACATATTTGTTAAACACGAGGAGTTGGAACGTTTTACACTAGGCGCCACTTCACCGGGAGGCTACGTATGCGCACAATAGGCGTGTTACCCAAAAGCGTATTGATTCTGGAAATCATGGGGATGGTGTTGTTATCGCTGGCTCTGCTGTCGCTTAACGATTATCTGACCTTACCCGCACCACTCAACAGTTCACTGGCCTGTGTGGTGATGATATTTCTGGGTGTCTTACTGATGCTTCCTGCTGCGGTGGTATTGATGTGGCGCATTGCACAACTGTTAGCACCACAGCTAATGTCACGTTCATTCGACGTTTCTTCCCGTTCAGTCAGAGATAAAAGAGATGACTCCAACCATTGATTTACTGCGCAGCCACCGTTCAATTCGCCATTTTACCGATGAGCCGATTTCGGATGCGCAGCGTGACGCGATTATTGCTGGCGCTCAGGGAACGTCTAGCTCCAGTTTTTTACAGTGCACATCCATAATTCGGATTACCGACAAAACGCTGCGTGAATCGCTGGTGACATTGTCGGGAGGGCAAAAGCACGTGGCTCAGGCCGCTGAGTTCTGGGTGTTTTGCGCCGATTTTAATCGCCATCTACAGATTTGCCCTGATGCACAGTTAGGGCTGGCAGAGCAGTTGCTGCTTGGCGTGGTCGATACCGCGATGATGGCGCAAAATGCGCTGACGGCCGCGGAGTCTCTGGGACTCGGTGGCGTGTTTATCGGCGGTCTGCGCAACAATATTGAACCGGTTACCGAATTGCTGAAGCTGCCCCAGCATGTCCTGCCGTTGTTTGGCCTGTGTCTCGGCTGGCCGGCCGATAACCCGGATATCAAGCCACGACTGCCTGCTGCAATTGTCATGCACGAAAATCAGTATCAACCTCTCGATATGGACGAACTGGCTCACTATGATGAACAGCTCGCACAGTACTATCTGACCCGAGGCAGCAATACACGTCGTGATACCTGGAGCGATCATATTCGCCGTACCATTATTAAAGAGAGCCGCCCCTTTATTCTGGAATATTTGCATAAACAGGGTTGGGCGACGCGCTAAAGATTTTAACCCGGTGTATGATACGCCGGCTTTTACCAGGTCTTTCAGAGAGGTGCAGGGTGAAAATTGCCATTTTGTCCCGGGACGGAACGCTCTATTCGTGTAAACGCCTGCGTGAAGCGGCGATGAATCGCGGTCACCTGGTTGAAATCATCGACCCCCTTTCTTGTTATATGAACATTAGCCCGGCGGCTTCTTCTATTCATTACAAGGGCCGTCAGCTCCCTCATTTTGATGCAGTCATTCCACGCATTGGCTCGGCGATTACCTTTTATGGGACGGCGGCGTTGCGTCAGTTTGAGATGCTGGGGAGTTATCCGTTGAATGAATCGGTGGCGATTACCCGTGCACGCGACAAATTGCGTTCGCTGCAACTGCTGGCGCGCCAGGGGATCGATCTACCGGTAACCGGAATCGCACACTCGCCTGACGATACCAGTGACATGATTGACATGGTCGGTGGCGCACCGCTGGTGGTGAAACTGGTAGAAGGAACGCAGGGGATTGGCGTGGTGCTGGCGGAAACGCGTCAGGCGGCAGAGAGCGTCGTGGATGCGTTTCGTGGGCTGAATGCGCACATTCTCGTGCAGGAATACATCAAAGAGGCGAAAGGTCGCGATATTCGCTGCTTCGTGGTGGGGGATGAAGTCGTGGCCGCCATTGAGCGTTGCGCAAAAGAGGGAGATTTCCGCTCGAATCTCCATCGCGGCGGCGCTGCCAGTATTGCCAATATTACGCCTCGCGAAAGAGAAATAGCGCTCAAAGCTGCCCGGACAATGGGCCTGGATGTGGCGGGTGTGGATATTCTCCGCGCAAACCGCGGGCCGTTGGTCATGGAAGTTAACGCTTCTCCTGGGCTGGAAGGCGTTGAGAAAACGACGGGAATTGATATCGCTACGCGAATGATTCAATGGATCGAACGGCATGCGACGCCCGAGTTTTGCCTTAAAATCGGCGGTTAAGCGCAATATCGATTACCAAAGTAGTATGCCATGCGCTTTTTGCGTAAGCTGTGCCGGTATTTTTTTCATCAATAGAGGTCGCACATTATTATGACATCACTGGTCGTTCCCACTCTGGATACGTTGCGTCAATGGCTCGACGACCTGGGCATGAGTTTTTTTGAATGCGATACCTGTCAGGCGCTGCATTTACCGCACATGCAGAACTTTGACGGCATCTTTGATGCAAAAATTGATTTGGTAGATAACATCATCCTGTTCTCCGCGATGGCGGAAGTCAGACCTTCTGCTTTGTTGCCCCTTGCTGCCGATCTTTCTGCCATCAATGCCAGTTCGCTGACGGTAAAAGCATTTCTGGATATGCAGGATGATAATCTGCCAAAGCTGGTGGTTTGCCAGTCTTTATCCGTTATGCCGGGCGTTACCTTCGAGCAGTTCGAATATTTTGTTCGTCAGAGCGAAGAGCAGGTGTCAATGGTGATCCTTGAAGCCGGCGCGCACCAGCTATTATTTAACGCTGAAGACGAAACGCAAAACAGCAGCACCGAGAACCATTTCTTGCATTAATACTTTCTGAACAATCACGCCTTTAGCGCAGCCGCTGCCAGAGCGGTTGCGTATTCCACGTTTTTATTCTGCATTTAACCTTTTGTTAAAGAATTATTCACTTCAATTCCGCGCCGCCCGCTTTATGTCATAGACAAAACCTGCATAAAAAATTGATAAAAGACGTTTTTTAATCTGGGCTATATCCTTGAATCCTGGCTAAAGTTATTCTTGCGAGGCTCTTAAACGTCATCCTTCATTTGTCCCTTGTGAGCTGACATATTGTCACTATGCATGTGGATGGAGTGAGCGTCTGTCAGCGAGCTGAAGCGGCATGCGGAGAAGCCACTTTTCTCATCGGTGCCTAATGAAAGAATATGCACGTTTCTTGCATATCGTAGAGTGTGACTTTTTTGTTCGTTTGTTAACGAACTTTCAGAAGGAAAGAGATTATGACCGCCTTAAATAAAAAATGGTTATCAGGCCTGGTTGCGGGTGCTCTGATGGCCATCTCTGCCGGCACGCTCGCTGCTGAACAAAAAACACTGCATATTTATAACTGGTCTGATTATATCGCCCCGGATACGGTGGCTAATTTTGAAAAAGAGACCGGGATTAAAGTCATTTATGATGTCTTCGATTCCAATGAGGTGCTTGAAGGAAAGCTCATGGCCGGCAGTACCGGTTTTGATCTGGTGGTACCTTCCGCCAGTTTCCTTGAGCGTCAGTTGACCGCGGGTGTTTTTCAGCCGCTGGATAAAAGCAAACTTCCGGGCTGGAAAAACCTCGACCCTGAATTGCTGAAGCTGGTAGCGAAACACGATCCCGACAATAAATTTGCCATGCCATATATGTGGGCAACCACCGGCATCGGCTACAACGTCGATAAAGTTAAAGCGGTATTGGGTGCTGATGCCCCGGTAAACAGCTGGGATCTGATCCTGAAGCCAGAAAATCTGGAAAAACTCAAAAGCTGCGGTGTCTCTTTCCTGGATGCGCCCGAAGAAGTCTTTGCTACCGTGCTGAACTATTTGGGGAAAGATCCTAACAGCACCAAAGCGGATGATTACACCGGACCGGCAACTGACCTGTTGTTGAAACTGCGTCCGAATATTCGCTACTTCCACTCCTCTCAATACATTAACGATCTGGCAAATGGCGATACCTGTGTCGCGATTGGCTGGGCAGGGGACGTATGGCAGGCCGCTAACCGTGCTAAAGAAGCGAAAAATGGCGTCAATATCTCCTTCTCGATTCCAAAAGAAGGGGCAATGGCGTTCTTTGATGTTTTCGCAATGCCGGCTGACGCGAAAAACAAAGATGAGGCATACCAGTTCCTTAACTATCTGCTGCGTCCGGACGTGATTGCCCATATCTCTGATCATGTGTTCTACGCGAATGCCAACAAAGAAGCGACGGCGCTGGTCAGCGCTGAGGTTCGTGACAACCCAGGCATTTACCCGCCTGCCGATGTGCGAGCTAAGCTGTTCACGCTGAAAGTACAGGATCCGAAGATCGATCGTGTCCGTACCCGTGCCTGGACGAAGGTGAAAAGCGGGAAATAACCTGATGCTCGGGACATGACCCGGTGGTGCTTGTGCCCGCCGGGGCTGTATTGATCCCGAACACGTATAACCCGGCAATACGCACCATTGTGGTGCGTTATTTGCACCGTTTCTTTGTTTTATGCCGGAGAGCACTCGAGTGAATGATGCAACCCCCCGCCCGCAGGCGAAGACCCGTAAAGCGCTGACCCCGCTCCTTGAAATTCGTAACCTGACCAAGTCATTTGATGGCCAGCATGCTGTCGATGATGTCAGCCTCACTATCTATAAAGGCGAAATCTTTGCCCTTCTGGGCGCATCCGGCTGCGGCAAATCGACCTTGTTGCGTATGCTCGCGGGGTTTGAACTGCCGACGACCGGGCAAATTATGCTGGATGGCGTCGATTTGGCGCATGTCCCGCCGTATCTGCGCCCGATCAATATGATGTTTCAGTCCTACGCGCTGTTTCCGCACATGACGGTGGAGCAGAACATCGCTTTTGGGCTCAAGCAGGACAAACTGCCGAAGTCTGAAATCACCAGCCGGGTTAACGAGATGTTGGGGCTGGTGCATATGCAGGAGTTTGCCAAACGTAAGCCGCATCAGCTTTCCGGCGGCCAGCGTCAGCGTGTGGCGCTGGCGCGTAGCCTGGCGAAGCGTCCAAAGCTGCTGCTGTTGGATGAACCGATGGGCGCGTTGGATAAAAAACTGCGTGACCGTATGCAGCTGGAAGTGGTCGATATCCTTGAGCGCGTGGGCGTGACCTGCGTAATGGTGACGCACGACCAGGAAGAAGCCATGACCATGGCGGGTCGTATCGCGATCATGAATCGCGGCAAGTTCGTGCAAATTGGCGAGCCAGAAGAGATTTATGAGCATCCGACCACACGTTACAGCGCGGAATTTATCGGTTCGGTAAATGTCTTTGAGGGATTGCTGAAAGCGCGTCAGGAAGATGGCCTGGTGATTGACTCTCCTGGGCTGGTACACCCGCTGAAAGTGGATGCGGATGCCTCGATTGTTGATAACGTGCCGGTCTATGTCGCGCTACGCCCGGAAAAAATCATGCTCTGTGAGGCTCCTCCGGCTGATGGCTACAACTTTGCGGTGGGGGAAGTGGTACACATTGCCTATCTTGGCGATTTGTCTGTCTACCACGTGCGTTTAAAAAGCGGCCAGATGCTGAGTGCCCAGTTACAAAACGAACATCGCTATCGCAAAGGGTTACCGACCTGGGGTGATGAAGTTCGTTTGTGTTGGGATGCGGACAGCTGTGTCGTGTTGACGGTTTAAGGAGTGAAGATGAGTACACTTGAACCTCCGGCGCGTATGGATAAAGCAGGCCGTTTTACGCTGTTTATGTCGCGGATGCAGATGAAACACGGGCGAAAGCTGGTGATAGCCTTGCCTTATGTTTGGCTGGTTCTCCTGTTTTTGCTGCCTTTTCTGATCGTCTTTAAGATAAGCCTCTCAGAGATGGCGCGGGCGATTCCTCCGTATACCGATCTTGTTGCATGGGCGGACGATCAGTTATCCATCACACTCAATCTGGGCAACTTTCTACAACTGACGGACGATCCTCTCTATTTTGATGCCTATTTGCAGTCTCTGCAGGTGGCAGGGATCTCGACGATCTGTTGTCTGTTGCTGGGGTATCCGCTGGCATGGGCGGTGGCGCACAGCAAACCGTCAACGCGAAACATTTTGCTGTTACTGGTGATCTTGCCTTCCTGGACCTCTTTTCTGATTCGTGTTTATGCCTGGATGGGGATCCTGAAAAACAACGGGGTATTGAACAACTTCCTGATGTGGTTGGGGGTTATCGATCAGCCGCTGACAATTCTGCATACCAATCTGGCGGTTTATATCGGAATTGTTTATGCCTATTTGCCCTTTATGGTGCTGCCAATTTATACCGCATTAACGCGCATTGATTATTCACTGGTGGAAGCCGCGCTCGATCTCGGCGCCAGACCGTTGAAAACCTTCTTTAGCGTGATTGTGCCGTTGACCAAAGGCGGGATTATCGCCGGGTCAATGCTGGTGTTTATTCCGGCAGTAGGGGAGTTTGTGATCCCTGAACTGCTAGGCGGACCTGACAGCATTATGATTGGTCGTGTGCTGTGGCAGGAGTTCTTCAACAACCGTGACTGGCCAGTGGCCTCTGCAGTCGCCATCATTATGTTATTGCTGCTGATTGTGCCGATCATGTGGTTCCACAAATATCAGCAAAAAAGTGTGGGGGAACACGGATGAATAACTTACCGGTCGTTCGCTCGCCGTGGCGTATTTTTATTCTGGTGCTGGGATTTACCTTCCTGTATGCGCCGATGCTGATGTTGGTGATCTATTCGTTCAACAGCTCCAAACTGGTAACGGTTTGGGCGGGCTGGTCAACACGCTGGTACGGTGAACTATTCCACGATACCGCGATGATGAGCGCTGTGGGGATGAGCTTAACGATTGCCGCCTGTGCGGCGACGATGGCAGCTATCCTCGGCACGATTGCTGCGGTTGTGATGGTCCGTTTTGGTCGTTTCCGTGGATCAAACGGTTTTGCTTTTATGATAACCGCGCCACTGGTTATGCCGGATGTGATTACCGGTTTGTCGTTGCTCCTGCTGTTTGTGGCTATGGCGCATGCCATTGGCTGGCCCGCGGATCGCGGCATGCTGACCATCTGGCTGGCGCACGTCACCTTCTGTACGGCGTATGTTGCGGTGGTTATCTCTTCGCGCTTGCGCGAATTGGATCACTCGATCGAAGAAGCGGCAATGGATCTGGGGGCGACACCGCTGAAGGTCTTTTTTGTCATCACGCTGCCAATGATTATGCCTGCGGTGATCTCCGGCTGGTTGCTGGCGTTCACGCTGTCGCTGGATGATCTGGTGATCGCCAGTTTTGTCTCTGGCCCCGGGGCGACAACCTTGCCGATGCTGGTGTTCTCCAGCGTACGCATGGGGGTGAACCCGGAGATTAACGCGCTGGCAACGCTGATTCTCGGTGTGGTCGGAATTATCGGATTTATCGCGTGGTATCTGATGGCTCGGACAGAAAAACAGCGGTTGCGCGATATCCAGCGTGCAAGACGCAGCTGAAAAAACTAAAATCTGCCAACCTGTCTACACGGTGCAGCGTTTATCGTTGCACCGTTTTCACGGAAGACGACGCGTTGGGTTTTTTTAAGAAATCTTCGACATCTCATGCCCGCTTAAATGTACCTGCTCTGGTGCAGGTGGCGGCGCTCGCTATTATTTTGATTCGCGGCCTCGACCTGTTGATGATTTTTAATACGCTTGGCGTTCGAGGAACAAGCGAGTTTATTCATCGCAGTGTGCAGACCTGGGATTTGACGCTGGTATTTTTAGGCAGTCTGGTGCTGCTCTTTATTGAGATTTATTGCGCCTTTTCCCTGGTAAAAGGCCGTAACTGGGCACGATGGGTGTATCTGTTGACGCAGATTGTTGCGACCAGCTACCTGTGGGCAGCATCGCTGGGCTATGGGTACCCGGAACTGTTCAGTATTGCCGGTGAATCCCGACGTGAAATTTTCCGTACGCTGGTGATGCAAAAATTGCCTGATATGCTGGTGCTACTGCTGCTGTTCGTTCCTGCGTCCAGTCGACGGTTCTTCCGCTTGCAATAATGTGTATAATCTTCGCCCCGGTAAATTTGAAGGTTTTTGTATGCAGTGCGCACTCTATGATGCCGATCGCTGTCGCTCCTGTCAGTGGATAAAGCAGCCCATCGGCGATCAACTCTCCGCGAAAACAGCCGATCTCCAAAATCTGCTTGCTGATAATACGATCGGAGAATGGTGCGCGCCGGTCAGTGGCCCGGAAAGCGCTTTTCGTAATAAAGCCAAAATGGTCGTAAGCGGCAGTGTGGAAAAACCGCTGCTGGGCATGTTGCATCGTGACGGCACGCCTGAGGATTTATGCGATTGCCCGCTCTATCCTTCCTCATTTGCTCCGGTATTTGCCGCACTAAAACCGTTTATTGCGCGCGCGGGGCTTACGCCATACAACGTGGCACGCAAACGGGGTGAACTCAAATATTTGCTGTTAACGGAAAGTCAGTTCGACGGCGGTATGATGTTGCGTTTTGTCCTACGCTCAGATGCCAAACTGGCGCAACTGCGCGCGGCATTGCCGTGGTTGCAGGCACAGTTACCGCAGTTGAAGGTCATTACAGCCAATATTCAACCCGTTCATATGGCGATTATGGAAGGGGAGAGGGAAATCTTCCTGACAGAGCAACAAGCCCTGGCTGAACGGTTTAACGATGTACCCTTGTGGATACGCCCACAGAGCTTTTTCCAGACTAACCCTGTTGTGGCCAGTCGTTTATACGCTACGGCGCGAGACTGGGTTCGCCAGCTTCCCGTTAATCATATGTGGGATCTGTTTTGCGGTGTAGGAGGTTTTGGCCTGCATTGTGCGACACCTCAGATGAAACTGACAGGTATTGAAATCGCGCCAGAGGCGATTACTTGCGCGAAACAGTCCGCGCAAGAATTAGGGCTACAGAATCTGCATTTTCAGGCGTTTGACTCAACCCAATTTGCCACCGCACAAGCAGACGTACCGGATCTGGTGCTGGTTAATCCGCCGCGTCGCGGAATTGGCAAACCGTTGTGCGATTTTCTTTCCGGGATGGCGCCACGTTTTATCGTGTATTCCAGCTGCAATGCCCAAACCATGGCTGCGGATATTCGTGAGCTGTCGGGATACCACATTGAACGGGTTCAGCTTTTCGATATGTTCCCGCATACCGCCCATTATGAAGTGTTGACGCTGCTCAGCAGACGATAATTTATTTTATGCCTGATGGCGGGCAATATTCAGGTAATACACGCACCCATACGGGTGCGTGGTTACAGTCATAAATTTATAGTTGAGCTAACTCAATCGGAACGGGTTTTCCAATATGATAACCCTGTAACCAGTCAACGCCCATATCAATGAGCATTTTTGCTATTTCTTCATTTTCCACAAACTCGGCAACGATTACCATTTTCTTCAGCTTTGCGATTTCGCAAAATGATTTAACTGCACAATAGCTGAATGGGTCTGAGGTAATTTTTTTTATAAATGAACCATCGATTTTCAGGATATCGGCATCCAGGCTACGGAGTCGCTCATAGCTGGATGATCCTGTGCCAAAGTCATCAATTGCAATTCTACTTCCTGTTTCTCGTAGTCCGTTTAATGTGTTTGAGACATGTTCATTATCAAGGATTTCAGATTCAATGATTTCGAATATAATACGATTTGGTGCAATCTTATATTTTTTAAATAATGTCTGTACATTAGCCAGAAAATTTGTCTGGATCATTGATTCTGGCATAAGGTTTATTGAAAAAAAACAATCAGGAGCAGAGTTTTTACGAGATTGCATAAAATGAAGCGTTTGTTCAATTACAGTGATATCTAATGATGGCAGTAATCCTCCTTTACGTGCAACAGAAATAAATGTATCAGGGAAAATTAATTTTCCATCCTCCGTTTTTAGACGTGTAAGGATCTCATGATAGTGGGTTTTACCGCAGTTGGAGATGATTGGCTGTACAGTTAACATCGTTGTCATAATAGGTTGTGCCATCAATTGAAATGACTGTCGGTCAATTGCCTTTTGTAATACATCCCGTATAAGTCCGGTGCTGATGATATTTTCACCTGGAGAAGACCCACTGATAGCTATTGGTCTGCCTTGAAGTATTGATATATGACTATTATTTCTTAGTTTTTTTATCGTCTCTGAGTATTCATGAATTAAGTATTCATCTGTAGTATAAGCAATACCGCAGTTGATACCTAACGTGAAATTATCCCATTTAAATCTGAAGTTATTCACAGCATTATAGATAAATGAAATATCCGGAGTGGAATTAAGCCTGAGTATTAATCCCTGGCCTGGTGTATAATATATTTGCTCATGACAATGTAATAACTTCGTCAGATATGAACTTAATGCTTTAATGAATCCAAATCGAAATTCAACGCCATAGGTTTGCTCTAACTCATTTAATTCTAAAAAACGGATTTGACATAATACCTTTGTTTGTTTTTTCATCACATCCATTCGTAGAGCATGAAGGTTTGGTAGGCCAGTATTAGGTTCGGAGCGATATAGCCTCGTAAGATGTCTGACATTTCTTCGGTTACGGTCTGATAAAATACCGGTAGTTACAATTGATAGCGAGTAAATGAAAAGTATAGTAGAAGATATGATTAAGCTATGTATGTAGTTGTCAAACGAAACTGTATCATTTTGGAAGATGTAGCCATTAACATATACTCCTAACAATATAAGAATAATTACCCAGATTGGAGCCAATAATGCATGTCCAATGTTTATTGCTCCCCATAACATAATTGGCAATAGCCATAATGATGAATAATCAGTAAATAATAATATACTATTTTTTTCTGAAATAAGACATGCCATGATGATTATGATTAATAATAGCCAGATGCATTGATATTCAGGTCTGGGGCCTGTTTTTATTAGAAATGACATCCTATTTATATAGTTTAATCCCCACTTAGGTTTATTACAAATTCTAAGTAATAGATAACAAAAAGGGATGCCTGTAATGCATGAGTTCATTACCCATTGCAAATTTATTAGCACTTGTTGACTGAAAATATCTGTAGATAATACGGTGCCAAACCAAGATTGCAGCCCGCAATTAAATATAATAAACAAGGCTGAATTGCAACATATTAACCATCCAAGCCGCCAGATAAGAAATTGGCTACGTCCAAAGCTAACGATACCTCGCTTCCCTGTGCTGCGATAATATAAAATCTGACTCATCAATGCAGCCAGCAACTGTGAAGTCAGTATTATTGTATCTGGTAATGGATTAAAGGTAAGAGAATAAATCCATAGTATGGACAGAGCCGGAAGTGCATTTATTCTATACAGCACAAGAAAAGCAGAAATTAAGGGTAATGAAAGATCATAGAATCTTAATGTCGTGCTCGCAATATGCTCATGGGTAGTTAAATTTCCTTCTATAAATTGAAAGAACAGAAAGAAGAGACTTGTGTACAAAAAGTTTGTCTTCATTTTAAAGGGTACTGCATCTTTTTTTGCTATGTACATTATACTTTATTTGTTTTTGGTGGAATCTTAGCCACCAGAGTTATTAATGTTGACATTGTGAAAATGATGCCACATTTTTACTCTGGTGTATCCTTTGTGTTTATTTTTTGTTGTGGTGTTATAAAAATACAAACACACATGTTTGTACTATATTTTGATCGGTTATAACGATCAATACATGTTAATCAATAGTTTCGATTGATAGGTTTTGTAGATCAGTGGATATAAAAATGATCGCTGCTGGCTATCATTTGGCATTTTTTTATTTCATGACTTTTAAATAATTAGATGTAGATCTCTTTATTTGAACACCAGGAATGAAAAGGGCTGACACTGATATGTGGTAGTCAGTTTTTGTATCGTATGGAGACATGCCAAATGAGAGAGTTCTGAATAGGTTGCAGAAATTTTAGATAAGGTAATAATCGAAATACGGAAGAATGTTAATATTATGTTTCTTTTTTTGTTCTGGTTAAAGTAAACATGAATAAAATTTAATGATAACATTTATTTTGGGAGCATTTTGTCCACACCTGCCAGTCTCAACTTTGCAATCTCTCGTTTTCCTTATTTTAACTATCTGTAATTTAATGTTTTTTATATTACTTGTTTTGAATGAAGTTCTTTTGAGATAAAAGTGAAAGTTGACTTTCTAAATGAAGCCAAAAAAAACATTAACAGCAATTATATTAAAAATATTTTGAAAAAATAACATCAAAGAAAAATTGATTTAATTGATGGGTTTGAGTAATTTATGCATCTATGACTCATTGGGTTGACAAATAAAACAATGTTTCACATGTGTTTTTTTTCGGTACAATTCCCTATAAGGTCTTTTTAAATCATTCATTATCAATAAAGAATGATTAATATAAGTAATCGCTTTTTTATGGAATCTATAATGGAAAAAGTCTCTGGTAAAAAATTACAATTTATATTGTGTATGATGCTATTAGTTCCTTTGTCTATAATGTCGTTGACATTTTATATATATATCAAAGTGTCTTCAACTGAATCTTTAAATGAGACGTTATATCGTTTTAATATAAATACGGCAATTGATAGTATTAGTATTCCCGTATCAGATATAAATAAAACACTGGCTAATATTTCTGAAATATTAGCCAGTCCTGAGCAGATTCAAAAATATATATCTCCTGATTCAAAATCCGTTAATGATAAAATCGCAGCAATAATGAATTCATATTCGTATCTTGAAAACATTGTTGTTGTAAATGATATTAATGGGAATTATAAAACCTATCCTGAACATATCCGATTCGAAAAGGATTTTGATCCCAAACTTAGGCCATGGTATAGATTAAATCAATCGGGGCAAATCTATTACACCGATCCCTATATAACTACTGGCCAGGATGCTATTGACAATAAGCAGTGGCATGTAACAAGCAGCGTCACAATTATAAGCGAAGATAGCCGAATGTTGGGTGTTATTGCAGCTGATGTGGATTTAAATAAAATATCAGAACTTCTTAGAGATAAAATCATTCCATATCATGGTCAGTTTTTAATTACAACCTATGATGGTAGGGTGGTTATTTCCCCTAACTCTCGTGAAATATTGCGCAGCGAAATACCACAAGAGTGGATTGAAAAAGCAAAGAAGACCTCTGGGTATTTCTATGATAAAGATAATGCGCTGGTATTTTATAAGTATTATTCAGCACCTAACTGGATTGCGTTTACCTCTGTAGATGAATATAACCAAAGTAAATATTTTGAACGTTCATATTTGTTGTTCTACGTAGCATCAATAATCTGCATATTAATATTGTTAATATTGTTCTTTTTGTATAGCACATATAATAAACAATTGGTAGGGAAGATTTATCTTGGTGCAAATGGTATTGATGTATCATCTAAAAGCTTAAACCTGGATGGGTTGGAACGAGAAATTGCAAAACAACGAACTAGGCTTAAATTAGTGCAGCATGAAATGGTGGTCGATAATTTGACCCATTTATTTAATCGCAAAAAACTCGAAGATGATATTGATATCTTGATCTCAGAACAAAGTGAGTTCTGTCTGGCAATGATTGATTTGGATGATTTCAAATTAATAAATGATAATTTTGGACATCTTATTGGGGATGATGTTCTAAAATTCGTTGCAAGAGAAGGTAAAAGAATTTTAGGAGAAGAGAATCCTATTTATCGAGTAGGCGGGGAAGAAATTATTATTCTTTTCCCGAAGAAAGATCTCCAAACGAGTATATCGTTACTTAACGCATGGCGTTTACAGGTTAATGAGCGAGACTGGAAAGAGTCTGCACTGAAAGTTTCTTTCAGTGGTGGGATAACCACATGGGAGAACGGTGACTATCTTGATGATCTGATTTCTCGTGCCGATCAAGCACTTTATAATGCTAAGAAAAGCGGGAAAAATATGATAATAAGTAATTAACTATGAAGAATGAGGAGTGTTTATAACTGAACACTCCCTATTTTATTCGTGACCTGCCCGACTGTTGTGAAACCCCGGTCCGGTGTTCTCATCCTCTGGTGGGTGCTAAATGCGAAAAAAAAGCCCGCATATCAATGCGAGCTCTTCTTCAAATATGGCGGTGAGGCGGGGATTGACTCGCTTTGCTCGCCCCTTCGGGGCAGCCCACTCTCTGCGTTCGTGGTCTGTCCAACTGGCTGCGCCAGTTGTCGAACCCCGGTCCGGTGTTCTCATCCCCTGGTGGGTGCTAAATGCGAAAAAAAAGCCCGTACTTTCGTACGAGCTCTTCTTCAAATATGACGGTGAGGCGGGGATTCGAACCCCGGATACGTTGCCGTATACACACTTTCCAGGCGTGCTCCTTCAGCCACTCGGACACCTCACCATATTGTATTGCTGCCTGACCGCTTGGGGGGCAACGGGGCGCTACTATAGGGAGTTGCGCTAAAACGGTCAAGCAGAATTTACGTGTTCACTGTCGTTTGGTTACGCAATGTACATATTCTCCGCCCGAATAGGCGCGGAGAGGAGTATTAACGCTGAGAGTCCAGCTTTTCGCCGTTGGTTACGACTTCCTGAGCCTTGCTGTAGCTTTCAATCAGCAACTGATAGGCCGGGAATACTTTTGTGTACACTTCCGCCCATTCTGCGGCGTCTTCACGGTTCCATGTCCCCTGAATCTCAGAAGCGACAGCAGCGGTATCCATCGGCACGACACCAGCCTGAACCACGCGTGCCAGCGTGATTTCCTGTGCCATCTTGCTGTAGGTACCGGAAGCATCAATCACAGCAAAAACCTTGTAACCTTCGGCAACTGCGCTTATCGCTGGGAAGGCCATACACACGCTGGTAATTGTACCGGCGATAATCAGTGTCTTACGCCCGGTTGCTTTTACCGCTTTAACGAAGTCTTCGTTATCCCAGGCGTTGATTTCGCCTTTACGTGCGACGTATTGCGCATGGGGCGCATTTGCGTGGATCTCAGGGATCAATGGACCGTTAGGTCCCTGCGGGACGGAAGCGGTCGTAATCACCGGCATCTTCGCCAGGCTAGCCATTTTTGCCAGTGCGGCGGCGCGAGCACGCAGTTCTGGCATCGGCATATCTCCAACAGTCTGGAAAAGCCCGCTCTGGTGGTCGATAAGTAACATCACTGAATCATTCACGTCGATGACCGGGCGTGAACCATTAAAATTTGCAGGACTGGACATAGTATTCTCCTTCAATTCAGATTTGGCCAAAACGGCCGGAGTTAAAATCGCGTACGGCTTCGGCGATTTCTTGCTTTGTATTCATGACAAACGGACCGTAACCAACAATCGGCTCATTCAACGGTTCGCCGGACAGCAGCAGCACGCTGGCATCGCTACTGGCTTCGATGTGTAGCGTTTTACCCTGCTGGCTCAGCACCACCAGTTGCGCTTCACTGACGGGGGTCATCCCGTTTACGGTGATATTCCCTTTCAGAACAACCAGCGCAGTGCTCCATCCTTCTGGCTGGGACAGCGTGACCTGGCGGTTAGCGTGTAAACGCATATCCCAGACGTTCAGCGGGGAAAAGGTGTGCGCCGGACCTTTGGTATCCTGATAACTACCCGCGATGACACGAACGTTACCGGCTTCATCGGGCAGGGCGACATCAGGGATAACGTCGCTGCGAATGCCCTGATAACCAGGTGCGGCCATTTTGTCTTTTGCTGGCAGATTCACCCACAGTTGCACCATTTCCAGTTCGCCGCCTTTTTGGGTAAATGCTGGCGAATGAAACTCTTCGTGTAAGATCCCCGCGCCAGCGGTCATCCACTGCACATCGCCTGGGCCGATAACGCCGCCACGCCCGGTGGAGTCGCGGTGTTCGACTTCGCCACTGTAAACAATGGTTACCGTCTCAAAACCACGATGCGGATGCTCGCCGACGCCGCGTTTTTCGCTACCCGGCGTGAAGGTATGTGGGCCGGCGTAATCCAGCAGCAGGAACGGACTTAACTGTTCGGCATGAGACTGGTAAGAGAACATCGAACGAACCGGGAACCCATCGCCAACCCAGTGGGGACGCGGTGCTGTGTAGACGCCTGTGACTTGTTTCATATTGCTCTCCTCAGTGGCGTTGTCTTGATGTGAATAAGCTTATATTCATGACAGCGAGCTGGGTAGTCGCTAAAATAGCTCTCACAGTCTCATAAATAGGACAATGAAATGACAAAGCTGGATCTCAATGATTTTGCGTGGTTTGTTCATGTTGTCGAAGAGGGGGGATTCGCGGCGGCCGGGCGAGCGCTCGATGAACCTAAATCAAAACTCAGCCGACGCATTGCACAACTGGAGGAGAGACTGGGTGTGCGCTTGATCCAGCGAACAACCCGACAGTTTAACGTGACAGAGGTCGGGCAGACATTTTATGAACACTGTAAGGCGATGCTGGTGGAAGCGCAGGCCGCGCAGGATGCCATTGCCGCATTGCAGGTTGAGCCGCGTGGCATTGTAAAACTGACTTGCCCGGTCACGTTGCTGCATGTGCATGTTGGCCCTATGCTGGCCAGATTTATGGCGCGCTATCCGGATGTATCGGTACAGCTTGAGGCCACGAACCGCCGGGTGGATGTGGTTGGAGAAGGTCTTGACGTGGCGATTCGCGTCAGGCCCCGTCCTTTTGAAGATAGCGACCTGGTCATGCGGGTACTGGCTGATAGGGGGCATCGGCTGTATGCCAGCCCGAAGCTGATTGATAAAATGGGGGAGCTACACGCGCCTGCCGAGTTGACCCAATGGCCGGGGCTGAGCCTGGCGGCAGGTAAACATCTGCATCGCTGGGAGTTGTTTGGCCCACAGGGCGCGCGTGCGGAAGTGCATTTTACGCCCCGCATGATCACCACCGATATGCTGGCATTACGTGAGGCCGCGGTAGCCGGTGTCGGCGTTGTTCAACTTCCGCAACTGATGGTCAAAGAGCAATTAGCGGCGGGGGAACTGGTGGCATTACTGGATGGCTGGGAACCTAAGCGAGAGATCATTCACGCTGTTTTTCCGTCCCGTAGAGGGTTGTTGCCCTCGGTTCGCGCATTGGTGGATTTCCTGACGGAAGAATATGCGCGAATGATCGAGGATTAAATACATAATTACGGCGCACAAAAAAGGCCGGTTAAACCGACCTTTTATTATCTGGACGCCAGTCTGGCGTGAAAACAATCAGCGACTACGGAAGACAATGCGGCCTTTGCTCAGGTCGTACGGGGTCAGTTCAACAGTCACTTTGTCGCCCGTCAGGATGCGGATATAGTTTTTACGCATTTTACCGGAGATGTGTGCAGTAACCACGTGACCGTTTTCTAACTCTACGCGGAACATGGTATTAGGTAACGTATCGAGAACGGTACCCTGCATTTCAATATTGTCTTCTTTGGCCATCTAATCCTCTGGGGTATCACTACCGTAATTTGAACCGGCAAGATAATGCCGAAGTTCTTTTAATAAGTAAAGATTTGTGCGTTTAAAACACAGCAAATCGGGTTTGGCGCATTACTCTAATCACACACGGCAAAGCCGCACTAAAAGCGCAACGTGTAAGGGAACGATGAGATAAACGATAGGCGTTGCCTGGCGCGAACTGTTCCTTAACGGCGGCGGGGTAATGGGCTAAACCAACTCTGCGGCACAATTATAACACCCCGACAAAAAATGTGCCGAAAACATTCACTCCTGAAGTGAAAATAACGTCCTGGGCACCCAAAAATGGCTGGGTAGCCGCTGTTGGCGCAGTCTGCTCAAGTGTTCAAGGTACTCCCGGCGGGGTGTTTCAATGGCACCCAGCGACGCTGTGTGGCTGTTTAGCACCTGGCAGTCGATAAGTTTTCCACCCTGACGGATAAATTCAGCGCAAAAAACAAGCAGGGCGGTTTTGGAAGCATTTTCCTGACGACTGAACATCGATTCACCACAGAAAAGCGTACCTTGCGACACGCCGTACATACCGCCCACTAATTCATTTTGTCGCCATACTTCAATGGAGTGCGCATGCCCCAGTTCATGCAGACGATGGTAAGCATCCACCACATCATGGGTAATCCAGGTACCTTCTTCCCGATCGTTTGCACAACCTTCAATCACTTGACCAAATGCGTAATTGAGCGTTACGCGGTAAGGTGAGTTTTTATGAAAGCGCTTCATGCTACGACTCACATGAAATGTCTCCGGCCACAGAATGGCGCGTGGATCGGGCGACCACCAGAGAATCGGGTCGCCTGGCGAAAACCACGGGAAGATCCCGCGCTGGTACGCCATTAGCAGTCGGGCAGGGCTGAGATCGCCGCCAAGCGCTAACAGACCGTTAGGTTCGCGTAGAGCGCCTTCCGGTGAGGGGAAGGCGATAGAATGACGAGATAGTTGCACCAGGCGCATGACAGCGAAACTCCACTACGCGAGTCGGATCGTTCAATAATAGCTTACAGACGTTGCTTAAACTGGTAATAACGACCCTGCCTGGCTAACAGATCTGCGTGATTACCTTGCTCAATAATTTGTCCGTTGTCCATCACTATTATTTGATCAAAACGCGACAGTCCGCGCAGGCGATGCGTGACCATCAGTACGGTTTTATCTCGCATCACATCGCTAATTAATTCAAGCATTTGGCTTTCTGTTGTCGCATCCAGACCTTCGGTGGGTTCATCCAACAGCATCAGCGGGGCATCGTGCAACAGGGCGCGAGCGATAGCCAGACGGCGTAACTCGCCTCCCGATAACTGACGACCACCTTCGCCTAACCAGGCGTTCAGTCCATCATCTTCCAGTAATTTTTCCAGACCCACGCGGCAGAGCATGCTGGACAACACCTCATCACTGGCGTGCGGCGCTGCCAGTAGCAGGTTATCGCGTAATGTCGCGCTGAACAGATGCACACGTTGCGGGACAACGCTGATGCTTTGACGCAGCGTGGATTCACTCAGGGTTGAAAGCGGGTGATCGTTGATCAGAATTTCGCCGCTTTGTGGGTCCCAGGCGCGTGTCAGCAACTGCAGAAGCGTGGACTTTCCGCAGCCAGTGCGCCCCAGAATCGCA
Organism: Citrobacter sp. Marseille-Q6884; assembly: GCF_945906775.1. Taxonomy (NCBI): domain Bacteria; kingdom Pseudomonadati; phylum Pseudomonadota; class Gammaproteobacteria; order Enterobacterales; family Enterobacteriaceae; genus Citrobacter; species Citrobacter sp. Marseille-Q6884. The sequence continues at coordinate 2,828,234 of NZ_CAMDRE010000001.1, forward strand.
ATGTGTTCACCGGGCCTGGCCTGTAGGGAAAGGGTATCCAGCGCGTTTTGCGCCTGACCAGGATAGCGGAAAGAAACGTCACGCAGCGTGAGCGTGATCTGCTCCGAAACCGTAGACCCTGCTTCAGGGAAGGTGACTTCCGGCTGCTGTTCGGTGAGTTCGGTGATACGCAGAGCCGACGCGATCACCTGGCCGAGATGCTGAAACGCGCCGGTCACGGGAGCCAGGGCTTCGAAGGCGGCGAGCGCACAGAAAACAAACAGCGCAATCAGCGCGCCTGGTTGGGGATTCCCCCCCACGCCACCGGAGGCCATCCAGAGCATGACGATGACCGCAAAGGCACCAATCAGCAGCATCACGGCCTGGGATAACGCCGTTAATTCAGACTGGCGACGTTGCGCTTCATGCCACTGCAATTCGGTGGCTTCCATCTGTGCCCGATAACGCTCGCTGGCGCCAAAAATGGTCAATTCAGCCTGCCCCTGCAACCACGCGGTAAGCTGTTGTCGGTATTGTCCGCGTAGATGAGTCAGGTTTTGCCCGGTGCTTTTTCCGGCACGATAAAACACCGGCGGCAAAATAAATAATGTGAGCAGCATAATGCCGCCGAGTGTCATCGCAAGATACAGGTCAAGGACACTCAGCCCCAGCGTGACGACAACGATAACCACAAATGCGCCTACCAATGGCGAGATGACTCGCAGGTAGAGGTGATCCAGCGTATCGACATCCGCGACTACACGGTTAAGTAACTCGCCTTGCTGAAAACGAGCCAGTCCCGCAGGAGAGAGCGGCAGGAGTTTGCTAAACGTATAAATACGCAGGTGCTGCAGCACGCGGAATGTCGCGTCGTGGCTGACCAGTCGCTCGAAATAACGGCCTGCCGTTCGGGTGATCGCCGCGCCGCGAACGCCTGCGGCCGGGAGCATGTAGTTAAAACTGTAAATTCCGGTCACGCCGACGACAGCGGAGGCGGAGAGGAACCAACCTGAAAGCGTCAACAAACCGATACTTGCCAGCAATGTGACGATCGCCAGAACGATTCCCAGCGTTAACATCCATTTGTGACGTTTATACAGCGTCAGATAGGGTAGCAATGCGCGCATTTAGATATCCTCCAGACGGTGAGCCAGTAACGTCGCAAAAGCCCCGTTGGCTGCGCTAAGTTGAGCATAGGTACCTTGCTCGACGATTTGTCCGTCCTGCATGACCCAAATTGTGTCCCACTCGGCAAGATCTTCGAGTTGATGGGTGACCATCAGCGTGGTCTGGCGACGTGATGCCGCATTCAACGCCTGCATCACACGCTGTTCACTGTGCGCATCAAGGCTGGCCGCGGGTTCATCCAGCAGCAGTAACTGGCATGGATGAAGCAGGGCGCGGGCAACGGCGACACGCTGCGCTTGCCCGACAGAAAGTCGAGCCGCCTGATCGCCGACTGGCGTATCCACACCTTGAGGTAGCAGAGGTAAAAACTCACTGACCCAGGCGCTATCGAGTGCGGCCTGAAGCTGCTGCTCGCTGGCATCCGGGCGAGCCAGCAGCACATTATCCCGTAATGTTGCGGCAGGAAGTTGTGGGTTTTGGCCTACCCATGAGAGCTGTTTACGCCAGGAATCAGGCGACAAATCGCGAAGTTCAAAACCGTTAATCCGCAATGACCCCTGATAGGAGAGAAAACCGGACAGCACATTCAGAAGCGAACTCTTACCGGAGCCACTACGGCCAACCAACACCGCCCGCTGGCCGGCTGGCAGCGAAAAGTTGAGGGGGCCTGCAAGCACTTTCCCTTCCGGCGAGGTGATGATCAGATCTTCTGCTTCAATCGAGACTGACTCTTTTACCGCCAGTTCAATGTCGCCCCGCTCAGGGTGAGCCAGCGGTTTTTCCATGAACGTTTTCAGACTGTCCGCTGCGCCTATCGCTTGCGCTTTAGCATGATAAAACGTACCCAGGTCGCGCAGAGGCTGGAAAAACTCAGGTGCGAGAATGAGCGCCAGGAAGCCCGCAGCCAGCGTAACGCCAGTGCCATAGTGGCCGAAGTTGAGTTCGCCAAGGTAAGAAAAACCGAAATAAACGGCCACCAGAGCAATGGACAGCGACGTGAAAAACTCCAGTACGCCAGAGGAAAGGAACGCAAGGCGCAGTACTTCCATTGTGCGCTGGCGAAAATCTTGTGATGCCGCGCGGATGCTTTCTGTTTCCGCTTCACCGCGCCCAAATATTCTCAGCGTTTCCATTCCGCGCAAACGATCGAGAAAATGACCACTGAGTCGGGCAAGCGCCTGAAAATTACGGCGGTTAGCATCTGCAGCCCCCATACCGACCATCGCCATAAACAAAGGGATCAGCGGTGCGGTGCCAAGCAGGATAAGCGCAGCGACCCAGTTTGATGGGAAAATCGCCGCCACAATCAATAAGGGAACGCACACGGCAAGCGCCATTTGCGGCAGATAACGTGCATAGTAATCATGCATATCATCAATCTGTTCCAGTACCAGCGTAGCCCAGCTTCCGGCAGGTTTACCCTGAATCCATGCAGGGCCAGCCTGTTGCAGTCGGTCCAGAACCTGACGACGAATCTCAAAGCGAATGTGTTGCCCTGCGTGAAACCCTATCCGTTCACGTAACCAGACAACCCAGGCCCGCAGAATAAAAATCAAGACCAGCACGATAAACGGGAAAAGCAGGGCCTCACGTGGAATGTTTTCCATGATCATATGCTGCAGAATGCGAGCCATGAGCCAGGCCTGCGCGACAATTAACAGGCCGCTGACGAACCCCAACAGGCGTGAAATATTCAGCCAGCGTTGAGAAATGACACTTTGCTGTTTTAACCAGCGGGTAAGCTCTTTTTGACGGGTTTTATTCATTGCACGCTTAGCAGGTGAGTTATTGGAATTTTTGGGCAGGACAATGTTACAACGGGGCAAAAATAAAGGCGACTTATAGTCGCCTTTTTTACTTTTGTTACTGATTTGTAAAACTATTTGCAGGCGTCAGCCAGACCGTCGAGGTAACGCTCCGCATCAAGCGCTGCCATACAACCTGTACCGGCAGAGGTGATCGCCTGGCGGTAAATGTGGTCCATCACGTCACCGGCTGCGAACACGCCAGGGACACTGGTTTGCGTTGCATTACCGTGAATGCCGGACTGGACTTTGATATAGCCGTTTTCCAGTTCAAGCTGACCGTCAAAAATGGCCGTGTTCGGGCTGTGGCCGATCGCGACGAATAACCCTGCGACCTCGAGAGACTCAATGTTATCCGCGTTTTGGGTATCACGAAGACGCAGTCCGGTTACACCCATTTGATCGCCAGTCACTTCTTCCAGCGTGCGGTGGGTGTGCAACACGATGTTGCCGTTTTCGACTTTATCCATCAGACGTTTGATAAGGATTTTCTCTGCCCGGAAACTGTCGCGACGGTGGATTAAATGCACCTCAGAGGCAATATTCGCCAGGTACAATGCTTCCTCGACTGCGGTATTGCCGCCGCCGATAACCGCAACTTTTTGGTTGCGGTAGAAGAAGCCGTCACAGGTTGCACAGGCGGAAACGCCACGGCCTTTAAATGCTTCTTCCGAAGGCAGACCAAGGTAACGTGCTGAAGCGCCAGTCGCAATAATCAGCGCATCACAGGTGTATTCACCACTGTCGCCGGTCAAACGGAACGGACGGTTTTGCAGATCAACTTTGCTGATGTGATCAAAAATGATCTCCGTTTCAAATTTCGTCGCATGCTCGTGCATACGCTCCATCAGCGAAGGACCGGTGAGATCGTGCGGATCGCCAGGCCAGTTCTCTACTTCGGTCGTGGTCGTCAGCTGACCCCCTTTTTCCATACCAGTAATCAGTACCGGTTGCAGGTTCGCACGCGCAGCGTAGACCGCGGCGGTATATCCCGCAGGACCTGAGCCCAGAATAAGAAGTTTACTGTGTTTGGTCGTGCCCATGAGATCCCCATAGTTGTTGGCAGGCAATGAGCAGGATTGTAGGGAATTTGCCGACGTAAAAAAAGAGTATGACGATTTTGTTAACAATCTGTGTAATAGCGGAAACCGATGAGCGCGAAAATTGGCGACGCTGCGATAACGATTTCTACTTAAAATGGGTCACTTATAAGGTGATAAAATGACGATTTTCCATCACTCCCAATGAATAACTGGCATGTTGTACTAAAAATCGATGTTTTGCTTTGACAATCCCCTGCTGTTTTGCGAAAACATTCAAGGAAGAAAAAAACTGTGTCATGTGTATGCTGCATAATCATGCATGTAGATACCATGTTTACCGGGTTAGTGAAATCTACGCATGGTGTGGACAGATGCCATTCGTGATGTCGATAGCCGCCGACAGGCAACGGTCTTCTCACCGTAAACCCAGGCATTGCGCACCGTAAATCCACCTGGGTTTCGGGTTAATTATGATGGGTAGCGACTCTGAACATTGATGTTAATAGAGTCAGGCAGGAGTAGGGAAGGAATACAGAGAGACAATAATAATGGTAGATAGTAAGAAGCGCCCTGGCAAAGATCTCGACCGTATCGATCGTAACATTCTTAATGAGCTGCAAAAGGATGGGCGTATTTCTAACGTCGAGCTTTCTAAACGTGTGGGACTTTCACCAACGCCTTGCCTTGAGCGTGTGCGTCGGTTGGAAAGACAGGGTTTTATTCAGGGCTATACAGCGCTGTTGAACCCGCATTATCTGGATGCATCACTTCTGGTTTTTGTTGAGATTACTCTGAATCGTGGCGCACCGGATGTGTTTGAGCAATTTAACTCCGCAGTACAAAAACTTGAAGAAATTCAAGAGTGTCATTTGGTTTCCGGTGATTTCGACTATCTGCTGAAAACGCGCGTACCGGATATGTCAGCGTACCGTAAGCTATTAGGGGAAACCCTGCTGCGTCTGCCTGGCGTGAATGACACACGTACTTACGTGGTAATGGAAGAAGTCAAACAGAGCAATCGTCTGGTAATTAAGACGCGCTAACACGGAACAGGTGCAAAATCGACGCAGTTTGATTACACTCCTGTTAATCCATACAGCAACAGTGCCGGGGCGACCCGGTGCTGTTGTCCGTTTTAGCATCGGGCAGGAAAAGCCTGAAACCTGGAGAGCCGTTTTTGAGCCAGGAATACACTGAAGACAAAGACGTCACATTGACGAAGTTAAGCAGCGGGCGCCGCCTTCTGGAAGCGCTACTGATCCTTATTGCCCTTTTTGCCGTCTGGTTGATGGCTGCCTTACTCAGCTTTAACCCTTCGGATCCCAGTTGGTCACAAACCGCATGGCACGAGCCTATCCATAATCTGGGGGGAATCCCTGGCGCATGGCTGGCTGATACGCTGTTCTTTATTTTTGGCGTCATGGCCTACACCATTCCCGTCATTATTGTCGGCGGCTGTTGGTTTGCCTGGCGACACCAGGCCAGCGACGAATATGTCGATTATTTTGCCGTATCGCTACGCATTATTGGCGTACTGGCGCTTATTTTAACGTCATGTGGTCTGGCGGCGATCAATGCCGATGACATCTGGTATTTCGCTTCTGGCGGCGTGATTGGCAGTCTGCTCAGTACAACGCTGCAACCTCTGCTGCACAGCAGTGGTGGAACGCTCACGCTCCTGTGCATCTGGGCCGCAGGGCTGACGCTGTTTACCGGCTGGTCGTGGGTGAGCATCGCGGAAAAACTGGGTGGTTGGTTACTCAATATCCTGACGTTTGCCAGCAACCGTACTCGCCGTGACGACACCTGGGTCGATGATGATGAGTATGAAGACGACGAAGAGTCTGCCGATGCAGGTAACGTTAAACAGCATGAGTCGCGTCGGGCACGTATTCTCCGTGGCGCATTAGCGCGTCGTAAACGTCTGGCTGAGAAATTTACTAATCCGCTTGGGCGTCATACCGATGCGGCGCTGTTCTCTGGCAAACGCATGGATGATGAAGATGACATTCAATACAGCGCCCGTGGCGTTGCCGCCGATCCGAACGATGTCCTGTTTTCAGGCAATCGTGCGACAGTGCCGGAATATGATGAATTCGACCCGCTGTTAAATGGTCATTCTGTCACTGAACCTGTGGCAGCCGCTGCTGCGGCAACAGTGGCAGCACAAGCCTGGAGCGCGCCTGTTGATCCGCTGATGCAGACGCCGTCAGTACCCGACGCTATGCCTGTGCAACCTTCTCCTGCTGCAGCATGGCAACCCGTGACTGGACCACAAACGGCGGAACCCGCTGTCGTACCTGCGCCAGAAGGTTATCCGCAGCCAACCCAGTACGCCCATCCGGCGGTGCAACCTTATGAAGCGTGGCAACAGCCTGCACCGGTTGAGCCTCAGCCACAGTACGCTGTGCCGCCAGTTGCTGAACAACCGGTGATGCCGCAATCGCAAATGCCATGGCAGACGCAAGAAACCCCTGTGGCGGAACAAACCTGGCAACCCGAACCTGTTTATCAGCAAAACGCGCCTCTCCAGACGCAACCTGTCTATCAACCGGAAGTGGTTCAGCAGCAGCCTGTCGTTCACCAACAACCCGTTGTTGAGCAACCGCCTGTTGTGGAGCCAGAACCTGTCGTTGAAGAGACTAAACCCGCTCGCCCGCCACTTTATTATTTTGAAGAAGTGGAAGAAAAACGCGCGCGTGAACGTGAACAGCTTGCGGCCTGGTATCAGCCTATTCCTGAGCCTGTAAAAGAGCCGGAGCGGGTGAAACCTTCCATGCCATCAATGCCGACTCCAGCCGCCATACCACCGATTGAATCGGTCGCTGCCGTCGCACCGTTGGCTGCAGGTGTGAAAACCGCAGCGCTGGGGGCCGGGGCAGCGGCAAGCGCTGCTGCAGCGCCGGTGTTTAGCCTTGCGGGCAGCGGTGCGCCGCGCCCACAGGTGAAAGAGGGGATTGGTCCGCAACTGCCGCGTCCGAATCGTGTGCGTGTTCCGACGCGTCGTGAGCTGGCATCGTACGGTATAAAATTACCGTCGCAACGGATGGCTGAAGAGAAGGCGCGTGAAGAGCAGCTTGATACAGATGCGCAATATACTGACGACGAAATTGATGCCATGCAGCAGGATGAGCTGGCGCGTCAGTTTGCGCAGTCACAGCAGCATCGTTATGGAGAAGAGTATCAGGACGATACGAATCAGGATGAAGACGAAGATTCCGCGGCAGAAGCGGAACTGGCTCGTCAGTTTGCCTCTTCTCAGCAGCAGCGTTATTCCGGTGAGCAGCCCGCAGGGGCCAATCCATTCTCGCTTGATGACTTTGCATTTTCGCCGATGAAAGCGCTGGTGGATGACGGCCCGCATGAGCCGCTGTTCACGCCAGGCGTGATGCCTGAGGCGACGCCTGCGCCGCAATATCAGCAGCCGTCGCAGCCTGTCGCGCCGCAGCAGCACTATCAGCAACCGCCACAGCCTGTTGCACCGCAGCAGCACTATCAGCAGCCGCCACAGCCTGTCGCACCGCAGCAGCATTATCAGCAGCCGCCACAGCCTGTCGCACCGCAGCAGCATTATCAGCAGCCGTCACAGCCTGTCGCACCGCAGCCGCAGGACAGCTTGATCCATCCGTTATTGATGCGTAATGGTGATAGCCGCCCTGTGCAGCGCCCAACTACGCCGTTGCCATCGCTGGATCTGCTGACGCCGCCGCCGAGTGAAGTTGAACCCGTGGATACTTTTGCGCTGGAGCAAATGGCTCGTTTGGTGGAAGCGCGACTGGCGGATTTCCGGATTAAAGCGGATGTGGTGAACTATTCGCCAGGTCCGGTGATTACCCGTTTCGAACTGAACCTGGCGCCGGGCGTGAAAGCCGCGCGTATTTCTAACCTTTCACGTGACCTGGCGCGTTCGCTGTCAACCGTTGCGGTGCGTGTGGTGGAAGTGATTCCGGGTAAACCGTATGTAGGCCTGGAACTGCCGAACAAAAAACGTCAGACCGTGTATTTACGCGAAGTGCTGGATAACGCGAAATTCCGCGAAAACCCTTCTCCGCTGACCGTTGTACTGGGGAAAGATATCGCGGGCGAACCGGTTGTTGCCGATCTGGCTAAGATGCCTCACCTGCTGGTTGCGGGGACCACGGGTTCCGGTAAGTCCGTTGGGGTTAACGCCATGATCCTCAGTATGCTGTACAAGGCGCAACCGGAAGACGTTCGTTTCATCATGATTGACCCGAAAATGCTGGAACTTTCCGTTTATGAAGGGATCCCGCATCTGCTGACTGAAGTCGTTACGGACATGAAAGATGCGGCCAATGCCTTGCGCTGGAGCGTCAATGAAATGGAACGTCGCTATAAGCTGATGTCGGCGCTGGGTGTGCGTAACCTCGCGGGTTATAACGAAAAAATCGCTGAAGCAGCCCGTATGGGGCGTCCGATTCCTGACCCGTACTGGAAACCTGGCGATAGTATGGATGTCCAGCATCCCGTTCTGGAAAAACTGCCGTATATCGTCGTGCTGGTGGATGAGTTCGCTGACCTGATGATGACCGTCGGTAAAAAAGTTGAAGAACTGATCGCGCGTCTGGCGCAAAAAGCGCGTGCGGCAGGGATTCATCTGGTGCTGGCAACCCAGCGTCCATCGGTTGACGTGATTACCGGGTTGATTAAAGCCAATATTCCGACCCGTATCGCCTTTACTGTATCCAGTAAGATTGATTCACGCACCATACTCGATCAGAGTGGCGCAGAGTCGTTGCTGGGCATGGGGGATATGCTTTATTCGGGACCAAACTCCACCATGCCGGTGCGTGTACATGGCGCGTTTGTGCGTGACCAGGAAGTACATGCGGTTGTTCAGGACTGGAAAGCGCGTGGGCGTCCACAATATGTTGATGGCATCACCTCCGACAGCGAAAGTGAAGGCGGTTGTGGTGGCTTTGATGGTGGGGAAGAGCTGGATCCCTTGTTCGACCAGGCCGTCAAGTTCGTCACAGAAAAACGTAAAGCCTCAATCTCCGGCGTCCAGCGTCAGTTCCGTATTGGTTACAACCGTGCAGCACGCATCATTGAACAAATGGAAGCGCAGGGTATTGTCAGTGAGCAGGGGCATAATGGTAATCGTGAAGTGCTGGCTCCGCCGCCCTTTGATTGATTGCAAAGTTAAGTAATTCAGTATTTTCTACTTTCCTCATGCTGATTTTTGGCCTGGAATGGATAGCAGAGGGATCTCCCCGTCGGGAGTGACGTATTTTGAGGAATAACGATGAAAAGAATCGCAATCACCTGTGCATTACTGTCGAGCTTTGTGGTGAGTAGCGTTTGGGCTGACGCCGCCAGCGACCTGAAAAGCCGTCTGGATAAAGTCAGCAGCTTCCACGCCAGCTTTACCCAAAAGGTGACGGATGGCAGCGGCGCGGCAGTGCAGGAAGGTCAGGGTGATTTATGGGTTAAACGTCCAAATCTGTTTAACTGGCATATGACGCAGCCTGACGAGAGCATTCTGGTTTCCGACGGCAAAACGCTGTGGTTCTTTAACCCGTTTGTCGAGCAGGCGACTGCAACCTGGCTGAAAGATGCTACGGGAAATACACCGTTTATGCTGATTGCGCGTAACCAGTCCAGCGACTGGCAGCAATACAACATCAAACAAAACGGTGATGATTTTGTGCTGACCCCGAAAACCAGCAGCGGTAATCTGAAGCAGTTCACCATTAATGTCGGACGTGATGGGACTATCCATCAGTTCAGCGCTGTTGAGCAAGATGACCAGCGCAGCAGCTATCAGCTGAAATCTCAGCAGAATGGTGCAATTGAACCTTCGAAATTCACCTTTACCCCGCCACAAGGTGTAACGGTGGACGATCAACGTAAGTAGAGGCGTGTGAGTGGGCAATCTGTCGCTCGATTTTTCTGATAACACCTTTCAGCCCCTGGCCGCGCGAATGCGGCCAGAAAATTTAGCGCAGTATATCGGCCAGCAGCATTTGCTGGCTGCAGGGAAACCCTTGCCGCGCGCCATTGAGGCCGGACACCTGCACTCCATGATTTTATGGGGGCCGCCGGGAACGGGCAAAACGACGCTGGCTGAAGTGATTGCGCGTTATGCGAACGCCGATGTTGAACGCATTTCGGCGGTCACTTCAGGCGTGAAAGAAATTCGTGAAGCCATAGAGCGCGCACGTCAGAACCGCAACGCGGGTCGGCGTACTATCTTGTTTGTGGACGAAGTTCACCGGTTTAATAAAAGCCAGCAGGATGCGTTTCTTCCGCATATTGAAGATGGCACGATTACATTTATTGGCGCCACCACAGAAAATCCCTCTTTTGAACTCAACTCAGCATTATTGTCACGTGCGCGTGTCTATTTACTGAAATCGCTAACCACTGACGATATCGAGCAGGTGCTGGATCAGGCGATGGAAGATAAAGCCCGTGGTTACGGCGGCCAGGATATTGTTCTGCCGAATGAAACCCGTCGGGCGATTGCTGAGCTGGTGAATGGTGATGCGCGGCGGGCGTTAAATACGCTGGAAATGATGGCCGATATGGCCGAAGTGGACGGCAGTGGAAAACGCGTTTTACAGCCCGCGTTGCTGACGGAGATTGCCGGCGAGCGTAGTGCGCGCTTCGATAATAAAGGCGATCGTTTTTATGATCTTATCTCCGCATTGCACAAGTCGGTACGCGGCAGTGCGCCGGATGCGGCGCTTTACTGGTATGCCCGCATCATTACTGCGGGGGGCGATCCGTTGTATGTTGCACGCCGCTGTCTGGCAATTGCGTCTGAAGATGTAGGCAACGCCGATCCCCGTGCAATGCAGGTAGCGATTTCGGCATGGGATTGTTTCACTCGCGTTGGGCCAGCTGAAGGTGAGCGGGCCATTGCGCAGGCGATTGTTTATCTGGCTTGCGCGCCGAAAAGTAATGCGGTTTACACCGCCTTTAAAGCTGCACTGGCGGATGCCCGCGAACGCCCGGATTACGATGTGCCGGTACATCTGCGCAATGCGCCGACCAAACTGATGAAAGAGATGGGTTACGGTCAGGAATATCGCTATGCCCACGATGAGCCGAATGCCTATGCTGCCGGGGAGGAATACTTCCCACAGGAAATGGCACAAACGCGCTATTATCACCCTACAAACAGAGGTCTTGAGGGTAAGATTGGCGAAAAGCTCGCCTGGCTTGCCGGACAGGATCAAAATAGCCCTATAAAACGCTACCGTTAGTGTTATCGTTGCGGTAATGTTGTCGATGTATCCCTGTGACCGCAGGCTGTGGTCACTACCTCCTATTTTAATTCGATAAGCACAGGATAAGCATGCTCGATCCCAATCTGCTGCGTAATGAGCCAGACGCAGTCGCAGAAAAACTGGCAAGCCGGGGCTTTAAGCTGGATGTAGATAAGCTGCGCGCTCTTGAAGAGCGTCGTAAAGTTCTGCAGGTACAAACAGAAAACCTGCAGGCAGAGCGTAACTCTCGATCGAAATCCATCGGCCAGGCAAAAGCGCGCGGGGAAGATATCGAGTCTTTACGTCTGGAAGTGAACAAACTGGGCGAAGAGCTGGATGCCGCGAAAGCTGAACTTGATGCCCTGCAGGCTGAGATTCGTGATATTGCGCTGACCATTCCTAACCTGCCAGCGGACGAAGTGCCGGTGGGTAAAGATGAAAATGACAACATCGAAGTCAGCCGTTGGGGTACCCCACGTGAGTTTGATTTTGAAGTACGCGATCACGTTACCCTGGGTGAAATGCATACCGGGCTCGATTTTGCTGCGGCTGTTAAGCTGACCGGATCCCGTTTCGTCGTCATGAAAGGGCAGATTGCGCGTATGCATCGTGCGCTGTCTCAATTCATGCTGGATCTGCATACTGAACAGCACGGTTACAGCGAAAACTACGTTCCGTATCTGGTTAACCATGACACGCTCTACGGTACGGGTCAGTTGCCGAAGTTTGCCGGTGATTTGTTCCATACGCGCCCGCTGGATGAAGAAGCCGACAGCAGCAATTATGCGCTGATCCCAACGGCCGAAGTTCCGCTGACCAACCTGGTTCGCGATGAAATCATCGACGAAGACGCGCTGCCAATCAAAATGACTGCGCATACGCCATGTTTCCGTTCTGAAGCTGGCTCTTACGGTCGTGATACCCGTGGTCTGATCCGTATGCACCAGTTCGACAAAGTTGAGATGGTGCAGATTGTACGTCCTGAAGATTCCATGGACGCACTGGAAGAGATGACCGGTCATGCTGAAAAAGTGCTTCAGCTGCTGGGTCTGCCGTATCGTAAGATCATTCTGTGCACAGGTGACATGGGCTTCGGCGCATGCAAAACCTACGATCTGGAAGTCTGGATCCCGGCGCAGAATACCTATCGCGAAATCTCTTCCTGCTCTAACGTGTGGGATTTCCAGGCTCGTCGTATGCAGGCGCGTTGCCGCAGCAAATCCGACAAAAAGACCCGTCTGGTGCATACACTGAACGGTTCTGGTCTGGCGGTAGGTCGTACGCTGGTTGCTGTAATGGAAAACTACCAGCAGGCTGATGGCCGCATTCAGGTACCGGAAGTATTACGTCCGTACATGAATGGTCTGGAATACATCGGTTAAGTCATCTTTTCCTGTTAAAAAAGCGCCTGCGGGCGCTTTTTTTGTGCCTGATTGATACCGGACAATAACCCTTACCTCGTTAGTGGTAATACTACCTTCGAATGAAGGACAGTATTTATCTCTGTCTTTCCGCAAATTCACTATATACCAATCTTTATAACGACAGTATCGATATATAAATATCTATACAACGAGTTTTTCTTTTTGTTTATTGTGAGCAGCAGAGTGAGCCACTATGAAAACTAAGATCCCCGATGCCGTCCTGGCAGCTGAGGTGAGTCGTCGCGGTTTAGTCAAAACGACGGCGATAGGCGGACTGGCGATGGCCAGTAGCGCGTTTACCCTGCCATTTACCCGTATTGCAAATGCCGCAGAAGCCATCAATCCCGCACAGATTAATGAGAAAGTGATCTGGAGCGCGTGTACGGTGAACTGTGGTAGCCGCTGTCCTTTGCGAATGCATGTGGTGGACGGTGAAATAAAGTATGTGGAAACCGATAATACTGGCGATGACAATTACGACGGTTTGCACCAGGTTCGCGCTTGTCTGCGTGGTCGCTCCATGCGTCGTCGTGTCTATAATCCCGACCGTCTGAAATATCCGATGAAGCGGGTTGGTAAGCGCGGTGAGGGTAAATTTGAGCGTATCAGCTGGGATGAAGCCTACGACATCATCGCCAGCAATATGCAGCGTCTGATTAAAGACTACGGTAACGAGTCGATCTACCTCAACTACGGTACCGGTACGTTGGGCGGCACGATGACGCGCTCATGGCCACCGGGAAAAACGCTGGTTGCTCGTCTGATGAACTGCTGTGGCGGCTACCTGAATCACTACGGTGATTACTCTTCTGCGCAAATTGCGGCCGGTCTGAATTATACCTACGGTGGTTGGGCTGATGGTAACAGCCCGTCTGATATTGAAAACAGCAAGTTGGTTGTTCTGTTTGGTAATAACCCCGGTGAAACCCGCATGAGCGGTGGTGGGGTAACCTATTACCTGGAGCAGGCTCGACAGAAGTCAAATGCCCGTATGATCATTATCGATCCTCGTTATACGGATACGGGCGCGGGGCGTGAAGATGAATGGATCCCGATTCGCCCGGGGACGGATGCGGCGCTCGTCAATGGTCTGGCGTATGTGTTGATCACAGAGAATATGGTTGATCAGCCATTCCTCGATAAATACTGCGTGGGGTATGACGAGAAAACCCTACCGGCAGGCGCACCGAAGAATGGTCACTATAAAGCTTACATTCTGGGTCAGGGTAAAGATGGTATCGCGAAGACCCCGGAATGGGCGGCGCAGATAACCGGTATTCCGGCAGAGCGCATTGTTAAACTGGCGCGTGAAATTGGCAGTGCCAAACCGGCTTACATCAGCCAGGGCTGGGGACCACAGCGTCACGCTAACGGTGAAATTGCCACTCGTGCCATTTCTATGCTGGCTATTCTGACCGGTAACGTGGGTATAAATGGCGGTAACAGCGGCGCGCGCGAGGGATCTTACGATTTGCCGTTTGAACGTATGCCTACGCTGGAAAACCCTGTTGAAACCAGCATTTCGATGTTTATGTGGACAGATGCGATTGAGCGTGGCCCGGAAATGACGGCGCTACGTGATGGCGTTCGTGGAAAAGATAAGCTCGATGTTCCGATTAAAATGATCTGGAACTATGCCGGTAACTGCATCATTAACCAGCACTCTGATATCAACCGCACTCACGAAATCCTGCAGGATGATAAGAAGTGCGAAATGATCGTTGTCATCGACTGTCATATGACCTCTTCGGCGAAATATGCCGATATCCTGCTACCGGATTGCACGGCTTCTGAACAGATGGACTTTGCGTTGGATGCATCCTGCGGGAATATGTCCTATGTGATTTTCACCGATCAAGCCATTAAACCGCGTTTTGAATGCAAGACTATCTATCAAATGACCAGTGAACTGGCGAAACGCCTTGGCGTAGAGCAGCAGTTTACCGAAGGACGTACCCAGGAAGAGTGGATGCGTCATTTGTACGAACAGTCACGTAAAGCGATACCTGAACTGCCGACGTTTGAAGTCTTCCGTCAGCAAGGGATCTTTAAACAACGTGACCCGGAAGGGCATCACGTGGCGTACAAAGCGTTCCGTGAGGATCCGAAAGCCAATCCGCTCACCACGCCGTCGGGTAAGATCGAAATTTATTCTCAGGCACTGGCAGAGATCGCTGCGACCTGGGAACTTCCTGAAGACGATGTGATCGATCCCTTACCGATTTATACCCCGGGCTTTGAAAGCTTAAACGATCCGCTGGTAGAGAAATTCCCTCTGCAATTGACGGGATTCCACTATAAGTCTCGTGTTCACTCAACCTATGGCAACGTCGATGTCCTGAAAGCGTCCTGCCGTCAGGAGATGTGGATCAACCCGATGGATGCGCAAAGGCGTGGGATTAACAACGGCGACAAGGTCCGCATTTTTAACGACCGCGGAGAGGTGCATATCGAGGCGAAAGTCACGCCGCGTATGATGCCAGGTGTCGTGGCACTCGGTGAAGGTGCGTGGTATGACCCGGATGTGAAGCGTGTGGATCAGGGCGGCTGTATTAACGTGCTGACGACCCAGCGTCCTTCTCCTCTCGCCAAGGGGAACCCGTCACATACAAACCTTGTTCAGGTTGAAAAGGTGTAAGGAGTAACCGATGACAACCCAGTATGGATTTTTTATTGATTCCAGCCGTTGCACCGGTTGCAAAACCTGCGAACTGGCCTGCAAAGACTACAAAAATTTAACCCCTGACGTCAGTTTCCGTCGTATCTACGAATACGCTGGCGGCGACTGGCAAGAAGACAATGGTGTCTGGCATCAGAACGTTTTTGCCTATTACCTCTCCATTGCATGTAACCATTGCGAAGATCCGGCCTGTACCAAGGTTTGTCCAAGCGGTGCGATGCACAAGCGTGAAGATGGTTTTGTCGTTGTCGATGAGGATGTGTGCATTGGTTGTCGCTATTGCCACATGGCCTGTCCTTACGGTGCGCCGCAGTACAATGCTGCGAAAGGGCATATGACCAAGTGTGATGGCTGTCATGACCGCGTTGCCGAAGGTAAAAAACCGATCTGTGTCGAGTCTTGCCCGTTACGTGCACTGGATTTTGGTCCGATTGACGAGCTGCGCAAAAAGCACGGGAATCTGGCTGCCGTTGCGCCACTGCCAGGTGCGCACTTCACCAAGCCAAGCATCGTTATTAAACCTAATGCCAATAGCCGCCCTACCGGGGATACCACGGGTTATCTGGCCAATCCGAAGGAGGTGTAAGATGGGAAGTGGATGGCATGAGTGGCCGCTGATGATCTTCACTGTTTTCGGACAGTGTGTGGTAGGTGGTTTTATTGTCCTGGCGCTTGCGTTGATGAAAGGGGAGTTACGCGCTGAATCACAACAGCGTGTGATTGCCTGCATGTTTGGGCTGTGGGTGCTGATGGGTATCGGTTTTATTGCCTCGATGTTGCACCTGGGCTCGCCGATGCGTGCCTTTAACTCGCTTAACCGCGTAGGCGCTTCTTCGCTGAGTAATGAAATCGCCAGCGGCTCGATCTTTTTTGCCGTGGGGGGGATTGGCTGGTTATTGGCGATGATGAAAAAAATGTCGCCAGCGCTGCGTAATCTGTGGTTGTGCGCCACCATGGTTCTGGGCGTGCTTTTCGTCTGGATGATGGTGCGTGTGTATAACACCATTGATACCGTACCAACCTGGTACAGTGTTTGGACCCCGATCGGTTTCTTCCTGACGCTGTTTATGGGCGGGCCGTTGCTCGGTTATTTGCTCCTGCGCGTGGCAGGGATTGACGGGTGGGCAATGCGTCTGCTGCCTGCGATCTCCGTTCTTGCGCTGGTCGTAAGCGGTATCATGTCTGTCATGCAGGGAGCTGAACTGGCTACTATCCACAGTTCGATTCAACAGGCGTCTGCGCTGGTACCAGACTATGGTTCGTTGATGGCATGGCGTATTGTGGCACTGGCTTTAGCACTGTGCTTCTGGATTGTGCCGCAAGTGAAAGGCTACCAGCCTGCGATACCGCTACTTTCTGTTGCCTTTATTCTGCTGCTGGTGGGCGAACTGATTGGTCGCGGTGTGTTCTACGGTCTGCACATGACCGTTGGCATGGCGGTTGCCAGTTAAGATGAAAATACCGGATGGTGAGGGGGTATTCCCGCGCCATCCGGTGAATAAAAAATGCGGTTCATCCATGAAATTTTTCAACTGAACGCAGCGGGACATTTTTGTTTTAGATCAATTAAAACAAACAGATGTCCTTTTCTCTTTTTTATCCATTCACGTTAAGAATCAGTAATACAAATCGATAGTCCCGAAAGCACCTCAGCGCTCTAATTACGCCGATTGACAATGTTTTTGGCAGTGGCATGATGCGCATGAAATTTGAACTTCCTCACGGTTTTTATTCATGTCCACCTACACCCGACCCGTCATGCTGTTGCTGTGCGGGCTGCTTCTGCTGACTTTAGCGATCGCCGTTTTAAACACGCTCGTTCCGCTTTGGCTCGCCCATGAAAATCTGCCAACCTGGCAGGTGGGGATTGTTAGCTCGTCTTATTTCACCGGAAACCTGGTGGGGACGTTGTTAACCGGGTATTTAATTAAACACCTTGGCTTTAACCGCAGCTACTACATCGCATCGCTCATTTTCGCCGCAGGCTGCGTCGGGTTAGGCGTCATGGTCGGTTTCTGGAGCTGGATGAGCTGGCGTTTTATCGCGGGCGTCGGCTGCGCCATGATTTGGGTGGTGGTGGAAAGCGCGTTGATGTGCAGCGGGACTTCGCGCAATCGTGGACGCTTACTTGCCGCTTATATGATGGTCTATTACGTGGGGACGTTTTTAGGGCAGCTGTTGGTCAGTAAAGTCTCGACTGAGCTAATGAACGTTTTGCCGTGGGTCACGGGGATCGTTTTGGCGGGCATTTTACCTTTGCTGTTTACGCGGATCGTGAATCAGCAACCAGACGATCATAACCCGACCCCGATTGTATCAATGCTAAAACTTCGACAAGCCCGATTGGGCGTGAATGGCTGCATTATCTCGGGCATTGTGCTGGGTTCTTTGTATGGCTTGATGCCGCTTTACCTCAACCATCAGGGCGTCAGTAATGCCAGTATTGGTTTCTGGATGGCGGTTCTGGTCAGTGCCGGTATTCTGGGGCAATGGCCGATCGGGCGGCTGGCGGACAAGTTGGGTCGCCTGCTAGTACTCCGTGTTCAGGTATTTGTAGTGATCCTCGGCA
The DNA here is from genome assembly GCF_945906775.1 of Citrobacter sp. Marseille-Q6884. Classification (NCBI taxonomy): domain Bacteria; kingdom Pseudomonadati; phylum Pseudomonadota; class Gammaproteobacteria; order Enterobacterales; family Enterobacteriaceae; genus Citrobacter; species Citrobacter sp. Marseille-Q6884. The sequence continues at coordinate 2,846,094 of NZ_CAMDRE010000001.1, forward strand.
GTATTGCGATGCTGAATCAGGCGGCAATGGCACCAGCGCTGTTCATGCTGGGCGCGGCGGGTTTTACCCTCTATCCGGTGGCGATGGCCTGGGCCTGTGAAAAAGTGGAACATCATCAACTGGTCGCCATGAATCAGGCATTGCTATTAAGTTATACCGTGGGCAGTTTGCTGGGGCCGTCATTTACAGCGATGCTGATGCAGAATTACTCGGATAGCCTGTTATTTATCATGATTGCCAGCGTATCGTTTATTTATTTGCTGATGTTGTTGCGTAAAACTGGGCGCACCCCGAATTCCGTGGCGCATATCTGAGTTCTAATCATCGAAGGCAACAGGTTCCCGTGTATACGTCACTGGACGTTTTATGAGAATCTATTGCCTCTGATAATCCACCGCCTTTCCTGAAAAATAAACTGTGCAGAAGGTTATAGTTTTGCACTCTGCTATTTCCGCTCCCTCATTTTACCGCGCATAATCCTTCGCCTCATTTTATTCATAATCAAAATAGTTTCCACGAAGGATCGCGTCATGGCGGGTGTGCAGGAAAAACAATTGCGATGGTACAACATCGCATTGATGTCGTTTATTACAGTTTGGGGATTTGGCAACGTTGTTAACAACTATGCTAATCAGGGATTGGTCGTTGTCTCCTCGTGGATCTTTATTTTTGCGCTCTATTTTATTCCCTACGCGCTGATCGTCGGACAACTGGGTTCAACGTTTAAAGATGGCAAAGGTGGTGTCAGTACCTGGATTAAACACACCATGGGTCCCGGGCTGGCTTATCTTGCCGCATGGACTTATTGGGTTGTGCATATCCCTTATCTGGCACAGAAGCCGCAGGCTATTCTGATTGCGCTCGGATGGGCACTGAAGGGAGATGGGTCTTTAATTAAGGAATACACCGTAGTGGCGTTACAGGGACTGACGCTGGTACTGTTCATCTTTTTTATGTGGATAGCATCCCGTGGCATGAAGTCGCTGAAAATCGTCGGTTCCGTTGCGGGTATCGCGATGTTCGTGATGTCTATTTTGTATGTTGTGATGGCGGTAACCGCGCCGGCAATCACCGATGTTCAGATGGCCACGACAAATATCACCTGGGAATCGTTCATTCCACACATTGATTTCACTTATATTACGACGATCTCAATGCTGGTATTTGCGGTCGGTGGTGCCGAGAAAATTTCGCCTTATGTCAACCAGACACGTAACCCGGGCAGGGAGTTCCCGAAAGGAATGCTTGTCCTGGCTGTCATGGTGGCGGTGTGCGCAATCCTTGGATCGCTGGCAATGGGAATGATGTTTGATTCCCAGCATATTCCTGATGATTTAATGACCAATGGTCAGTATTACGCGTTTCAGAAACTTGGCGAATATTATGGTATGGGCAACTCGCTGATGGTTATTTACGCGATAGCCAACACGCTGGGACAGATTGCCGCTTTAGTATTTTCAATTGATGCGCCACTTAAAGTTTTACTGGGTGATGCAGATAACAAGTATATTCCTGCCCGTTTGTGCCGTACGAATGCATCGGGTACGCCGGTGAACGGCTATATACTGACGCTGGTGTTAGTGGCGATTCTGATTATGTTGCCGACGCTGGGAATTGGTGACATGAACAATCTGTATAAATGGTTGCTGAATCTTAACTCAGTTGTTATGCCATTGCGTTATTTATGGGTGTTTGTGGCGTTTATTGCGGTCATTCGTCTGGCGCAGAAATATAAGCCAGAATATGTTTTTATCCGTAACAAGACGTTGGCGTTAACCGTCGGGGTATGGTGTTTTGTCTTTACTGCGTTTGCCTGTATTACCGGCATTTTCCCAAAAATGGAAGCGTTTACGCCTGAGTGGACATTCCAGCTGGCGCTGAATATAGCAACACCGTTTGTGCTGGTCGGATTGGGCTTAATTTTCCCGCTGCTGGCGAGAAGAGGGCGATAAGACGAAATAGGGTGGGTAACGGATAAGTTACCCACCGGAAGGATCAATACATTACTTTGTGACCGTATTGCTCAAGAATACCTTTCACGCGTTCCATGGTCTCTTTTTTCGGCGGCTTCACGCCATCCAGTTTGTACTCTTCACCCATTGCCACCCATTTGTGTTTACCCAACTCGTGGTACGGCAGCAATTCGATTTTTTCGACATTGCCCATATCGCGGGTAAATTCGCCCAGGCGGTGTGCGGAGTCGTCATCGTCAGACCAGCCAGGAACGACGACGTAGCGGATCCACACTTTGATGTCTTTGTTGGACAAGTAGCGCGCAAATTCCAGCGTACGATGGTTAGATACACCCACCAGATTCTGGTGAATTTCATCGTTCATCTGTTTGAGATCGAGCATGACCAGGTCAGTCACTTCCAGCAGTTCATCGATTACCGGATCGTAACGGCGGACGAAACCGTTGGTATCGAGACAAGTATGAATACCTTCTTTCTTACAAGCACGGAACCAGTCACGAACAAATTCAGCCTGTAGAATGGCCTCGCCGCCGGATGCCGTTACACCACCGCCGGATGCGTTCATAAAGTGACGATAGGTCACGACTTCTTTCATTAACTCTTCGACGGTCACTTCTTTGCCGCCGTGCGTATCCCACGTATCACGGTTATGGCAATACAGGCAGCGCATCAGGCAGCCCTGGAAGAAAGTAATAAAACGGATACCTGGGCCGTCTACGGTGCCACAGGATTCAAAGGAGTGAATGCGACCAATAACTGCCTTTTCAGGTGCAGTGATTGCTGTATTTTCTGTATCTTTACAATGGGTTAAGTTGCTCATATCGCTTTAAGTAACTCTAGTTAACTCTGGTTTATGGACACATTATGGACATTCTGGACACCGGATTCAGGGTGATTGCGTCCTGTAAAAAATCAGGGGCAAAGTGCGCATAGACCATTGTTTGCTGGATGGTCGAATGCCCAAGTATGCGTTGCAATGTGATTATGTTACCTCCATTCATTATAAAATGTGTGGCAAATGTGTGCCTCATTACATGAACGGCCTGCCCATCAGGTAGATCCGGTTTTACTTCCTTCAGGATTCGACGGACTGTGCTGTACTTGGCTTTAAACAAAAGCCCGGATTTCTTTCCCTTGATACGTAAAGCCAGCTCTGCAGAGATAGGAACAGTTCGCCGTTTGCCGTTCTTGGTTTTCATGAACGTCACCATGTTTTGAATAATATGCTCAGCCTTCAAACGGGATACCTCTCCCCATCGTCCACCAGTAGCCAGGCAGACCAGAGCAATATTCAGCTCATCTCCATCGAGTCTGGCCAGCAGTTCCTGAATTTCATCATCAGTCAGAAATGCCATTTCTGCTTCAGCTTCTTTCAGGCGCTTCACTTCACGCATGGGGTTATGGCCATGATATTCACCGGCATCAATCAGTTTGGTGAATAGACCGCTTAATATCGCCACATGTCGGTTCACACTAGCCGGCTTTAAACCTTCACCCATCAGTATGACGCGGTAGTCGATAATTGCCTTTTTCGTTAGCTGGTCCGCACGATATACACCCATTTCTGCAAAACGGTTGAGAATTGTGGTTAACCTGCCGCGCTCAATGTCGCCTCGCTCATGCAGTTTTCCATGATAGATCCACCATAAGTCCAGCAGTTCGTTCAGCTTTCTCCGGTCTGCAGGTTTTTCCAGCCAATCTTTATTGTGAAAATTAACCAGGATGTGACGCTCAAAGAGTTGGGCTTCACCCTTGGTGTTAAACTTCCGTCGGATACGTTTTCCATCTGCACCCTGCGGTCTTACGTCCACTTCATATCGACCATCATCAAGCTTTTTAACAGACATAAAGCCCTCCGATGATGCGTGTTTCTACGTCTTGTTTCTGTTCATGACAAAAGGTAACCGTACATTTACTGCATAGATAAGCGGCGTGAATGCTTAGCCAATCTTTTTGCCTGAGTGCTGCAAGGTTGTTTCGTCTTGCCCAGAGTGTGCGAGAACCGGTGCGATTTGCCCGGATGCGGGATCTGTTTCATCGAACAGAAACCAGTCGCGGTATTTTCGAAAACGAGGATGTTTAAGAAGCTTCATTCCAGCCTCTAGGGGCATCTTAGATTTTCCAGATTCGTAACCATGATAGGTTGTGTAATTAATATTAATTAAATCAGCAACTTCCTTGGTTTTCATTCGTTCTGACTCACGAATGAGCTTTAATTTTTCAGACTGGGCTATTGACATAAAATCCATAATCTCCAATTATATACAAAAGTTCCATATTTAGCCTTGTGTGGCTTAGTTTGGCTCTAGGTAAACAATTGGAGAATACCAAATTGACTCGTAAATCAGAATCGCCAGCGCAGGTTAAACCGCCGATTGAGGGATCGAAAACTCGCCGCAGAACGAAGGATGTGACCGAGGAAACTGCACTGAACTTATCGAACGTTGCCGCCCTGGTATCGAAGGAGGTGTTTGCAGCCTCTATTGGCAAAACACCGAAGGCAGTTGTTGAGATGGCCAAACAGGGGAAGCTGCCGGCGTTCTACATGTCAGATCCGCAAAAGCCGAACGGCAATGCTGAGTTATGGATAAATCTTGAGGAATGGAACAAATACGCTGCCCATCTTGTAGAGCAGGCTCCGGCAGAGTGGCATAACTGGAAAAACCGTATCAGCCATAGCAAATCAACGCATAAATAAAATCATCGTTGGATAACATCATGAAAACAAAATATGCCACGCTTATTCGTAATTTGTTGCAGAGCTATCAGGCTCAGGTAACGGTAATCGAAAAAGAAAATTATTCTGTCCACAGTGACGGTATTCAGTTAATGGAATTAAACCTCCAGTTAGCTAAATGTCTGGAGGGGATTTCAGCAACGGCACGATTCAATAACGATACGGTTGATTTCGAGGAATTGCATAAAATTACCCTGATGGCGTTTAAAGGTGACATTCCGACTGAACATAATATTCCGGCGCTTTCTTCATTGGCCTCCGGTGAAATACGTAAAAACAATTCTAACCTTAAACCACTTACTGCTGTTCAACGTTAAGGGAATACTATGAAACATTTAATGATTGACCTGGAAGCAATGGATGATAAATCCACTGCAGCAATTACAGCTATCGCAGCGATTTTCTTTAATCCAGAAACGGGGGAAGTTGGTAAAACATTTTATCGCCGTATCAGTCTGGAAGATGCAATGAGCAACGGCGGGACAGTCAGTGCGGAGGCTATTGAGTGGTGGTTGCGTCAGTCTTCTGAAATACGTTGTCAGTTGCTTGATGAGGATTGTCAGGATTTAGAATTAGCCATCTGTGATTTTTACGCGTTTGTCAGTGAGAATGCTGAACCATCGGCTGTTAAGCTATGGAACGGGTGCCCGTCGCTTCACAGTTCGGTATTGCGTCACGCCCTGAATAAGTTTGCAGGGCCGTGTTTCTCTTACGGTAATGAGCAATCTGTTATTACTGTTGTTGAACTGGCATCGACGCTGGGGCTTAATATGGATAATATTATTCCGTATACCTTCACTCGCAATGCGTATAATCATGCAATACATAACGTAAAAATAGTCTCTTATGTGTATGCTTATCTTATAAAAATAGCCAGTGTGAAATAACTATGCTCACAGTGACCTCTCATGCAAGTGAATGTGTCATAAATAAAGCGTTCACTCTGCTAAGCGAATATTACAGCGGCAAAAAGAATTATCAGCTTGTTAAACCACATTTTTATATAAAGATGAATGTATCTCTGCGCTGGCGCTTGCTCAGTAAAGATGATGGTAAAAGTTGGGAATTAATGACCCATGAACGTTATAACAAGCAATTCAGAATATAACTTTTTGCCTTGATGGCTGCTTTAATTACTGGGATTTCTATGAACGTCACCATTCAACAGGAAGTTGTCAGACGGTTAATTAATGACTTCTCCTTTAAAGAACGTGAACAGTATTTACAGCAGGGCGTTTGCCCTGCATGTCACAAGAAAGAACTGTTTACCAGTATCGAAAAGCCCTGGATGTTGAAGTGTGGCCGCGAGAATAAATGCGGTAAAGAAATACTGGTCAAAGAGTTGTACCGGGACATTTTTGAGGACTGGTCAAAGCGTTATCAGCCCACACCCGAAACACCAAATGCCACTGCAGAAGCCTATCTCCGCGAAGCCAGGGGACTGGATACTACGAAACTGGCTGGTTGCTATACCCAGGGTACTTTCCTCAAGAATGGTCTCGGCAGCGCCACGGTGAAATTTAAGCTGGCGAACGGCAGAGGCTGGGAGCGCATCATTGATCAACCAGACCGTTTTAACCAGAAAGCCAATTTTATTGGTAATTATGCTGGCTACTGGTGGGAATATCCCGGTCTGGATTTGTCCGGGCAGAAAGAGATTTGGATCACCGAGGGTATTTTTAATGCCATTGCGCTTAATGAAGCGGGAAAGGCCGCAGTGGCCACCCTCAGCAGCGTTAATTATCCGAAGGCATTGCTCGATATGCTGACTGAAATCCTCGGCGATAAGCCCCGTCCACGGCTGGTATGGGCATTTGATGATGATAAAGCCGGTCGCAGCCATATCATAAAATTTGCACGTCGCGCCCGGGATGCTGGCTGGGAAGTCTCTGCAGCGTTGCCTTCGGAAAATGGGTCATCCCTTGACTGGAATGACCTGCATCTGCGTGAACGGCTAGAACCACACAATATTACCCAGTATCGCCATTACGGACGTCTACTACTGGCAGAAAGCCCGGCAGCGAAGGCGCTGGAGATGTACAACCATAACAGCTGGCGCAGCTTTTATTTTACCTTTGGTTTTCGCACTTACTGGTTTGAACTGGACTTTGAAAAATACTCCAGGGCATACGACCGCATACAGGAGCTGGAGGGGATATTTGACGAGGAACTTGCCAAAGAAAAAGCCATTAAGGAATCGGGAAGCCTTGAAGAAATCGCGAATTGCGTGATGCAACCGCTGTATTACCAGGTATCAAAACCCACCGATGAGGCGTGGTATTACCTGCGTGTTATGGCTCCCAATATGCCAACTGTAAAAAGCACGTTTACCGCCAGTCAGTTGACCAGTTCTGCAGAGTTTAAAAAGCGTCTGTTGCATATGGCCAAAGGTGCACTCTTTACCGGCACTACTAAGCAGTTGGATATCATTTTTCGTTCTCTGCAAAACATCAAAGAGGTGAATACCATGAACTGGCTCGGGTTCAATAAAGACCATAATGCATGGATATTTAATGATGTGGCCATCAGTAAAGGACGTGTTTTCACGCTGAATGAGGAGGACTATTTTGATATTGAAAAGCTATCCATCAAAAGCCTGAGCCTGACCCCCTCATTAAACCTGAATGTGGATCTGCGTGATTTTGAAACGAACTGGGTTAATGACATCTGGACGGCGTTCGGAACCAAAGGCTATATCGCGCTGGCGTTCTGGCTGGGGTCTTTTTTTGCTGAGCAGCTGCGCCAGCGTAATAAGTCCTATCCATTCCTTGAGATAGTGGGCGAGCCGGGAACCGGTAAATCCACGCTGATAGAATTTCTGTGGAAGCTCTGCGGCCGTGAGGATTACGAGGGTTTTGATCCATCGAAATCAACGGCTGCCGCGCGTGGCCGTAACTTCTCTCAGGTATCAAATCTGCCTGTTGTTCTGATTGAAGGTGATCGCCAGTCGGTTGAAGGGAAGTCCAAAAACCTCCGGGCGTTTGATTATGACGAGCTGAAATCCCTCTATAACGGACGCGCATCCCGCGCCCTCGGCATCAAGACCAACAATAACGAGACATACGAACCACCGTTCAAAGGTGCAATAGTCATCGCGCAGAACGCCGATGTTGATGGCTCAGAGGCGCTGTTATCCCGTCTGATTCATATTGCAACTGACCGTTCTGGCCAGACGCCTGAGACAACAGCTGCTGCTGTACGTCTTGAGCAGATGCCGGTTCAGGCAGTATCAGGTTTTTTGATAAAAGCGACATCGATGGCTGATGAACTGCTGGCAGAGTACGACAAGCATCTGGCTATAGCTCAGCAGCAATTTAAGGCGCAGGGCATCATTAAATCTAACCGTATCAGTCTCAATCACGCGCAAATTCAGGCAATGCTGGCCGTTTTGCCACTGGTTGTGCCGGTACCTACTGATCGCATTCAGCAGACCTGGAAATACGCAGTAACGCTGGCAGAAGAACGTCAGAGAGCGCTCAATCAGGATCACCCACTGGTGCAGGAATTCTGGGAAATGTTTGATTACCTGGACGGTCAGGAATCAGCAGGAATGAACCACTCCGCCATATCTGAACCGAACGAAATTGCTGTCAACTTTAACCATTTTGAAGAGGTGGCCGCGCACTACCGGCAGCGCCTCAACTTTACGATGGTTGATATCAAAAAGCTGCTTAAGAACGGGAGTAAACGCAAATATCTGCGTACCTGCTCTGTGCGTAGTGACGTCAGCAAACAGTTCAATCAAGGAAAAGACACTGCATATCGGCGTTCTGAAACGTATTACTGTTGGGTATTTAGTCGGGAAAAATAATGGGGATATTATGAATATTTTTTGCAAACTTTATGAGGTTGGTAGTTTTCAGGTGCTTGTTGAAAAAATCATTGATGATGAAGATAAACCGGCGATTTTATTTCGCTGGCATCCTGAAGACGGATTAATTAAATCTACTGATTATAAAATCAGCTTTAATTCATTGCAGGCCAGAAATGTTGTTTTCCATAATATGAATTTAACATTTATCCGATTGATGATTGAGAAATGTCAACATCATATTGATTTGCTTAATGGGGGAAGTACGACACTAAACGATATTAACGTTGGCTGGATGGGGTTTGATCCAGCACAGGTTAGCGAGGATAAATAATGGACGAAATAACGAAAGAACGGCTGATTGACCTATATTCATTTGAAATGAATATATCGCCTGAAGAGGTGCAGAAACTCGCGAGAATGGCGTTAAGATTGTCAGACGAGCTACAGAAACGTTGCAAGGTTGATAACGCCGAACCTGTATATCAAATCAGAATGCGTCCGCCAGGGGATAGCCTATGGTTTTCATGGATTGATTGCGCGGAGGGTGCATATAATGCCGCGCTGCGTTATACCACTGAACCTGATATTGATGGATGTATTTATCAGGCACGTAAACTCTACGCCGCACAGCCGCCAGTTGGTAATTCCTGAGACTCTGCCATGCTCCGTTGCATTAAAGCCAGGGCTTATCATTGGCAAGGGCTGCAAAACAGAGACTTTGCTGACTGCGTTGCAGCGTTGGTGACCATAAATCGAAATTGACGTTTTGACGCCGGAAGAGCGTACAAAGCAGGAATTATAACATTGCTGGCCTGTCCAGTCCCTTCAGCCTTCCCATCAGCTCGACCTTTTTCTTTGGGTCGAGTGAGCCAATTAGCCCCACCAGTAAGTCATCTAATGATTTTCTGCTGGGGCTGAGAGTATGTTTAAACGATACCTGCAGAACGTATGTATGGCCGCAATTCACGTCACTGCAGGCACAATACGCTTCAGTGAGTTGAGGGTGAATGGGATTGGTTGATTTAATCACCGCTCTGGCCCCGCATTCTGGACACTTAATCCGCATTTTACGCTCCTTGCTATCACCAGATTTAATATTCATTTGCGCTTAAAATTTACCCCATTATGCATCAACTTGTTCCGATTGTGTAAAGATAATGCGCAAACTTGCGGGGATGTCACTGTCATTATTCACGGCGTCCCGGATGAGTTTTTGTATCGGGGTAACCTCATCCCGCTGGTATGCGTCCCGTGTTTTTGTGATATCCGGGAATGAGCTGTTGTTGTTCGGCATCATCCCGGCCAGTCCGGGCGGGAAACGATGGGCATTCAGGATGTCCTGCATCGAGATATTCTTGATGTTCACAAACTCATCTTTTGCGGTCATGTCACTGACGGGTAAAAGCTGTACACCTTTTTCTTTCCCGCCCGGGATGTTGATCATCATGGATTTGAAGTTGCCTACACCTTTGCCAGCCGCAATTTGTTGTTTCATCTCATCTTCCATTTCGTCCGTCATGTTCGGGTCAGTGGTGTACAGGATGTATCCGAGATGAGCGCCGTTTTTGTAATAACGGCGTCGGAAAATAGTGGCTTCATTGTTGAGCATGGCACTGTGGATGCCCCCGAGATAATCGGGTTTACCGTATACCTGCTGACGTGTGTCATAGAGTTTGATAAAGACAATATCTTTCTCGGCATACGTCAGCGCTCCGCTTTTCTGCAGGATGTAAAATTTCTGGTCCTTGCCGCGGCGCAGATAAAGTGAGGGCAGGGGATGCAGGCCAATCACTTTACCAAAAGCATTACGCAGTTTGAGCAACGCAACATCGCCAAATGTGAGCAGATTCATCACTGCAGCCTGAATATTTTCCTGCATCATGCCGCCACCGCTGACAAAATCGGCGGTGATCATGTTGGTTCTGGCTCGCAAAATACCACCATGCTGGCCGTTGATATCTGGCAATTCAGCAAGCGCCAGCCGGTTGACTGGCAGGGTGTAGAACTGGCTCGAACTGTCGTAATACACCGGTTTATATTCCAGCGGGTTGAGGATAGCCCGCTCCGGGTTGCCAAAGGTGATCATGCTCATTTTCTGCTGCGCCGGCGCGGTGTTTTCTGCCGTTACGGGTTTACGGTTCTTTTTGCTCATCCCAGAATCCATCTTGATTTGCGTTTATGTTCGGTATTCAGCGGCTCGTTCTGCATAGCGTGTGATATCGCCCAGAATGAGTCGGCGTGCCCGGTTTCCTGTGACCGCGTAGCGACGAACGTCATGGCGTTACCGCTGGCGGTGGTGGTGCGTTTGATGGCCATAAAGCTGGCCGCGATGTCCTTGTCTTCCCGGTCCCACTCGATGCGATTGCCGCCAACCACGTCGATCATCTTCAGTACCAGACGGTTTTTACTTTCCACGCTGTAGTGGATAGGTACGGCCTCCCGGGGCGCGAATGCGCTGACAATATCGAATACACCGGCACCGATGCCCGTGACGTCGATCCCGATGTAGGTGAGGTTGTACGCCTCTTTAATTTTTTTGATTTGCTCGGCCTGGAACTTGAATGACAGACCTGTCCAGACCCATTTTCGTAATACCCGATATTTTTCGGCGGCATACAGTGGCACTGCGATAACCACAAATGTGGCGTTGTCGGTAGTGCGGCTGGGGTCATAGCCTCCCCAGACTTCCCGGTTGCCGAAGGGGCGCGGGTCATCTGGCTTAAAGTCCTGCCACATTGCCGGGTCGGTACCGCATTTCATCAGCTGGTCGAAGCCAAAAACGGCATCTTTATCGTCAACGAACACACACATAAACAGCATGTCGAAGGCGGGGCCGCTGTAGCGGTCACGCAGGTCATCAATATTTGCCAGATTAAATCCGGCTTTTACCGCGTCTTCGATGGTGACAATCAAGCGCCATTGTTTATCCGGGCATAGCCTGCCACCGTCACGCAGTTCGGCCTCGGTCGGGAACTCAATGTGTTTACGTTCCGGGCGACCCCTACGCCATTCGTCCCCGGTCCAGAACGGATACGCCTCATGCGCTTTTGAGCTGGGTGTAGAGAAATAGGTGATGCGCCAGTGGTCATGCGTGGCCATCGCTGATGCAACGTCATTCAGTTTGCGGAATTTCGGGATCCAGAAATACTCATCGATATAGACGTTGGCGCTTTCTGACTGGGCTGTATTGCTGTTTGTTCCCAGAAAACTCATTTCTGCGCCGTTGCTCAGGCGTATCGGGTTACCGGTCAGTTCGATACCGAGAAATTTATGTGCTATCTGTACGATATAGCGTCGAAACACTTCGGCCTGACGTTTTGATGCGGACAGAAAAACCTGTGGCTTTCCATTGAGGATCGCGTCTTCCAATGCCTCACCGGCAAAATACCAGGTGGCACCGAGCTGTCGGGCTTTAAGGACATTACGGATTTTCTGATGCAGGTTTTCGCGCAGTGTCAGCTGGTACCCAAACAGTACCGACACCCACTCGTTAAAGCTGTCAGCGGTTATCTCACTGACATCATTTTTGCGCTTACGGCCTTTGCGTTGCTGGATGGTACCTTCATCTGTGAGGGTACCATCCGCGCATGATTTGCCACTCTCCTGCAGGTGCTGCAGCTGCAGCAGCTTCTCTTCCCGCTTTGCGCGCTGAGCCAGCAGTTTTACGTGATGGCCAACGAGCTGATCCAGCTCCTGCAGCTCGAGCTGCGATTTGCCGTCACGGTCTGTCAGTACCTGGATACGGCGTGATAATGCGGCCTCTACACCTTCCTCGCTCAGCAGGTCACGCCAGCTGAACTTCTCGGCCCAGTAGTAGATGATGCGCACGCTGGGTAGCCGTAGCTCCTCTTTGATCTCCTGCGGTGTCCACCGTTTGAGATACAGGGCGCGGGCGACGTCCCTGATTTCCTCAGAATATTTCTGCGCCATATTCCCTCTGGCTATTGTTCCTTTTTGACCATTCTGACGGGATGGCAAGAGATTACATTCCGCTAAATTCCGCTGCGTCCCGCTATCAATACGTAGCGAAACTCCCCGAGATCCCACTAAGTGAATTTCTTTTCTCGTTCCGTTTTACTGGTGTCCAGGGACGAAAAGGGACAGGGACGTTATGCCACGTTTACGCACAGACTGGATTTGTGTTGCTACCGCAGGGAAAACAGCGGACGGACGCGAAATCAAGGAAGAATGGCTGCAGGAAGCGGCCGATACCTATAACCCACAAACTTATACCGCTCTTATCTGGCCACGCCACGACACACTTGAGGCGCGAGCGTGGAGCTATAACTACGGTGAAGTTGCTGGGCTGAAAGCAGAACGTGTGGATGGTGTTCTCAAATTGTTTGCCCAGCTCATGCCAAATGACTGGCTGATTGCCACCAACGAATCCGGGCAGAAACTTTTTACATCTATTGAAGTTGTCGAGAACTTTGCCGGCACCGGGAAATATTATTTGTTTGGGCTGGCGGTTACAGATATTCCGGCCTCTCTGGGTACTGATCGCCTGATGTTTAGTATGGGCAGTACGCAATCTGCGCTGGAACAGGGAGGAGCAGAAATGTTTTCTCTCGGTGAACTCAGTGAAGTTAGCGAAGAAGCCAAAGCCCGGGAGAAGAACTTCCTCCAGCGCTTCTTCAGCCGCAACAAAGACAACCCACCTCAAACCAAGGACGAGGACGAAATGACCAAGGAACAGTTCGATGCGCTGATGGGGCGCATGGATACGCAGGATGCGGCGATTACCGGCATTCAGGAACAGGTGAAAGCGTTCAGTGCCGGTAATCAACCCGCCGATCCTCAAAAGCAGGAAATTAAGCCGGAAGACAAACCGACCACGGTTATCACGGCCGAGCAGTTTACTCAGTTGGAAGGGAAGCTGGATGGCCTTGTGCAGAAGTTTGAGCAGGTGGCCAGCGCGAACACCACCAAAAAACCGGATGAAAATCCAGGCGAAGAAAACAAAGTCTGGCTGTAAGGAACAGGGATGAAACCACAAACCGAAAAGCTCGTACAACAGGTACGTGACATTCTGGCCAAACAGTATGGCGCTGATCCAGCCGTGATTCTGGCGGGTAAATCATTTGCCATTACCGGGCCACAGGAAGAGCGTCTGCTGGGGGCGGTTCAGGAATCTGTTGATTTCATGAGCCTGATTAATATGCCTTTGGTGACTGATATTCAGGGGGAAAAGGTCTTTTCTGGTATGCAACAGACCATCACCGGTCGCAAAGCATCTGGCCGCTACCGCCGTAATATTAATCCTGCTGGTGCAAAATACACCTGCGCACCTACTGATAGTGGAGTGATTGTGCCATGGCATCAGGCTGATACCTGGGCGCGTATGGGCGATCAGTTCATGGCGCTGTATGCGCAGTTTGTGCAGCGCCAGATTGCACTCGACCAGTTGATGATCGCCTGGAATGGTACGTCTGTTGCTGACAGTTCTGATCCGGCCACCAACAAGCTGCTGCAGGATGTGAACACCGGCTGGCTGCAGTGGATGCGAACCAATCTGGCCAAAAATATTCTGACTGGCGGTAAGACTGCCGACAAAATCAAAGTCGGGACCGATGCAACGGCTGACTATACCAGTCTCGATCATCTTGCTTATGACCTGCGTCAGGGACTTGACCCCGTACACCGTCAGCGTACTGACCTGGTACTGATGGTCGGTGCTGACATTATCGCTAAAGAAGCGGATGCTGCCGGCAAGATGCATGGTCGTACTCCGACCGAACGTGCGGCCATGAAACAAATGGATCTGATGGGGTCATTCGGTGGTCTGCCGGCTGTCATTCCTCCACAGTTCCCAGCGCGTGGGTGTGTCATCACCACTTACTCTAACCTGTCGATTTATACCCAGACGGATTCGATGCGTCGTGGCTTCAAAGACGATGATGAGCTGGCAGGCCTGGTGGACTCCTACTACCGCAACGAAGCGTACGTGGTGGAAGACGAAACCCTGTTTGTGGGTATCGAACCGGCGAACGTCGTGCTGGAAGGCGACAAAGGCACAACCACTAATCCGTAAGGGGTGTTATGAGCCTGTTTCGTGATCATCAGCGCCGTGTTGAAGCGGCGCAGGCAATGGCTGCGGGTAACGTTGAGGCAGCAACCAATGCCCCTAACAGCCTGCATCTGCTGGTCACGGCACTGGCGGTGGATGTGCAACGGTTGCGCAGCCTGTCGCAGATTGGGCAGCGGATTGTGATGAAGCGTGACGAACTGCTACCACGATGGATGCCGTATGTGCGGGAATATCTTGCAGGCGACTCCGTCCATCTGCACCCGGTGTTCTCGTACTGTGTGATCTGGCTGTTCGACGTGGAAGATTTCAGCCTGGCACTGGACTGGGCTGACCTCGCCATTGAACAGGGGCAGGACACACCGACAAATATCCGCAGCGATTTTCCGCATTTTGTGGCGGATACAATGCTGGCATGGGCTGAGCGTGAAGCGGATAACGGCCGCGCGGTAGAACCGTACTTTTCACGCGTCAGTCAACGTGTCCTGGAGGAATGGCCGGTCAACGAGATTGTCAAAGCCAAGTATCTGCGGTTCTCTGGCCTGCAGCTGTTGCGCGGGAAAGATGGCAGACCATTAGCATCTGCCATCGATGATGATGCGCAGTTGGCCAAAGCAGATACGTTTCTGGCAGCGGCGCAGGATATGTACCCACAAATTCAGGTTCGTACGCTTCGGGACAAAATTGCACAGCGCCGGCGCAAGCTGACGCTGTAACGAGCACCGACCCACGGCGGCTCGCAGGGGAGACAACAGGCATCAGCCTAAATAGTCGTGGAGCCTGGTCTGAGCCGTCTTTTCCAGGGAGAACATATGTTTAACGGCAAGCCAATTGATTATCAGGATATTGCTGTCACTAACGATGGATTCTGGCCTGACCTGAATGTGAAAGACTTTCAGGACAGCCGGAACATCCCGGCAGATATCGCTGCTGGCACAGTGGCCGATGCTCTTGTCAGCGCGATGGCGCAGGTCAATGCCAGCCTGGTTGCGCGTCGTGATTACTGGACGGGGATGGGTATCGTTAAAGCCGCTGCCGTTTCGGGGCCGTCATATGAAGGGGAAAGTTACGTTGTCGCGCAGTACCGTAAAGCGGTATTTGCCCGGGCGAAAGCTGACCTGATGGGTGAATGGACCAGCGTTTTCCGGGTAAAAACAGATGCACAGCCGGGGGCAGAGGAAACCCGGGACAGCCTCCTGGCTGAAGCCAACTTTGCGTTGCGTAGCCTCAAAGGGCTGTCACGCGTGGGAGTGTCCATCATATGAGCCTGCTGGAGTCACTGACTGAGTTTGTAAGAAGCAACATGCCGGAACGCGCCATGGAAGGGTTTGACAGCCTCATGGATGAGGTGCGTTTCGTGCCGGCCGCGCGCGACCTCGGAGCGGGGCAGTACCGTCTGGCCATCATGCAATATACGGCCACGCTGGCATGGGAGCGTTTCCCGTACCGTATCTGTCCACCGCAACTGATTATGGCGCTGCTGCTGTCCTGGTACCAGAATGACGGGGCAACGGCGATGGATGCCATCAATGTGGACTGGGATCTGCCTGAACTGGATGTGGAAATCATCGATAACGAAACGGCCATCGTGGTGGTTACCGCTCAGATGGCTGAACCTCTCGATCTCCTGGAAGATGCGGACGGTGCTATTCCGCTGGACGGTCAGCGCTGGAAGCTGGCCGATGCGACGGTCTGGACGGCTGAACAAGCCACACTCTTTTTCGGTAACGGGAACGGGACATGGCCGGTGCAATCCGAGGTGAGTTAAACCCCACGCAACTGAAAGCGCTGCGTGATGCGCTGAAGTCACTGGAGCTGCCGCCGGCAAAGCGCCGCCGTCTGCTGTGGCGGCTGGCGAAATATGGCCTGGTGGCAGCAGCAAAGCGGAACGTACGCAATCAGCAGTCACCAGAAGGGGCTGCATGGGCACCGCGTAAAACAAAGCGCAGAGGCAAGATGCTGCGCAATTTGCCAAAGCTCATCCGCATCCGGGAAATGCCGGAGATTGATGCAGTCAGGCTTTATCTGAGCGGGGGATACTACCGCAACGGCACACGCGAAGTGCCTGCCGGCACGGTGGGATATGCACAGCAGAACGGTATGACGGCGACAATCAGTGCCCGTCAGTCATCCGGCAGCAGCCGCCAGTCAGGACCGGCAACACTGCGACAGGCAAAGCGTCTGCGCAAAGCCGGATTCAAGATGCGCAGCGGTAAACGCTGGCGAACGCCGGGTTACAAAGAAATTCAGTCGAAGGTCAGCGCTGCTCAGGCGGGGTTGTTGATTCGCAAGCTGGAGGGGACTCCGGCAAAACAGACATGGACCGTCACTCTGCCTGCCCGTGAGTTTCTGGGTATCGGGGAAACGGATTTTATGAACGCACTCGCTCGCCAGCTGCAGGCCATTGGTTTCGGCTGGGATGTGAATGCACAGGATATAAGGGGTTAAGGATGGCCTGGCCTGTTGTAGACGTCGATCAGCTTAATCAGCTGCAGGGCGAAACCAAAGAAATCGAACGGGTGATGTTGTTCATCGGTTCACTGAAAGCCACCGGTGGCGCGGCTACTGCAGCGATACTGACTGGTGGCGCACTGGCGACGGCAGACAAAGCCATTGCCAAATTTACCGCCGTGAGTGACGGTGCTCTGAAACTGACCATTGATGGTACCGAGAAAAGTATTACTGCAGTCGATTTATCTGCGGTTACAACACTGGCTCAGGTCGCTACGGCCTTACAGACAAAGCTCAGCACGTTGGCCACGGTTACATGGGATGATGCCAACAGCAAATTTCAGGTGACTACGCTGACCACCGGCGCGGCCGCAACCATTACCGTTACCAGTGCAGCATCATCGGGAACTGATCTGGGTCCTTTGCTGAAACTGACTTCTGCTGCCGGCGCGACAGTGGCTCAGGGAACGGACGGCGCATCCGTCCCCAATGCTAACAAGGTTATCCCGGTCAATACCCAAACTGACTTTGATCAGCTGTTGGGCAGTGGCGATAGTGTGCTGAAAACGGATCTTCAGGCGGCAATGCGCAACGCTGGCGATAACTGGTTTGGCTATGTGTGGATTTTGAATGAGTCCGATCCTTCGGTCACGTTTGCCAATGCGGCCGAAGCAGCGCAGCCGGTCTGTTCTGTTGAAGGTGTTCTGGTCAGTGACGATATCTCCAGTGAGGCAGATATTACGCTGGCCAGCGGCCTGATTGCTGACATCAATGCGAAATGGCAGCGCTGGGTTCACGTCTATCTTTCCGTTCAGGGTGTTCAGCCTACAGAGACCTGGGCAGACTATCTCTCCCGCGCCACTGCATACCAGCAGGGTGTGGCAGAAAGTAGCGTAACGCTGATTCCCCGCCTGTTTGGTGCAGAGCCGGGTGTGTATGTCGGTCGTCTGTGTAATCGTTCAGTCACCATTGCTGACAGTCCGTCACGCGTCAAAACAGGTCCTGTGGTGGGGCTTAACAGCACCGGCAAGCTACCGGTGGATAAGGACGGTATCGCGCTGGAGCTTGCCACATTGCAGGCGCTGAACAAGGCGCGTTTCTCCGTACCGATGTGGTACCCGGATTATGATGGATATTACTGGGCAGACGGCGTCACGCTTGATGTTGAGGGCGGCGATTTTCAGTCCATCGAGAACAAACGTGTTATCGATAAAGTCTGTCGTCGTGTTCGTTTGCTGGCCATCCCGAAAATCTCCGATCGTGCGCTGAACTCCACGCCGACCAGTATTGCGACGCATCAGCAGTATTTTGCAGGTCCTATGCGTGAGATGTCTAAAACGGTACGCATTCAGGGCGTGACGTTCCCGGGCGAATGTATGCCACCACAGGATGGTGATGTGCAAATCCTCTGGCGCAGCAAAACGCAGGTGGAGGTTTACATTGTCGTACGCACCTATGACTGCCCGAAAGGCATCAAGGCGTCAGTAATGCTGGATGTGAGTTTACAGGGAGGTAATGCCTGATGGGGAACCGTATTTCCGGTCAGTCCGTTGACTGCAACTTTGCCGGCGAACTGATCCACTTTGACAAAATTTCACTCGATATCACCGACAACACGGCTGCAGCGCAGACGCGCGGTGTGCCGGATGGATCAGTTTCCGGCGACGTGGCTGCAGACGGTGAGGTGGAGTTTTCTTCCCGGGTGCTGAAAGACCAGCTCACGCCGATGGCCGCGCGTGCCGGATCATGGCGAGCTATCCCTGAGTTTGACGCTATGTGGTACGCCAAAGCCGGTGATGAAGAACTGAAGGTGGAGGCGTTCGGCTGCAAACTGGTAGTGACCTCACTGCTGGATATCGATCCGAAAGGTGGCGCAACGCTGACGCACAAGGCGAAATTCTTCGTTACCTCGCCGGAGTTCATCAAGATCAACGGCGTGCCGTACCTGTCCAGTGACGATGTACGCAACCTGATTGGCTGAGGATGGACATGGATAAAGTCACCTCTTTCATTGCGTACTGGCTCAGCATCATGCTGGCTGCGCTCGGCGGCATGACGCTGCAGGAGTTTGCAACATGGTTTGGTGTATTCGGTGTGGCAGTCACGGCATTCGTCAACTGGTACTACCGCCGTAAGACGTTTCTGCTACTGAGAGACAACGGGCTGAGGCCGGAGGTGGGCCGTGAAATCTCTCGTTAAAGCCTGCTCGGTGGCCGCGGTGCTGGCGCTGGCCGCACTGATGCCGGATTTTCACTTGCTGAAAACGTCCCCGGAAGGATTGGCATTAATCGCCAATCTGGAGGGGTGCCGGCTGCGGCCGTATCAGTGCAGTGCTGGTGTCTGGACATCCGGCATCGGGCATACCGCTGGCGTGGCTCCGCAGCGTGAAATCACCGAGCGGCAGGCAGCAGCGGATCTGGTGAATGATGTGCTGACTGTCGAACGTCGCCTGGCTGTCTGTGTGCCGGTCAGCATGCCGCAGCCGGTTTATGACGCGCTGGTCAGTTTTTCGTTCAACGTGGGAACCGGTGCGGTCTGCCGGTCAACAATGGTCTCGTACCTGAAACGCCATCAATGGTATCAGGCCTGTGATCAACTGCCGCGCTGGGTATTCATTAATGGGGTACGCAGCGATGGGCTGGATAATCGCCGGCAGCGGGAACGGACATACTGCATGAAGGGGGCGCAATGAAAGCGATTTTCTTGACCCTGTCTCTGGGGTTTTGCGCCGGCTGGTTAGCCCGGGGCTGGTATCAGGATTCGGTTCAGTTGGCCATCAATCAGGCGGTCAAAGCCACCGGAGAACAGCTACGTGATGACCTGGTGGCGGTGTCTGCCGATTCAGCTTGGCAACTGGAGCAAAAACTCGAGGGACTGAAAAATGCCACACCAGTGGAAATCCGCACCGAGATTGTTAAGCCCGTGTTTACTAATGTCTGCGTCACTGATGATTTTGTCAGGATGTACAACAACGCCGCCAGTACGGCCGAACGTGCCTTATCAGGAAAACCTGCTGACACGCTGTCCCGAAAATCTGCCTCGACTGCAGGGGACAACGGGTCATGATTTGGCTACTGCTTTATTGCGCTATCAGGACATTTATCCTGTTTGTGCAGCTCGGCATAATTCTCTTGTTAATGAAATTCTTTTGCGAAGGAAAGCGAAAAATGAGTAAAGAAAATAATGTGATCACCCTGATTGTCTGCGGTACTGAGCTGAAGTTTGAACCAACGACGCCAGCCTACAACAAGTATATCAACGAGCTGATGCCGGATAACAAAGTGGCGCCGTCCCATAATTATCTGCGTCGTATTGTGACGACCGAGTGCAAAGAGGCACTGGACAAACTGCTGGAAAAGCCGGGAGTGCCCCTGCAATTGGCGGCGAAGGTGAACGAACAGTTCGTGCCTGAGCTGGAGATCGAAGTAAAAAACTGACGGCCCGGGTTCGGGCTATCGATGATAACGGGCTGGCGCAGTACCTGATATTGCGCCGCCACTGGTTGCCAGCGGACGGCGACGATCCTGACAGCATTGCTGCGGCCATCTGGCTGGATAACCGTCACTGGGAGAACATGCGCAAGGCCGTCGCAGGCGGCATCGCGCTGGCACTGAACGGTGACAAATGAGCGCACAACTCGATTTTACCCTCTCACTGATTGACAAAATCACCCGGCCGCTGAAACAGGCAGAGGCCGGGGTTAAGGGCTTTGCAGGCTCTTCCCGTCAGGCTTTTTCCAATATTGCAGTCGGTGGCGCAGGGTTGTTTGGTGTCGGGATGGGCATCAAGGCTGTACTCGAGCCGGCGCATGAGATGAATATGGCCCTCGGGGAAGTCCGAAGCCTCGGTACCGCCGAGAACGCGCTCAACTCGCTGCGTGACGCAGCGATGAACTTCTCTATTGAATACGGCGGCAGCGCCACCGACTTTGTTAAATCCTCTTACGATATCCAGTCGGCCATCTCTGGTCTTGCTGGTAACGACCTGGCTGCGTTCACCAATGCTTCAAACGTGCTGGCAAAAGCCACGAAAGCGGATGCCGGCACGATCACTTCCTATATGGGCACCATGTACGGCATTTTCAGTAAAGATGCCGCTGAAATGGGAAATGCCAAATGGGTGGAAGATATCGCCGGTAAAACGGCTATTGCGGTGAAGATGTTTAAAACGTCCGGTAACGAGATGGCTGGCGCGTTTACCGCACTCGGTGCGTCTGCGACATCTTCAGGTGCCGGGGTGTCTGAGCAGTTCGCCATTCTTGGCCAACTGCAGTCCACTATGTCGGGATCAGAAGCGGGCACCAAGTACAAAGCGTTTCTCGCCGGTGTTGGTGGTGCACAGAAAGCGCTGGGGCTGGCGTTTACTGATGCCAGCGGCAAGATGAAGAGTACCCCGGAAATTCTGGATCTTATTCGTGGTAAATACGGCAACCTCAGCAAGGTGGCCGATTCCGATCTCATCAAGAAAGCATTCGGCTCTGATGAAGCAGTGGCCATGATTAAGTTGCTCATCAATAACACCGATACGCTGAAAGGAAATATTGACGCTATCGGCAATACCAAAGGTCTGGACTATGCCGTCAATATGGCCAAAAACATGGTTGACCCGTGGGAACGTCTGACGGCCTATATGGACGCGATCCGAATCGTCATAGGCAGCACGTTGTTACCGACCATTTATCCGCTGCTTAACGGTGTGGCCGACACCGGCAAACAGTTTATGCGCTGGCAGGAATTGTTTCCGCATATCACTAAATCTATCGGTCTGGTGGTTATGGCCATTCTTGGCGCTGCAGCGGCCGGTGCCACACTCAATATTATGCTGGGTGTCGGTAGGCTGATGATGATCGCCTTTCGTGCCGCCTGGATAGTTATCACGCTGCCGGCGAAACTTTTTACTGCAGCTCTCTGGCTCTGTCGTGGAGCCATGACGGTGTTTCAGGCAACTCTGGTATTCATCCGTGGCGCAATGCTTGCCTACAGCATCGCCACAGGTGCAGCCGGTATTGCGACAAACCTGCTGCTTTGGCCGGTTCTGGCTGTGATTGCTGCCATTGTGGCGCTGGGCGTTGGGGCCTATTTGCTGGTTACGCACTGGGACAGCGTTACTGCTGCGTTTTCCGCTGGCTGGCAGTCTATTGCGGAAGGCTGGCAGGGTATCTGTGATTATTTTTCGGCGGTTTCACCGATGGCGGCCATTCAGGGCGTCGTATCTGGCATCGGTGAGCTGTTCTCCGGGTTATGGGACAGCGTGAAAGCGATGTTCAGCAATACCTGGTCATGGATTATCGACAAACTCAACATGATCCCGGGTATCAGTATCGATGCCGGCAGCGCATTACCGGCAGCGCCGGCTGTTGGCCCGGATTTACTGACTGGTGGTACCACTCAAGGCGTAGGGCGCAATGGTGTTCTCGCCTCAGGCGCGGTCAGTGGCGGTCAGACCACCATTGATCAGCGCAGAACGTATGGCAGCACGACTATACAGGTGCAACAGATGCCGACTCCAGGCCAGATGCGGGAATGGCAGGAGACACAGGGATGAGTGAGCCGCTTTACGTCGATCTGTTGATTACTGGCGGGGATATTGTTCTGAACGGGGGTAATGAACCGATGCTGTGTAATAACCGTTACAGCATTGGGCAGGATCTGGTTCACGCCATAATGGAAAGCGGTCTTGCCACCGCGCTGATTGCCGAGCGCAGCCCGACGCTGCGTAGTGATATTTTCACCCAGATGATTTTGCTTGTTGAAGACGATGAGCGCATCGTTCCGGGGACTGCAGTAGTCACAGAGGAAAGCGCCACACGGTTGTTTATCACTGCAGATACCTACGATTTCGGACCACTTTCACAGGGAATTGATTATGGAAATGCCGAAGCCTGATTTTCAGAAAGTCCTGCAGGATGCGGGAATGCCGGTCACTGAAGATGCTGTTCGTGCCGAGTTTAACCGGATTGTCACGGCAGAGGGCATGATAACAAACACCTCGCGCATGTCGCCGTTCTGGCGTCTGATTACTGCACTTATCACGACACCGGTGATGTGGATCATTAGTGCACTGATTAACGTTGTTATGAGCAATATGTTTGTTGCGACCGCCAGCGGTCAATTATTGCGTCTTCTGGCCTGGGGTCTGAATATCACCCCAAAACCTGCCAGTGCGGCCCTGGGCGTTATTCGCTTTACCAAAGCCTCAGCAGCACAGGTGGTTACCGTACCGGCAGGCACGATAGTTCAGACCGAGCGTATTAACGGCACTCTCTATCAGCTGTCAGTGACAGTCGATACAGCCATCCCTGCAGGTACCGTATCGGCTCTGATCCCGGTGCAGGCAACCGGAGCCGGAGCCGCCTGGAATCTTGCTCCCGGGTATTATCGTATTCTGCCAGTAGCTGTTACGGGTATTGCCAGTGTAGCAAATGAAGACGACTGGCTGACGACACCTGGTGGGGATGATGAGTCCGATGATGAACTGCGGGAACGCTGCCGCAACCAGTTCAATCTGGTGGGCAATTACCATACCGATGCGGTTTATCGTTCGATGATTGCTGGCGTAGCGGGTCTATCTGTGGATCGCATCTTTTTCAAACACGATGCCCCACGTGGTGCTGGAACAGCGAACGCCTATCTTTTGTTGGATAGTGGGCAGGCTTCACAACCGTTTCTGACAGCCGTTAACGATTTTATTACCACTCAAGGCCACCATGGCCACGGTGATGATTTGCAGTGTATGGCCATGCCGGAAACCCAGCATGATCTAACCGCGACAGTGTATGTTGTGAATCTGACTAATCTGACAAGTGATGAACAGGCAACACTGAAAACAGGAGTAATAAACCTTATTCGCTGCGCGTTCCGGGAAAATACAGACTATGACGTCGTTAAGACCTGGCCTTACAGTCGTTTTTCCTTTTCGCAGCTGGGACGCGAGCTGCATGAACAGTTTCAGTATGTCGATTCGGTGGTGTTTTCTCTCACAGATATTAGCAGTGATCTCGCCGTTCCTCGTCTGAAAACTCTGACAGTGAGTCTTGCCAATGCCTGATTTCTCGCAGCTGAAGCTGCCTTTCTGGATGAACAAAGGTGAACTGGCTAAATTGCTGGCCGCCTGCAAAAAATTCTGGTCACAGCTATATGACTGGCTGATATGGCCTGCAAAGCAGTTTGATCCGCTGATATGCCCACTTGCGATCCTGAATTTGCTGGCGTGGGAACGCGATATCACCCGGTTTAACGGTGAACCACTGGATTTGTATCGTAAACGTGTGGCGTTCGCATGGGTGAATGCCCGAGACGCGGGAAGTGTTGAGGGGTTCATTGCCATTTTTCATCGTCTCGGCATCGGGTATGTCGAGCTGCTCGAGCGCCAGACGGGTAAAGACTGGGATGTGATCACCATCCGTGTCAGCGACGGGCAGATAGCGTCTAACGGTGAGTTGCTGCGGGAAATTATCCGGCAGTACGGACGTACCTGCAGGCGTTATGACTACGAGGTGATCACCATCAATACGCTAGATATTCGGGCGGGTTGGTACACCGGCGATTATGTGGTTTATACCGCCTCAAAATAATGTAATTCAGGGAAGAAATTATGTCACAGACAGTCATTACTACAGCGTTTGAACAGCTTAAGGCCCAGCAGGCAGCATCTGGTGCTGCCGTAGTGCTGGATAGTTTTATTTTTGCCAATGTGCCGAATCTCGACATCACCTCACCGATTGATCCGGCTGAGGCCATCCCGCCAGCGGCGCAGATTGTGCATCGTGCCGATGTTACGCTGACCGGGGTGGTGAACGAAAACGCCGTGGTGTATTCCGTTACCCTCGGGACTGCCGTGGGTGATTTCGATTTTAACTGGGTAGGTCTGGTCAACAAGGCATCAAACACCCTGGCTATGATTGTGCATGCGCCGGTGCAACACAAAGTGGCTAACGCCTCCGGTGTGCAGGGTAACGTCCTGACTCGCTCGTTCCTGATGGAATATGTCGGAGCTAAGAAAGAAACGCAAATAACCATACCGGCTGCAACATGGCAGATTGATTTCACGGCGCGTCTTGCCGGGATGGATGAGCGGGTACGACTGGAGAACGTAGACATATACGGCCAGGGGGCTTTTCTGGGGGATGGTTTTCTGGTCAAACGCAGCGGAAATAATTACAGCGTCACTGCCGGTGTTGGTTATGTTGCTGGCTTACGTGTCTCTATTACTGCGGATCAGGCTCTGACTGTCACAACTAAACCGACGAAAGTTTGGGTAGACGCTTGTTTTACTGGCACGTTGACCAGTGTCTGGCAGGTACGAACATCAGCGACAGTCGCAGATACCCTGAGTGATTATGTAAAAAATGACGTCTCGCATTACGTTTTTGCTGTAGCAGAAATTAATGCTGATGGAACAGTTACGGATTTGCGTCCAAAAGGTTCATTGTCACAACAGCAGGCCAGCGATGATTATCTTCGTAAAGAGAATAACTTAGCAGATATATCTGATAAGTCTCAGGTAAGAAAAAATATCTCTTTGGATCGTTTTGTTCAGACTGGTGGCAATCCCAATATGCGTCTGATTCTTGATGACACATCCTGGTATGTCTATGACAACATTCTGAAGGAAAATGTCGCACTGGCGCTGAACATGGGTGGCACGGGTGCCACGGATGCAACAGGAGCCAGAACTAATCTTGGTCTGGGGAATTCTGCGACTAAAGACACAGGAACAACGGCAGGAACGGTGGCGGCCGGAGATGATTCACGTATCACCGGCGCATTGCAGAAAACAGGGGGGGATGTTACAGGAGTTCTGCGTCGAAAGGGCTTATATCCCAACATATTGCTTACTGATGACTCTCTCGACGATAACACCGTGGGGAAAACAGTCGGTATCGAACAAAATAAGGGCAATCTTTACATATATTTCCGCCGTGGTGATGGTTCATCAAATGCCGATCAGATTCACATTGTATTTCCTTCAGTTGGCGGAACAATAATCACGACAGGGAATCTGCCAACTCCAGGTGATATCAACGCTTATACAAAAGCCGAATGTGACGCGAAATATCAGCGCCAGACCCGACTCGGGCAAGAGTCAAGATATGGTAGCAATGAGAGTTATATAGCGGTTCCTACAGGATGTGTAATGACAGGTCTCGATGTCGGCGGCGGCTCATCATCAGAGACATATATTGGATATCGACCGTTACAGGTAAATATCAATGGCTCATGGGCGACAATAAATCAACTATAAGGCACAAAATGAAACTGAAACATTTTAAAAATTTCACCAGCTATCAACCTAATGGTGACCGGTTTTTTGAACTGGTTGGCCATTTTTATCCAGAGCAGGAAACTCAGAACGATATTGACAACCGGATATTTGGGGGGATTCAGTTTTTACAATCGGCAGACGGCGAGGACTGGTATCTGACGCAAAATGAATTCAGTACCGATACAGTAAAAATACAATACAACGCTATGGGGATTGTTACTGCCATTACAACAGATATCTCTGGATTATGGCCGTTTGATTGTTCTGTCGTAGAATTTTCGGCGAGTTCCATTCCTGAGAACGCTCAGGCTGACGGTAAATGGCAATATAGTAACGGTGTCATTTCTCTTGGCGTCGAATCTGCATAAGATTTTGTTATAGCAAAAGGATGAACGCTATATGTGGACAAAATCAACGATTAAGCTACCAGCAGTATTGGAGCAATTATCATGCTCTGTCATCCCTGTTCATGCCTGGATCCCCGAACTTGGTCAGCACAATAGTACCGGGGGTTACCTTAGCCCTCTTAATGCCATTCAGTATCTGGGAAAAAAATTGCTCGAAAGCGGAGCTGGTACCCATAACATCGTCATGATGGTGTGTGAAAACACCCATGATGAGCTGCTTTCATCACTTGATTCGGTGTCGTCTGTTCTGCCAATGCCGGAACTTAAACAGGTGCGCCGGCTGGCTCAGTCATTTGGCGAACTTGAACAGGTGAAAATGCAACTGCCAGATGTGACAGCCGCGCTTCCTGCGTCAGTAACGGTGGCAACGGATACAACGCGAGCAGCATTAAATGCGCTGCGTACTCAGGCAGCACAGGCTGAAGCAGCAGCCAGTGCTGGTATCAGCGATATAGCCTCCATGCTAACCAGTTTTGCCAGTGAAAGAGCCAGTGCGCTGGCCAGCATCAGTCAGGGATTAACGGACTTACAGAAAAAATCAGCGCCAGCCTGGTTTTTCAATATGAAAGGACCAGTGATGACGACAGCAGTTGAGCTGGTAAAAAATATTCCCCATCCGGACGCAGTACATACTGCAGCCATTCTGTTCACAGGAAGTGATCTCAGCGCACTGGAGGCAATGATTGGCTAACTCATACTCTAATATCATTCTCGCGCTCGATGGCGAGGCCATCATCATGAAGAATCTGCGCATCACGCTCGGTATGCAGTATCAGGACAAAGACCAGAGCGGCCAGACGTCCAGCACCACACATGCAGAGCAGGGGATTAAGGCCAAAGAACTGCAGGTAAGCGGTCTGATCCCTTTTGCGGAAGATAAGACGCTTACTCGACTTGCCACGATGGCCAGCACAACAACGGGTGGGGGGGCGATGAAAACATGGCGTGTGGCTAACCTGACGGCCAATGTTGTGGGCATTCGTCAGGTGGTCTTTGCCGGCAAGCTTGAGGCGGCAGAGCAGGACGGGAAAATGGCGTGGGCTGTTCAGTTTACGTTACGTGAAAAACATAGCGTACCAGAGAAACGCCAGGCGCGTAATGACGCGCGTAATGGCTCTGCAGCGGCAAAACAGACAGGTGAAGCATCGGCTGGCGCCGGTGCAAAAGAGTCCGACCAACAGCTGACATGGTTTGAGAAAACGGTGCTCAAGCCGGTGAATGATACGCTCGGAAAGGTGGTGGACTGATGCGGCCAATTAAACGCCTGTATCTCTCAGGAGAAGAAATCCCCCTGGTGGACAGCAATCTTGTCCTGGAACTGTCAGCCGGTGGGCGTGGTTTTATCACGGCCGTCACAGCAGAGGATTACACCGGTAAACTGGTGCGCCTCGATATTGGTTATCCCGAAATGATGTACCGCTGGTTTACTGGTTATGTGGAACGGTCGCAACCAGCCGAGAACGGCAGCGTAAAGCTGTTTGTGCGGGAGCTTGTTGGCACGCTGGACAGACAGGTTCCCTGTTCATTTCAGCATCCCACACTGCGTATTATCACTGACTGGCTGGGCAGTCACTCCGGGCTGATGTTCACACTCCCCACTGGGGCCGGGTATACCGACAAACCCATAGCCCATTTCACGCATGCAGGTACCGGCTGGCAATTGCTGGCCAGCCTCGGTCGCGCATTCAGTATTCCTGATTATGTCTGGTATCAGTTGCCGGACGGCAATATGTTCACTGGCAGTTATGCTCACAGTCTGCTGGCCGGAAAGCCGGTGGTAATCCCTGCTGAGTTTAATCAGGCAACCGCGGCCGGCGACAGTATGACGATCCCCATGGTACCGACATTACGTCCCGGGGCGATGGTGAACGGTCAGCGTATCACCATGGTCAGGCTGATGAACGACGATATGTTGCTGACCTGGACGCCGCTCGATGCCGGCGGCAAGCCCGTCAGTAAGCCGCTTATACAACGCCAGATGGAGAAGGCTTTCCCAGAGCTGGCAGGCGGTCTGCATGTACCACGTCGTGCAGTGGTTATCGCACACAGTGAACCCGTAAGCAGCGGTAATATCGCCAACGAGTTCCGACCGCGCTATGCCGTTGATCTGCAGCTGCAGGACGCAGATGGTAATCCGGTGCCAGATACACCGGTGTATAAAGCGGTACCCGTTCCGGTACCGATGGCCGGTCACGACAGTGGCCAGTTTCAGTTCCCGCCAGTTGGTACCCTAGTTGAAGTGGCATTCATGGACGGGCGACCGGATAAACCCTTTATTCGGCAAACCCTGCCAGACGGTACCAGCCTGCCGGATGTCAAGCCCGGCGAGCAGCTTCAGCAGCAGCGCGAAGGTGTGTCCAGCCGTGTGACAATGGAAGGGCACATGCAGCGTACTACAGACCAGACTATTGCTGAAACCTCTATGCACCGTGAGGTGAAAGCTGATACCGAACAGCGAACAATTACGCAGCGCGATACCGTCATCCATGCGGCAGATACGACTAAGGTCATGGGGCCGGCGAAGTTGCTGGCCGGTGCCATTCAGCAGGCCAGCACCGGTGATTATGCGATTGGCACCCAGGCCAATTACGTGGCGCACGTGGGGCAAAACGCTACAACCGAAATTGGTGGTAACCAGTCAGTGAAGGTGACCGGGAATATCAATACGGAAGCCGCAGCACTGACAGAGAAGATTGCAGGTCTGCGCAAATCGGTAGCCGCTGCAGGTCAACAGGTCATGGGGCCGACCGTTCATATCGGGAGTGAGAACGTTAACGCCCTGCAGATGCTACTTGAGACAATTGACCTGGTGAAAGAACTGGCCACCGCATGCGCCTCGCACACTCATCCATCTACTGGCACGCCAACCAACGCAACGTCATTCACCGGCACGGCCACGAAAGCCGGGGACACACGAACAAAGTATCAGGGAATCATCGCCTGACTTGTCACCCTTAGCCCGCTGAACGCGGGCTTTTTTACGCCTGTACGCCACGCAGAACAGCGCTCATCCACCTGTACCCATTGACCCACCTGCATACACCACAACGTCACAGCGAGGCGCTGACGAAATCTGGCGGCGATTTACGGCGGAAGCGGAAACGTCACGGAAACCGCGCTACACCGCACCCGCCTGCGCTTTTCGTGTTGAGAATTTTTTGCAATTGGGATTTTGTGCAATTCACCCCGTCAGACCGCGCCAGCACTGGGGGCATGGCGAAAAACAACAATTGCACGCTGTGCAAATGATTTCAGTGAATTTCAGTTGGCAGACCATATCGTAGGGAACCTCGAAATGGTTAACGTCAGATGCAGCGCGGGTTCATCACGGATTACGTGACTTTTTACGTAATGCCGATTTCGGAACAGAGCCAACAAAAAATACAGCGAGGCTAGCAATGGCGCGGGGTTACGGTCAGGTGTGTAACTGAAATCATCTTCACTGCCAGTGACGGGATACAGTTATTAGCGGGCGATACAATACTTAAACATTTATACCAACATTAACACCAACAAATCAGCACAAAAAACGACCATGGTGAGGATTTTCAAAAGTCACGGGGGAGCGTCGGAAAAACCACACAAACCACACAACTCTTAAAAAGTATAGTTATCTATATGATATATATAATAAATATTGATTCTTATAAACCACACAAAAGCCACACAAAAGCCACACAATGTGTGGGTTTCGGAACCACACAACTGTGATTTTTAATGTTCTGATATATATGAATATTATTTTCTGTGTGGGTTTTTGTGTGGGTCTGTGAGGGTATAAACCACACAAATATTTCAGCGATTATTCAATTGGTTAGATGTGTTTTGGATAGGGTTGTGTGGTTGTGTGGTTTTTCCGACGCGCGATCCAGAATGGGGGAAGGGGATAGATCCGAGTATTAACATTTCATCTTTATGCGGTAGATTACGATAGTTTGCGATTAGGTGGTTTTATCTGAACAATCGGAAGGGGGGGAGTGGTCATGATTGCTGATGATTTTGAATGCATAAAACTGCCCCGTATATATGGGGCAGTTTGGTAAGATATAAAGAGCTTTTCTTATAAAACGATCAGTTTATTCTATTGTTTGATACTTTTAACATCACTAAGTTGCACAGATATGTTTGACTTTTTTTCTACTTCACTACTAGATAATGTGTTTTTCTTCATGAAAACACGTTCAACGCATACGTAATTTAAAAAGCTTATTAACCCAAGTAAACATGCAGATAGTACAAGGCTGACATAGTATGATTTTCCGGGTATTATAATGCCACAAACCAAATTAAGAATAGGAGCGTGTAAAATGTATATACTATAACTGCCTTTTCCAGCATACGAAAGAGTTTTTGATTTAAGTATACCAAATATAGAATTATTAAAGATTACAATCAAAAAGAAAGCAAATATTGCGACAGCTACCGATAAGTTGTAAGCATTATCATGTTTTTTGAAAATGATTATCAATAACGCTATAACGGCTAACGCGGTTATTCTTTTCGGTAAAATTATATTTAGAAGTGCTGAATTGATTCTGGTAATTAATGCGGCAAGAAGTCCGAACAAGAAGCAAGAATAAACAACAACGTCATGTTTATCAATCTGATTGATTTTATGAAGCAGAGTGATTAAGACGAATGAGCCGATTAAAAACGAAATGGCAGTTTTTTTTCCGTGAATGAAATAAGACATAAATGGGAGTAGGAAATAGAATTTCCACTCAATGGCCAATGTCCAGAAAACTCCGGCATTAAGAACCCAACCTGGTATTGAATTATTAATGTTTGGTAGCGAGATAAAACCAAATGACAGCCATCCTATTAATAATTTTAAAAAGGGCAGTGAGGATTCTTTTTTTGTAAGGAGTAGTGCTACAATAAAAAGTAAAACAAATCCAGATAAAGCTGCGGGGACAAGGCGTCTTATTCTTGATTCATAGAATTTTTTAATGTTGAAATTATTGTCGGCATTTAATAGCTTACCGAAAAAAAGAAAGCCAGTAATCATAAAGAATATCATTACAGATGCTTGTCCGAAATATGTATAAATATTTCTTATTGACTGCGATTCGTAACTAAAAGCACCATTTGGTCCATATTGACCTGTGTAGTAAAAATTATATATCATTATCGAGTGATGAATGAAAACAAGTGTAGCTGCTATTCCTCTGATAGAGTCGAGATAAATATATTTCCCTAACCCATCATTATTCATTGCTGACGATATTTTAGGTATTTTTCCCAATATAAAATATACTAAGTAAGAAACTCCGATAGAAAGGACTATGCTTGTAATGCTGAGGTTTACAGTTGTCATCATGTAATATCATTTATTGAAAATGGCAGCGATTATACCATTGGTTATTCGTTTTTCTATGGTTTCTCGAAGCAAGAACATGCAAAATTTAATTTGAAAAAGTATAGTTGATAGTTGTTTTTTTAATCACTGGGATGTTTTTCTTTAAGTAAGATGCAAACATGTAGCGAAGATGTTTCAGTAAAAGAAAAGTCCCTATCTAAAGGGACTTAGTAGTTAATGTGGTCAATATATGGACGCCGTCTGAAATAAATCCTTTTATTTCATTGTGTTACCCTCTAGAAAAAGTCACCAATAACTGACATTGCGGTGTTTCTCCAGATGTGGCCCATCCGGGGCCTGTGTAAGTGCACAGTTGTTCACTGTGTCGAGTCTGTTTTGGCAGTCATCCATTAAGTATAGATAGCTGACGAAACAGGCTACGGGTAGGGGAACTACCTGTTAAAAAGGCCCCACTTACGTGGAGCCTTTATTGTACGCTTTTTCAGTCAGACTGGGAATTACATGGTCTGAGTGAAGGTACGAGTAATAACGTCCTGCTGCTGTTCTTTAGTCAGGGAGTTAAAACGTACTGCGTAGCCAGAAACGCGGATGGTCAGCTGCGGATATTTTTCCGGATGTTCCATCGCATCCAGCAGCATTTCGCGGTTCATGACGTTAACGTTCAGGTGTTGACCACCTTCGATGGACGCTTCGTGGTGGAAGTAACCATCCATCAGACCAGCCAGGTTGGTCTTACGAACTTCGTCGTCTTTACCCAGTGCGTTCGGAACGATAGAGAAGGTGTAAGAGATACCATCTTTAGCGTAAGCAAACGGCAGTTTAGCAACGGAGGTCAGAGAGGCAACAGCACCTTTCTGGTCACGGCCGTGCATTGGGTTAGCACCCGGTCCGAACGGCGCGCCAGCACGACGACCATCTGGGGTGTTACCGGTTTTCTTACCATACACAACGTTAGAGGTGATGGTCAGAACAGACTGAGTCGGGATAGCGTTACGGTAAGTAGTCAGTTTCTGAATTTTCTTCATGAAACGTTCTACCAGGTCAACCGCCATGTCATCTACACGAGAGTCGTTGTTACCAAACTGCGGGTATTCACCTTCGATTTCGAAGTCAACAGCCAGGCCGTCTTCGTCACGAATCGGTTTAACTTTCGCATATTTGATTGCAGACAGGGAGTCAGCAGCAACGGACAGACCTGCGATACCACACGCCATGGTGCGGATAACGTCACGGTCGTGCAGCGCCATCAGAGAGGCTTCGTAGCTGTACTTGTCGTGCATGTAGTGGATAACGTTCAGTGCGGTGACGTACTGTTTTGCCAGCCAGTCCATGAAGTGATCCATGCGGTCCATTACTTCGTCGAAGTTCAGAACATCGCCTTTGATCGGTTCAGATTTCGGACCAACCTGGATTTTCAGTTTTTCATCAACGCCGCCGTTGATTGCGTACAGCATGGTTTTCGCCAGGTTTGCACGCGCACCGAAGAACTGCATTTGTTTACCAACAACCATCGGGCTTACGCAGCAAGCGATAGCGTAATCGTCGTTGTTGAAGTCCGGACGCATCAGGTCATCGTTCTCGTACTGCAGAGAAGAGGTGTCGATGGACACTTTAGCGGCGAATTTCTTGAAGTTCAGAGGCAGTTTTTCAGACCACAGAACAGTGATGTTCGGCTCCGGAGAAGGACCCATGGTGTACAGGGTGTTCAGGAAGCGGAAGCTGTTTTTGGTAACCAGAGTACGGCCATCAACGCCCATACCACCGATAGATTCAGTTGCCCAAATCGGGTCACCGGAGAACAGTTCATCATATTCAGGAGTACGCAGGAAACGAACCATACGCAGTTTCATGACCAGGTGGTCAATCATTTCCTGAGCGTCTTGCTCGGTGATTTTGCCTGCTTTGATATCACGTTCGATGTAAGCATCCAGGAAGGTGGATACGCGACCGAAGGACATTGCTGCACCGTTCTGAGACTTAACAGCGGCCAGGTAGCCGAAGTAGGTCCACTGGATAGCTTCCTGAGCGTTGGTAGCCGGACCAGAGATATCGCAGCCGTATTTAGCTGCCATCTCTTTGATCTGACCCAGCGCGCGGTGCTGTTCAGCGATTTCTTCACGCAGACGGATAGTCGCTTCCAGGTTTACGCCGTTTTCCAGATCGGATTGCAGAGAAACGAACTGAGCGTATTTGTCTTTCATCAGGAAGTCGATACCGTACAGCGCAACGCGACGGTAGTCACCGATGATACGGCCACGGCCATACGCATCTGGCAGACCAGTCAGAACACCGGATTTACGGCAGTTCAGAATGTCTTTGGTATAAACATCGAATACACCCTGGTTGTGGGTTTTGCGGTATTCGGTGAAGATTTTTTTCAGCATCGGGTCCAGTTCGCGGTTATACGCTTTGCAGGAACCTTCAACCATTTTGATGCCGCCAAACGGGATGATCGCACGTTTCAGCGGAGCTTCAGTCTGCAGACCAACAATTTTCTCGAGCGCTTTGTTGATGTAACCTGCGTCGTGAGAAGTGATGGTAGAAGCAACGGAGGTGTCAAAGTCAACAGGCGCGTGAGTGCGGTTTTCCTGTTTAACGCCTTCCATTACGCTGTCCCACAGTGCAGTGGTCGCTTCAGTTGCGCCAGCCAGGAAGGACTCGTCACCCTCATACGGAGTGTAGTTTTTCTGAATGAAGTCACGTACGTTTACTTCATTCTGCCAATCACCTTTGGTAAAACCTTCCCAGGCTGTGGCTAACTTTTCATTAAGCTCGGACATGTAACACCTACCTTCTTAAGTGGATTTTTTATTTACTGCGTGTAATGAACATCAACAGATTAATGATGATCGTTACCACGCAGGTAAATGACCCAGTATGTCAACCCGACCAACAAACCGCCGCCGATAATGTTACCGATCGTAACCGGAATCAGGTTATCGGTGATGAAATTCATTACGGTCAGGTGAGAAAAATTCTCCGGAGAGGAACCGACAGCGGTCCAGAATTCCGGTGTAGCGAAATCGCGTATTACGATACCCATCGGGATCATAAACATGTTTGCGATACTGTGCTCAAAACCGCTGGCAACAAACATTGCGACCGGTAATACCATGATAAACGCTTTGTCCATCAGGCTGCGGCCTGAGTAGCTCATCCATACGGCCAGACAGACCATCAGGTTTGCCAGAATGCCCAGGCTAACAGCCTCAACAAAAGTATGGTGCACTTTATGATCGGCCGTTTGCAGAACGTTAAGCCCCCACGCGCCATTGGCGGTCATATACTCGCCAGACAGCCACATAAGTAACACGAAGATGAGGGCGCCAATCAGGTTGCCGACATAAACGTTAAGCCAGTTCTTGGCCAGCTGACCCCAGGTAATTCGACCGCTTGCCTTAGCGACGACAATCAGTACGGTGGAGGTAAAGAGATCAGCACCGCAGACAACACAAAGAATCAGCCCCAGGGAAAAGCAGATACCACCCACCAATTTTGCCATACCGAAAGGCATTGTTCCGGTACCGGTTGTGGCGGTGATATAGAAAACAAAGGCAATTGAAATGAATACACCGGCAGTAATTGCCAGATAGAACGTCTTAAGCGGATGTTTCGTTGCTTTATAGACGCCTGCTTCTTCGGCAACTTTGGCCATAGCAGCAGGTAGAATAAGATCAAAAGGGTTGTCAGCTTTCACACTAACTCTCTCTTTATTAAGTCGGCGACGAGATACTAACAAAGCATTATAGATGAGAATTTGATATAGATCATATCTCGCCTGGCTTATAGGCCCGTAAGACGCATGGTTTTTATGCGATTACGGTGTAACTTGTTGATTATCTAAATAAAAATAAATTTTAAAAATTATAAAGTGAGTTGAATTTTTTCTCTTACCCCCTTGATGAACGGTTAATTAAAATGGAGTAATTTGGATAAAAGTCAACATCAGTCAGCTAATTTTTTTAATATCAACTACTAATATTTAACCTTGTTTTTACATTTATTTTTAATTACGTAAAAATAAAAAAACGGGGCAGCAAAAGCGCCCCGTAATATAGCGTAGTCAATTGTTGAAGCCTACTCAGTGCAGGCTGTTTGCCACTATTTTGACCAGTGTGCCGCTTTCGCACGCTGCAGTTTTTCGTAGGCTTTCAGCAAGGACTGATGCGCCGGGAAGGCGTGCAGATCGCTGTCCACGGCCTGAAGGCCATAGAACGGCGCTTCTCCGCTCAAAGCCGCGCTTGCCGCTTCAACCGCCTCAGCACCGTACATACGAATAAACGCATTCAGATACTGCATCGGCTGGCGGTCTTCTTCCTGCGACAGCAGTAACAGCGTTTGCAGGCAACGGTAGAAGTTTGCACGTTCGGCGCTAAAGACAGAGGCATTGAATTCCATCGTCCATTCTGTCCAAATTAGTGCCTGCTCCAGGTCACCGCCGGCCAGCGCCAGCATCACTTTCAGTTCGCCGATACGCAGTGTGGACCAGCCGTTATCTGGACCGGTTGCCAGACCCAGCAGTTCGCGTACACGGGTAAAGTCATCAAAACCTTCTTCATCCAGCTGTTCGAGCAGATTGAGATAATCTTCTTTATCCCATTCGCTGCCCGGCAGAGAGAGGAGGGTTTCACGCAGATGGGTACCCATGCTGTTGTTAGCAAGCCACAGATCTTCGGCCGGATAGATGTCAGACATGCCCGGAACGATAATGCGGCAAGCGTACACGCCCAGGTGCTCATAGTCGGCGATGTAGACCTCTTTATCTTCAGCGTTGAAGATAGCCATCAGCGTCGCGAACTCTTCTTCCGTGGTGCCGGAGAAATTCCAGTCAACGAACGGATAATCAGCATCCTGCTTGAACAGATCCCAGGAAATCAAACCGCTGGAATCAATAAAGTGGGTTTCGAGGTTGGTGTGTTCAGCCACTTCTTCATCATCGAACGTCGGTGGGGTGAAGACATCCAGGTCCTTCAGACCGCGACCCTGCAACAGCTCAGTGACGGTACGCTCCAGCGCCACGCCGAAGTCCGGGTGTGCGCCAAACGAAGCAAAGCAGGTGCCATTGCCTGGATTGAACAGTACTACGCAGATAACCGGGTATTTACCGCCCAGTGAACCGTCATAGGCGAAAATCGGGAAGCCTTCAGCTTCCAGTTTAGCGATGGATTCGACAACCGCCGGATAGCGCGCCAGCACGTCGGCAGGAATTTCCGGCAGGCTAATGCTTTCCGCGATGATACGGTTTTTCACATAACGTTCGAAGACTTCAGACAGCCCCTGAACGCGCGCTTCATTCGGCGTGTTACCTGCAGACATTCCGTTAGAGACATACAGGTTACCGATAATATTCATCGGAATATAAACAGTCTGGTTATCAGACTGGCGGGTAAACGGCAGACCGCAGACACCGCGTTCTTCATTGCCGGATTGCAGGTCGATCAACATGCTGCCGGTCAGTTCATTTTCTGGATCGTAGAACGCGCGCAGACGCGCATCCAGCAGACCTGCAGGAATCTCATCATCTTCGGTCAGTGGGAACCATTTCTCGTTCGGATAATGTACGAACGGGCCGTTAGCGATAGTTTCACCCAGCCAGAAATCAGCAAAGAAGTAGTTAGTTGAAAGACGCTCAAAATATTCGCCCAGCGCGGAAGCCAGCGCGGCTTTTTTTGTCGCACCTTTACCGTTGGTGAAACACAGCGCGCATTCTTTATCGCGAATATGTACTGACCAGACGTTAGGGACGGGATTCAGCCATGAAGCTTCTTCAATATGGAAACCGAGGTCGAGCAATTTTTGCTGGAAGCGGGCGATGGAATCTTCCAGAGCGGCATCTTTGCCGGGGATAAATGTTTGCGTCATGAAAATCACTTTTGTCGTACGGAAAGCGCGCAATGATACGGGTTTTAGATGAATGGCGCTATCGCCGCCGCTTCTGCGGCATAAATAAAGGTATTGACTATGCTTTCACACAGTTCACAACGTTAAGAGCGTAAGTATGAAATCATTTGATTTGCACCGTATGGCGCTGGATAAGGTGCCAATGGACTTTCTTGGCGAGGTTGCGCTGCGTAGCCTCTATACCTTTATATTGGTTTTTCTTTTTTTAAAACTCACTGGGCGTCGCGGCGTGCGGCAGATGTCACTTTTTGAAGTGTTGATCATCCTTACGCTCGGTTCCGCGGCTGGAGATGTGGCGTTTTATGACGATGTCCCGATGCTTCCGGTGCTGGTGGTATTTATCACTCTGGCGTTGCTTTATCGACTCGTTATGTGGCTGATGTCGCATAGCGAAAAGCTGGAAGACTTACTGGAAGGTAAGCCAGTGGTCATCATTGAGGATGGTGAGCTGGCGTGGTCGAAACTGCATCGCGCCAATATGACGGAATTTGAGTTCTTTATGGAGTTGCGTCTTAACGGCGTTGAACAGCTCGGCCAGGTTCGGCTGGCGATCCTTGAAACGAACGGACAGATCAGCGTCTATTTCTTCGAAGATGAAAAGGTTAAACCCGGGCTCAGTATTCTTCCCAAACACTGTACGCAACGCTTTAAGGTTGTGCCCGACGAGGGGGACTATGCCTGTGTGCGCTGTAGTGAAGTGATTCAAATGCGCGCCGGAGATCATCAATTATGTCCGCGCTGTGCAAATCCAGAATGGTCGAAGGCCAGTCGGGCGAAACGGGTGACCTGACAGCAAAAATATCGGTTTTTAGCCGTCAATCCGATAGATTCTGTTGTGTGATCGATAGCTCATTTTTGCCCTGGCCAGTTTTACCCATTGCGGCGCGTGTCACTGAATGATAAAACCGATATCCACAGGAATAACTTGTACCCAATGTCTGTCATCGAATTATCGCAAACGACAGGATGTTGAGTGGATAACAACACAACGTGGTGAGGGGAAATGGCTCAGGTCTTCAATTTTAGTTCAGGTCCGGCAATGCTACCGGCGGAAGTACTTAAACTGGCTCAACAGGATCTTTGCGACTGGAATGGTCTTGGTACGTCGGTAATGGAAATTAGCCACCGCGGCAAAGAGTTTATCCAGGTCGCCGAGGAAGCGGAGCAGGATTTTCGCGATCTCCTTAGCATCCCCTCCAACTACAAAGTGTTGTTCTGTCATGGCGGTGGTCGTGGGCAATTCGCCGGTATCCCATTAAATATTCTGGGTGATAAAACGACCGCGGATTATGTCGATGCCGGTTACTGGGCCGCCAGCGCAATTAAAGAAGCGAAAAAGTACTGCACGCCAAATGTCATTGATGCCAAAGTCACGGTCGATGGCCTGCGTGCGGTTAAGCCGATGAGCGAGTGGCAGCTCTCCGATAACGCGGCATACCTGCACTATTGTCCTAACGAAACCATTGATGGCATTGCGATCGATGAAACCCCAAATTTTGCCAGCAATGTTGTGGTAACGGCCGATCTCTCTTCCACGATTCTTTCCGGCCCGTTGGATGTGAGTCGCTATGGCGTCATCTATGCGGGGGCGCAGAAAAATATCGGTCCTGCCGGGCTGACGATTGTCATCGTGCGTGAAGATTTACTGGGTAAGGCGCACGTATCCTGCCCGTCGATCCTGGATTACACCGTGCTGAATGACAATGACTCCATGTTCAACACGCCGCCAACGTTTGCCTGGTATCTTTCCGGTCTGGTCTTCAAATGGCTGAAAGAGCAGGGCGGCGTTAATGCCATGGACAAAATTAACCAGCAAAAAGCTGAGTTATTGTACGGCGTGATTGATAACAGCGACTTCTATCGCAACGATGTGGCGAAGTCTAACCGCTCACGTATGAACGTCCCGTTCCAGTTGGCTGACAGCGCGCTCGATAAGCTTTTCCTCGAAGAGTCCTTTGCTGCGGGTCTGCATGCGCTGAAAGGGCACCGTGTGGTGGGGGGTATGCGTGCTTCTATCTATAACGCTATGCCACTTGAAGGTGTGAAAGCGCTGACCGAATTCATGATCGATTTCGAGCGCCGCCGCGGTTAATCTGCTTTTATTTTTCATCCCCACAGCCAGTCTGTGGGGTTTTTATGTCTGTTTTTGAGAGTTGAGTTTCATGGAATCCCTGACGTTACAACCCATTGCGCGGGTGGATGGCACCATCAATCTGCCTGGCTCCAAAAGTGTATCTAACCGCGCTTTGCTGCTGGCTGCATTAGCAAATGGCACGACTGTCCTGACTAATCTGTTGGACAGCGATGATGTCCGCCATATGCTTAATGCTCTGAATGCGTTAGGGATTAGCTATACCCTTTCTGCCGATCGTACCCGTTGCGAAATTATCGGCAATGGCGGTGCATTACATGCCAATGCTGCGATCGAACTGT
Source organism: Citrobacter sp. Marseille-Q6884 (assembly GCF_945906775.1). Lineage (NCBI taxonomy): Bacteria > Pseudomonadati > Pseudomonadota > Gammaproteobacteria > Enterobacterales > Enterobacteriaceae > Citrobacter > Citrobacter sp. Marseille-Q6884. Next base: position 2,886,419 of record NZ_CAMDRE010000001.1, read on the forward strand.
TCCTTGGCAATGCCGGTACCGCAATGCGTCCTCTGGCCGCTGCGCTGTGTCTGGGAAACAATGACATCGTGCTGACGGGTGAGCCGCGCATGAAGGAGCGCCCAATCGGCCATTTGGTAGACGCACTTCGCCAGGGCGGCGCCAGGATTGAATACCTGGAGCAGGAAGGTTATCCACCACTACGTCTGCAGGGTGGTTTTACCGGTGGACAGGTTGAGGTAGATGGCAGCGTTTCCAGCCAGTTCCTGACGGCGTTGTTGATGACCGCACCGCTTGCGCCGCAGGATACGACCATCGCGATTAAAGGCGAACTGGTGTCAAAACCGTACATTGATATCACACTGAATTTGATGAAAACATTCGGTGTGGAGATTGATAACCAGAACTATCAGCACTTTGTCGTGAAAGGCGGGCAGCGGTACCAGTCTCCCGGTGCGTACCTGGTTGAAGGTGATGCGTCATCGGCCTCTTATTTCCTCGCTGCCGGGGCAATCAAAGGCGGCACAGTGAAAGTGACCGGCATTGGCCGCAACAGCATGCAGGGTGATATTCGCTTTGCGGACGTACTGGAAAAAATGGGCGCGACCGTGACCTGGGGTGATGATTTCATCGCCTGTACACGCGGTGAATTAAATGCCGTTGATATGGATATGAATCACATCCCGGATGCGGCAATGACAATTGCGACCGCGGCATTATTCGCGAAAGGCACGACAACCTTGCGTAATATTTATAACTGGCGCGTCAAAGAGACTGACCGCTTGTTTGCGATGGCGACAGAGTTACGCAAAGTAGGGGCTGAAGTGGAAGAGGGGCATGATTTTATCCGCATCACTCCTCCTGCATCGTTAACCTTTGCGGATATCGCAACGTATAACGATCACCGCATGGCGATGTGCTTCTCACTGGTGGCGCTGTCGGATACGCCAGTGACCATTCTTGACCCTAAATGTACTGCCAAAACGTTCCCGGATTATTTCGAACAACTGGCACGTATTAGCACACCTGCCTGATTTTATTGCCGCACTCTCGGGTGCGGCACATCCTTACTTACGCTTTCTGACATCCCCGATTGCCCATTTATTCTACACTCAGCTTCAATGATTCTGTATTTTTCACGCAAAGATAACGTTCGCTGACGTTGGCGCGTATAATGCGCGGCGTTTACGTTAACGGTATGCCTGTTTAAGGAGAAAAAGATGACGGCAATTGCCCCGGTTATTACCATTGATGGCCCAAGTGGTGCAGGTAAAGGCACCTTGTGCAAAGCAATGGCGGAAGCATTGCAGTGGCATCTGTTAGATTCTGGCGCGATTTATCGTGTACTGGCGCTCGCAGCGTTACATCACCACGTTGATGTGACATCTGAAGATGCTCTGGTACCGCTTGCGTCACATCTTGATGTGCGTTTTATCTCAACAGACGGCAATCTGGAAGTCATCCTGGAAGGTGAAGATGTCAGCGGTGAAATCCGCACCCAGGAGGTGGCGAATGCGGCATCTCAGGTGGCTGCGTTTCCTCGTGTGCGCGAAGCGCTTTTACGTCGTCAACGTGCCTTTCGCGAAGCACCTGGATTGATCGCTGACGGACGCGATATGGGTACAGTCGTATTCCCTGATGCGCCGGTAAAAATTTTTCTGGATGCTTCCTCGCAAGAACGTGCGCATAGACGTATGCTACAGTTGCAGGAGAAGGGCTTTAGTGTTAACTTTGAACGCCTTTTGGCCGAGATCGAAGAACGCGACGATCGCGATCGTAACCGTGCTGTCGCGCCGTTAGTTCCCGCTGCTGATGCTTTAGTTTTGGATTCTACCCGATTAAGCATTGAGCAAGTGATTGAAAAAGCGTTACAATACGCGCGCCAAAAACTGGCACTCGCTTAAGTGCGACCGAATTTGCAGTACCCCCGTTGCAATGGAATGACAGCGGGTATGTTAAACAACCCCATCCGGCATGGAGCCAGGTGGACGTTAAATATGAAACCTGAAGATTAAACATGACTGAATCTTTTGCTCAACTGTTTGAAGAATCCTTAAAAGAAATCGAAACCCGCCCGGGTTCCATCGTTCGTGGCGTTGTTGTTGCTATCGACAAAGACGTCGTTCTGGTTGATGCGGGCCTGAAATCTGAGTCTGCTATTCCGGCAGAACAGTTCAAAAACGCAGCCGGCGAACTGGAAATCCAGGTTGGTGACGAAGTAGACGTTGCTCTGGATGCAGTAGAAGATGGCTTCGGTGAAACCCTGCTGTCCCGTGAAAAAGCTAAACGTCACGAAGCTTGGATCACGCTGGAAAAAGCTTACGAAGAAGCTGCTACCGTTACTGGTGTTATCAACGGCAAAGTCAAGGGTGGCTTCACTGTTGAGCTGAATGGTATTCGCGCGTTCCTGCCGGGTTCCCTGGTAGACGTTCGTCCGGTCCGCGACACGCTGCACCTGGAAGGCAAAGAGCTTGAGTTCAAAGTAATCAAGCTGGATCAGAAGCGTAACAACGTTGTTGTTTCCCGTCGTGCCGTTATCGAATCCGAAAACAGCGCAGAACGCGATCAGCTGCTGGAAAACCTGCAGGAAGGCATGGAAGTTAAAGGTATCGTTAAGAACCTCACTGACTACGGTGCATTCGTTGATCTGGGTGGCGTTGACGGCCTGCTGCACATCACCGACATGGCATGGAAACGCGTTAAGCATCCGAGCGAAATCGTAAACGTTGGCGACGAAATCACTGTTAAAGTGCTGAAGTTCGACCGCGAGCGTACTCGTGTATCTCTGGGCCTGAAACAGCTGGGCGAAGATCCGTGGGTAGCTATCGCTAAGCGTTATCCAGAAGGTACCAAACTGACTGGTCGCGTGACCAACCTGACCGACTACGGCTGCTTCGTTGAAATCGAAGAAGGCGTTGAAGGCCTGGTTCACGTTTCCGAAATGGATTGGACCAACAAAAACATCCACCCGTCCAAAGTTGTTAACGTTGGCGATGTAGTGGAAGTTATGGTTCTGGATATCGACGAAGAACGTCGTCGTATCTCCCTGGGTCTGAAGCAGTGCAAAAACAACCCATGGCAGCAATTCGCGGAAACCCACAACAAGGGCGACCGTGTTGAAGGTAAAATCAAGTCTATCACTGACTTCGGTATCTTCATCGGCCTGGACGGCGGCATCGACGGCCTGGTTCACCTGTCTGACATCTCCTGGAACGTTGCAGGCGAAGAAGCAGTACGTGAATACAAAAAAGGCGACGAAATCGCAGCAGTTGTTCTGCAGGTTGACGCAGAACGTGAGCGTATCTCTCTGGGCGTTAAACAGCTCGCAGAAGATCCGTTCAACAACTGGGTTGCACTGAACAAGAAAGGCGCAATCGTAAACGGTAAAGTGACTGCAGTTGACGCTAAAGGCGCAACCGTAGAACTGGCTGACGGCGTTGAAGGTTACCTGCGCGCTTCTGAAGCTTCACGTGACCGCGTTGAAGATGCAACTCTGGTTCTGAGCGTAGGCGACGACGTTGAAGCTAAATTCACCGGCGTTGATCGTAAGAACCGTGCAATCAGCCTGTCTGTTCGTGCTAAAGACGAAGCTGATGAGAAAGATGCAATCGCAACTGTTAACAAACAGGAAGATGCAAACTTCTCTAACAACGCAATGGCTGAAGCTTTCAAAGCAGCTAAAGGCGAGTAATATCGAGTGCTCAAAATCCTTTGTGCTATAAACGGCTCAAAGGATGACGAGTAGCTTGACAGATTGCAGGATTCGTCCTGTAATCAATGACAAAGGGCGGCTAAGGCCGCCCTTAATCAATGCAGCAGCTAATTTTGCCTTTAAGGAACCGGAGGAATCATGACCAAGTCAGAATTGATTGAAAGACTTGCAACCCAGCAACCTCATATTCCCGCGAAAGCGGTTGAAGATGCAGTTAAAGAGATGCTGGAACATATGGCCTCGACTCTTGCGCAGGGCGAGCGTATAGAAATCCGCGGTTTCGGTAGTTTTTCTTTGCATTACCGCGCACCACGCACCGGACGTAATCCGAAGACTGGCGATAAAGTGGATCTGGAAGGAAAATACGTTCCGCACTTTAAACCAGGTAAAGAACTGCGCGATCGCGCCAATATTTACGGTTAAGTTTTAAGCGAAACTTAAACGCGAGAAAAGCACCTGAACGGGTGCTTTTTTCATTTTAAAACACTATCCCCAATTAACCCGGATTGTTTGCCAGAACATATTCTGGAAAGCGCCTCGCAACAAATCCCCTTGTTACATTCCATCCGCAAAAATGGCGGAATGCTTACCACATAACGGCTAATTGCCACCAGACAATCAATCGGTTGTACCGCACACTTCCTGCAACAGGGAGGTGCAATATGAAAGTTACAACCGTTGGCACGTGTGCCTTGTGCGGCATATTCCCGTTGATATTGTTGCCAGTGTTGCCGGATACGCGCTGCCTCAGCGGCCTATTTTTCCTGGCCTGTATACTCAGCCTTATGCCTCGCAAATATGTGCAATGCGCCGGATTAACGCTGCTATTTTTCCTCTGGGGAGTTCTGGCCGCGAAAGAGGCTATTTGGGCCAGCAATACACTCCCGGCTAAAACGCAGCAGGCCATCATCAAGATCACCGGCACAGATAATAAGACGACGCACTACGGGCAAATTACGCACCTCCAGGGGCGGCGGATATTTCCTGCCCTGGGGATCGTGCTCTATGGGCAGTACTTACCCAGTGACGTCTGCGCGGGGCAGCGATGGGGGATGAAACTCAAAGTTCGGGCCGTACATGGGCAATTGAACGAAGGGGGATTTGATAGCCAGCGGTATGCATTAGCACAGCACCAACCTCTGACGGGGCGTTTTCTGCAAGCCACGCTCATCTCCCCACAATGTAGCCTGCGCGCGCGTTATCTCAGCTCGCTTAATACTGCTCTGACTGCATATCCCTGGCGACAGGTCATATTGGGGCTGGGAATGGGGGAGCGGTTATCCGTTTCACCAGAGGTGAAAAATATCATGCGTGATACCGGAACGGTGCACCTGATGGCCATTTCCGGACTACATATTGCCTTTGCTGCATTCCTGGTTGCGGGATTACTACGCGGCGGGCAATTCTTTATGCCGACAAGATGGATCCATTGGCAAATTCCGCTGATAGGTGGCATAGCCAGTGCGGCATTTTATGCCTGGCTAACAGGGCTACAACCGCCTGCATTACGCACAGTGGTAGCGCTGATGGTATGGGGAGCGCTCAGATTAAGCGGCAGGCAGTGGAGTGGTTGGCAGGTATGGACGTGCTGTCTGGCCGCCATTGTGGTGGTTGATCCTGTCGCTGTTCTTTCGCAGAGCCTGTGGCTATCTGCTTTTGCCGTTGCCGCGCTGATTTTCTGGTATCAGTGGGTTCCTGTGCCCGATTGGCCGCTATCGCGTGTCGTCCGCGTGCTCCTGGCGTTGGCTCATCTTCAACTGGGTATCACAATATTACTTTTACCTGTACAAATCGCCTTTTTTCACGGTATCAGCCTGACCTCGTTTCTGGCGAATCTGTTTGCGGTTCCGTTGGTCACGTTTGTTTCTGTCCCGTTGATACTCGCCGCAATGATTGTACATTTAACAGGGTTTGCAGTGATGGAGTCAGGGCTCTGGTATTTGGCTGACCGCTCGCTGGCGCTGCTCTTTTGGGCGCTCAACAGTCTGCCAGAGGGATGGCTCAACATTGATGAGCGCTGGCAGTGGCTTTCATTCTCACCCTGGTTAATGCTTATTGCATGGCGGCTAAATGTCTGGCGTACCCTGCCCATTGTTTGTTTCGCCGGGCTATTTTTGCTGAGCTGGCCGCTCTGGCGTACGCCGAGACCCGGAGCATGGCAAGTTCACATGCTTGATGTCGGGCAGGGACTGGCGATGGTGATTGCCCGTAATGGGAAAGCGATACTTTATGATGCCGGGTTGGCCTGGCCGGAAGGCGATAGTGCACAGCAGTTGATCATTCCCTGGCTACGTTGGCACAACCTCGAGCCAGAAGGCATTATTCTGAGCCATGAACATATGGATCACCGGGGTGGATTACGCTCATTACAGCGAACCTGGCCGTCACTGTGGGTAAGAAGTCCGCTGGAGTGGCAGGGGCACCTTCCTTGTTTTCGCGGGGATAGCTGGCAATGGCAAGGCCTGACGTTTAGCGCACACTGGCCCGTCCGAGGCAATAAAGAGCAGGGGAATAATCAATCCTGTGTGGTGAAAATTGAGGATGGAAACCACCGTTTTCTGCTGACCGGCGATATTGAATCTTTAGCCGAACAAAAAATGCTAAGCCACTACTGGCAGCATTTGCGGTCCGATTTTATTCAGGTCCCTCACCATGGCAGTAATACTTCATCATCACTGACGTTGATTCAGCGGGTAGGGGGACAAGCAGCGTTAGCCTCGGCATCACGCTACAATGCCTGGCGTCTGCCATCATGGAAGGTAAAGCAGCGGTATCAACAACAGCATTATCAGTGGCTGGATACGCCACATCAGGGGCAAGTTACGCTGGATTTTTATCAAAAAAATTGGCGGATACGCAGTCTACGGGATCAGATTTTACCTCGTTGGTATCATCAGTGGTTTGGCGTGTCGGAGGATAACGGGTAGAATATGCGGCTATTCCAACAAATGCTGGTTTTTTGAATGCATAACGATAAAGATCTCTCTACGTGGCAGACATTTCGCCGACTATGGCCAACCATAGCGCCTTTTAAATCGGGTCTAATCGTGGCGGGTATAGCGTTAGTCCTTAACGCGGCCAGCGATACCTTCATGTTATCGCTCCTTAAGCCATTACTGGATGATGGTTTTGGTAAAACTGATCGCTCGGTGTTGCTGTGGATGCCACTGGTGGTCATTGGACTGATGATAGTTCGTGGCTTAACCAGCTATGTCTCCAGCTACTGCATCTCATGGGTGTCAGGCAAAGTGGTCATGACCATGCGTCGCCGCCTGTTCGGCCATATGATGGGCATGCCAGTCGCCTTTTTTGATAAGCAGTCTACCGGGACGTTACTGTCACGTATTACCTATGATTCAGAGCAGGTGGCGTCTTCGTCTTCCGGCGCGCTGATCACCGTCGTGCGTGAAGGGGCCTCCATTATTGGCCTGTTTATCATGATGTTTTATTACAGTTGGCAGCTGTCGTTGATCCTGATAGTGCTGGCGCCGATTGTGTCAATTGCGATTCGAGTGGTTTCCAAACGCTTTCGTAGCATCAGTAAAAACATGCAAAACACGATGGGGCAGGTTACGACCAGTGCTGAGCAGATGCTGAAAGGCCACAAAGAAGTGTTGATTTTTGGTGGTCAGGAAGTGGAAACCAAGCGCTTCGATAAAGTCAGCAACAAGATGCGCTTGCAGGGCATGAAGATGGTTTCGGCTTCATCCATCTCCGATCCGATTATTCAGTTGATTGCTTCTTTGGCGTTGGCCTTTGTGCTCTATGCGGCGAGCTTCCCGAGCGTGATGGAAAACCTGACTGCCGGGACCATTACGGTTGTTTTCTCTTCAATGATCGCGCTGATGCGTCCGCTGAAGTCTCTGACCAACGTCAACGCCCAGTTTCAGCGCGGTATGGCGGCGTGTCAGACACTGTTCACGATTCTGGATAGCGAACAAGAAAAAGACGAAGGTAAACGCGTTATCGAACGTGCTACCGGCGATCTGGAGTTCCGCAATGTGACCTTTACTTATCCAGGGCGTGAAGTGCCTGCGCTGCGTAACATCAACCTGAATATCCCGGCGGGCAAAACCGTTGCACTGGTCGGTCGTTCAGGGTCAGGTAAATCCACCATTGCGAGTCTGATTACGCGCTTCTACGACATTGATGAAGGGCAGATTCTGATGGATGGGCACGATCTGCGCGAATACACTCTCGCCTCCTTGCGTGATCAGGTGGCGCTGGTCTCGCAGAATGTGCACCTGTTTAACGATACGGTTGCCAACAACATTGCCTACGCCCGGACCGACATGTACAGCCGCGAACAGATCGAAGAAGCGGCGCGGATGGCCTATGCCATGGATTTCATCAACAAAATGGATGATGGTCTGGATACGGTGATTGGCGAGAATGGCGTTCTGCTTTCCGGCGGCCAGCGTCAGCGTATCGCTATCGCGCGCGCCTTGCTGCGTGACAGTCCGATCCTGATCCTGGATGAAGCAACCTCGGCTCTGGATACCGAATCCGAACGTGCGATTCAGTCTGCACTCGATGAGTTACAGAAAAACCGTACTTCGCTGGTCATCGCTCACCGTCTTTCCACTATCGAACAGGCAGATGAAATCGTGGTAGTCGAAGACGGTCTGATTGTTGAACGCGGTACCCATAGCGAGCTGATCGAACAGCGCGGGGTTTACGCGCAATTGCACAAAATGCAATTTGGCCAATGATCGCGCGTATCTGGTCCGGTGAGTCGCCGCTGTGGCGATTATTACTTCCGCTCTCCTGGCTCTATGGCCTGGTGAGTGGGGGCATCCGTCTATGCTACAAGCTGGGGCTTAAACGAGCATGGCGTGCGCCGGTGCCAGTGGTGGTGGTCGGGAACCTGACGGCGGGCGGTAATGGTAAAACGCCCGTGGTGATTTGGCTGGTGGAACAACTGTTGCAACGAGGCATTCGCGTTGGCGTTGTGTCTCGTGGCTATGGTGGGAAAGCGCAAGCTTATCCGCTGTTGCTGACGTCAGACACCACCACAGCTGAAGCCGGTGATGAACCTGTCCTGATCTTCCAGCGAACCGGTGTGCCGGTTGCGGTCTCTCCGGTACGAGCAGATGCGGTAAAAGCCATACTTGCCCGGCATGATGTGCAGATGATTGTCACCGATGATGGGCTACAACATTACCCATTGGCGCGTGATGTTGAAATCGTGGTGATTGACGGCGAACGTCGGTTTGGCAATGGCTGGTGGCTTCCGGCGGGTCCAATGCGTGAGCGCGCCGGACGGCTTAAATCGGTGGATGCGATGATCGTCAATGGCGGTACCCCACAGCCGGGGGAAATCCCCATGCGCCTTGAACCAGGGCTGGCTGTGAATTTACGCACTGGTGAACGGCGGAATGTGGCGCAATTGCTCAATATTGTCGCCATGGCGGGTATTGGGCATCCTCCCCGTTTTTTTGCCACACTTGAAGCCTGCGGAGCGCATCTGCAAAAACGTGTCGCTCTGGCGGACCATCAGTCTCTGACCTACAGTGACGTCAGTGCATTGTCAGGCGAAGGACAAACGTTAGTGATGACGGAGAAAGACGCGGTGAAATGCCGTGGATTCGCCGATGATAACTGGTGGTATTTACCCGTTGATGCGCATTTGTCGGGTGAACAACCGGGTCAATTACTGGATAAGTTAACTTCGCTGACTCGCTAACGGAATCTGGCCGCGGCAGCGAATCATTTATGAGGCCATAAATGTCGTTGCCGCACCTTTCTCTGACGGATGCCCGTCATCTCCATCTTGCAGCCCAGGGCCTGCTGAAAAAAACACGTCGCCGGGCAACCCCTGCTGATATTCTCGCGACCATTTCGCGCATGTCTTTGCTCCAAATCGATACCATCAACATTGTGGCACGCAGCCCTTATCTGGTGCTGTTCAGCCGTTTGGGCAACTATTCACCGCAGTGGCTTGATGACTCACTTCTGCGCGGAGAGTTGATGGAATACTGGGCGCATGAGGCCTGCTTTCTTCCGCGCAGCGACTTTATGTTGATACGCCATCGTATGCTGTCTCCTGAGAAGATGGGCTGGAAGTACAAAGCGGCGTGGATGAAAGAGCATGCGCACGAGATTGAGCAACTACTACAGCATATCCAGCAGAATGGTCCTGTACGTTCGGCAGATTTTGAGCACCCGCGCAAGGGAACCAGCGGCTGGTGGGAGTGGAAGCCGCATAAGCGCCATCTTGAAGGGCTTTTCACAGCCGGAAAGGTGATGGTCGTCGAGCGGCGCAATTTCCAGCGCGTGTATGATTTAACCCATCGCGTCATGCCACAGTGGGATGATGAGCGTGGCCGGCTTTCGCAGGCAGAAGCGGAAGTCGTCATGCTGGATAACAGCGCACGCAGTCTCGGTATCTTTCGCGAACAGTGGCTGGCTGACTATTACCGTTTAAAGCGTCCTGCGCTAAACGCCTGGCGCGAAGCGCGCTCAGAACAGCGACGCATTATTCCGGTAGAGGTTGAAGGCCTGGGGACTCTGTGGCTGCATAGCGATCTGCAACCACTTCTTGAACAGGCACTGGCGGGGAAGTTAACGGCGACCCATACTACGGTTTTGTCACCTTTTGATCCGGTAGTCTGGGATCGGAAACGGGCGGAACAGTTGTTTGATTTTAGCTACCGACTGGAGTGTTACACACCCGCGCCGAAACGCCAGTATGGATATTTTGTTTTGCCCTTACTGCATCGCGGACAGTTGGTTGGACGAATGGATGCCAAAATGCACCGTAAAACAGGCGTCCTGGACGTCATCTCTCTTTGGTTGCAGGAGGGAGTCAAACCTGGCATGACTCTGCAAAAAGGGTTATTCCAGGCAATTAATGATTTTGCCCGCTGGCAACAGGCGACGCGTGTCACGTTGGGGAATTGTCCTGGTGGTTTATTTGCCGACTCTCGTCAGGGCTGGGAAATAGACCCAGACCGGTAAGCGATTATGTTAATATTTACGGATTCACAATCCGGTCCATCTGGAGGAACTATGGATCATCGTCTGCTTGAAATCATTGCCTGCCCGGTATGCAATGGCAAACTCTGGTACAACCAGGAAAAACAAGAACTGATTTGTAAACTGGATAACCTTGCTTTCCCACTGCGAGATGGCATTCCCGTTCTTCTGGAAACAGAAGCCCGCGTTCTGACTGCTGATGAGAGCAAATCATGAGTTTCGTGGTTATCATTCCCGCGCGCTATGCGTCAACGCGTCTGCCGGGTAAGCCGCTGTTGGATATCAACGGCAAACCGATGATCGTGCATGTGCTGGAGCGCGCGCGTGAATCGGGGGCGGAACGTATTATCGTTGCGACCGATCATGAAGATGTCGCGCGTGCTGTTGAAGCTGTGGGAGGCGAGGTGTGCATGACCCGCGCCGATCATCAGTCTGGTACAGAACGACTGGCTGAAGTCGTCGAAAAATGTGGTTTTAGCGACGATACCGTCATTGTCAACGTTCAGGGTGATGAGCCGATGATCCCGGCGGTCATTATCCGTCAGGTGGCAGAGAATCTGGCGCAACGCCAGGTCGGTATGGCGACGCTTGCCGCGCCAATTCACAGTACGGAAGAAGCATTTAATCCAAACGCGGTGAAAGTCGTGCTGGATGCCGAAGGGTATGCACTCTATTTTTCCCGGGCGACAATTCCCTGGGATCGCGACCGTTTTGCTAAAAGCCTGGAAACCGTGGGTGACACTTTCCTGCGTCATCTGGGGATTTACGGCTACCGTGCCGGTTTTATTCGCCGCTATGTGAACTGGCAACCCAGCCCGCTTGAGCAGATTGAAATGCTGGAGCAGCTGCGAGTGCTGTGGTACGGCGAAAAAATTCATGTTGCCGTCGCCAAAGAAGTCCCGGGAACGGGGGTTGATACGGCCGAAGATCTTGAGCGCGTTCGCGCTGAGATGCGTTAGTTTTTCTCACGATACTCCCCCCATAATGACGCGTATTTTTGGGAGGGGTGTCGTATCGTTACGCTTTTCCTCCACTTTTCTTTTCATCAATTGATCTCATCCGGGTGACATCTGTCTGCACGACGCTCATTATGAAAGCAGTAGCATTGATGAGGGCAATCCGAAATGGAACAGTTGCGTGCCGAACTCAGTCATTTACTGGGCGAAAAACTCAGCCGTATTGAATGTGTCAACGAAAAAGTGGATACGGCGCTGTGGTCACTGTACGACAGCCAGGGAAATCCGATGCCGCTCATGGCGAGAAGCTTCACCACGCCGGGTATGGCGCAGCAACTGGCATGGAAAACCACCATGCTGGCGCGCAGTGGTACGGTGCGCATGCCGGTCATTTATGGGGTATTAACCCATGAGGAGCACCCAGGCCCGGATGTCCTGCTGCTTGAGCGTTTACGCGGCGTCCCCGTGGAAGCACCTGCCCGAACGCCGGAGCGCTGGGATCATCTAAAAGATCAAATCGTAGAAGGTTTACTGTCATGGCACCGCCAGGATAGCCGGGGCTGTGTTGGCGCGGTGGATAACACACAAGAAAATCTCTGGCCATCCTGGTATCGTCAACGAGTTGAGGTGCTGTGGAGCACGTTAAATCAGTTTAACAACACCGGATTAACGATGCAGGACAAGCGGATTCTGTTTCGTACCCGTGAGTGTTTACCCGCTTTGTTTGAAGGGTTTAACGATAACTGTGTACTGATCCACGGTAATTTCAGTTTACGCAGTATGCTGAAAGATGCCCGTAGCGATCAGCTTCTGGCAATGGTGGGACCGGGCTTGATGCTCTGGGCGCCAAGAGAGTATGAGTTGTTCCGCTTGATGGATAATGCCCTGGCGGAAAGCCTGCTCTGGCAATACCTGCAACGCGCGCCAGTGGCGGAGTCATTCATCTGGCGGCGCTGGTTGTATGTGTTATGGGATGAAGTTGCGCAGCTGGTCAATACCGGGCGTTTCAATCGTTCCAATTTTGATCTTGCAACAAAATCATTGCTGCCGTGGCTCGCCTGACGATCCTTTCAACCACTGCCAGATCCTGCCCAGTGTTTCGTAGCCTGCGCGATCGCTATGCATCAACCAGACGGGAGAGGGAATAGCGCGCTCCCACGGGTTCAGCGGTGAATCTATCGCCAGTTGATTGGCTGGCGCAGGCAATGGATGCAGTCCGGCTTGCTGAAAGAAAATCATCGCACGCGGTAAATGCGATGCTGAGGTTACCAGCAGGAAAGGCGCATCGCCGATAGTCTGCTTAACCGCTGCCGCCTCTGCTTCGGTATCTTTTGGCTTATCCAGAACGATGATTTCACTGCGTGGAACCCCCAGCGATTGCGCCACGCGTGCGCCAGCTTCAGCGGTACTGACATTATTGGTTTTTGCTGCCGCGCCAGTAAAGATCAGCTTCGATCCCGGATTTGCTCGCCACAGGCGAATCCCTTCATTAAGGCGTGGAAGGCTATTACTGATAAGATTCGAACTTGGCGCCCATTGTGGGTTCCAGGTATAGCCTCCGCCCAGGACCACAACATAGTTCACTTTCTGTGTATCCTGCCAGGTTGGATAGCTGTCCTCAATCGGTTTCAGCAGGCTGTCGGCGACAGGCTGCAGGCTGAGCAGTAAAAGTGCGAGCCAGCTCAGGCTGATACAGACTTTCCCTGTTTTCTGAAAGCGACTCAACCAGACCAGCGCCAGCCCGATGCCCATCACGAGTAGCATCAACGGAAGCGGCAGCATCATACCGCCAATCACTTTCTTCAGCGTAAAAAGCATCCTTTTTGGTTCCTTTTTTAACCATACAGCCAGGGATCTGCAGGGATATTACACCAGGAAGGTTCATTCTCGGCGTGGGTGTGACAAAATAGCGGTTTTACTTAATCACCCTAAAGTAGTCAGCATGTGGAGAGCCCGATGCGGGATCGCAATTTTGATGACATTGCAGAGAAGTTTTCCCGTAACATTTACGGTACCACTAAAGGTCAACTGCGACAGGCTATTCTTTGGCAGGATCTGGATCAATTACTGACGACGTTCGGTGAAAAGAAACTGCACATTCTGGACGCTGGCGGCGGCGAAGGGCAGACGGCCATTAAAATGGCAGAATGTGGGCACTTCGTGACATTATGCGATCTCTCCGGCGAAATGATCGCCCGTGCACAACAGGCGGCAGAGGCAAAAGGTGTGAGCGGAAACATGCATTTCGTACAATGCGCCGCTCAGGATGTTGCTTCGCATTTGGAAAGCCCGGTTGATCTGATATTGTTTCACGCTGTGCTGGAATGGGTGGCAGAACCGGTCAGCATGCTGCAGACGTTGTGGTCGGTATTGCGTCCCGGCGGCGCGTTGTCGTTAATGTTCTACAATGCTAACGGCCTGTTGATGCATAACATGGTTGCAGGGAACTTTGACTATGTTCAGGTTGGGATGCCAAAACGTAAAAAACGTACGCTTTCGCCAGACTACCCGCGTGATCCTCAGCAGGTTTACCAGTGGCTGGAGGAGATCGGTTGGCAGATAACCGGTAAGACCGGCGTACGTGTGTTTCATGATTATCTGCGAGAAAAGCATAAACAGCGTGACGATTATGAGATGTTACTTGAGTTAGAAACGCGCTATTGCCGCCAGGAGCCGTATATCAGCCTTGGCCGTTATATTCATGTCACCGCGCGCAAACCGCAGATGCAAGGATAACTTATGAGTGAATTTTCCCAGACAGTCCCCGAACTGGTTGCCTGGGCCAGAAAAAATGACTTCTCCATCTCTCTGCCGGTAGACCGACTTTCGTTCCTGTTGGCTGTGGCCACGCTGAACGGTGAACGCCTTGACGGTGAGATGAGCGAAGGTGAACTGGTGGATGCGTTCCGCCATGTGAGTGATGCGTTTGAGCAAACCAGCGAAACCATCGGCGTGCGCGCCAACAACGCGATCAACGATATGGTGCGTCAACGTCTGCTGAACCGCTTTACCAGCGAGCAGGCGGAAGGAAATGCCATTTATCGTTTAACGCCGCTCGGGATTGGCATCACCGATTACTATATTCGCCAGCGTGAGTTTTCCACGCTGCGTCTGTCAATGCAGCTGTCAATCGTCGCCGGTGAACTGAAGCGTGCGGCGGATGCGGCAGATGAAGGCGGCGATGAATTCCACTGGCACCGCAATGTTTACGCTCCGCTGAAATATTCGGTGGCGGAAATTTTTGACAGCATCGATCTGACGCAGCGCATTATGGATGAGCAGCAGCAGCAGGTGAAAGACGACATTGCGCAGTTACTGAATAAAGACTGGCGGGCGGCGATTTCCAGCTGTGAACTCCTGCTGTCAGAAACCTCCGGTACGCTGCGTGAGCTACAGGATACGCTGGAAGCGGCGGGTGATAAGCTACAGGCTAACCTGTTGCGTATCCAGGATGCCACGATGACGCATGACGATCTGCATTTCGTTGACCGTCTGGTGTTTGATTTACAAAGCAAACTTGACCGAATTATTAGCTGGGGTCAGCAATCCATCGATTTGTGGATCGGCTACGATCGACACGTCCATAAATTTATCCGTACCGCGATCGATATGGATAAAAACCGCGTCTTTGCCCAGCGCTTGCGTCAATCTGTTCAGACCTATTTTGACGATCCGTGGGCATTAACCTATGCCAACGCCGACCGTTTGCTGGACATGCGTGACGAAGAGATGGTGCTGCGCGACGAAGAGGTCACCGGGGAGCTTCCACCGGACCTGGAATATGAAGAGTTTAACGAGATCCGTGAACAGCTGGCGGCGATCATCGAAGAGCAACTGGCTATCTATAAATCCAGGCAAACGCCGCTGGATCTCGGTTTGGTCGTACGCGAATATCTGTCGCAGTACCCACGTGCGCGCCACTTCGATGTCGCGCGCATTGTAATTGATCAGGCGGTACGTCTTGGCGTAGCGCAAGCAGATTTCACCGGACTGCCAGCCAAATGGCAGCCGATTAATGATTACGGAGCCAAGGTACAGGCGCATGTCATTGACAAATATTGAAAAAGTGATGCCGGTTAAGCTGGCGCAGGCGCTGGCGAATCCGTTATTTCCGGCGCTGGATAGCGCATTGCGTTCGGGTCGGCACATCGGTCTGGATGAGCTCGATAATCATGCCTTCCTGATGGATTTTCAGGAATACTTTGAAGAGTTTTACAGCCGCTATAACGTCGAGCTGATCCGCGCCCCGGAGGGTTTTTTCTACCTTCGTCCGCGTTCAACGACGCTCATTCCGCGTTCCGTCTTGTCTGAACTGGACATGATGGTGGGTAAAATTCTTTGCTACCTCTATCTCAGCCCGGAACGTCTGGCAAATGAGGGGATTTTTACCCAGCAGGAACTGTATGACGAGCTGCTGACGCTGGCTGATGAAGCTAAATTGCTCAAGCTGGTGAACAACCGTTCGACGGGGTCAGATGTTGACCGCCAGAAGCTGCAAGAAAAGGTGCGCTCTTCACTGAACCGTCTGCGCCGTTTAGGCATGGTGTGGTTTATGGGCCATGACAGCAGCAAATTCCGCATCACAGAGTCTGTCTTCCGCTTTGGCGCGGATGTTCGCAGCGGCGACGATCCGCGCGAAGCGCAGCGTCGATTAATTCGCGATGGTGAAGCGATGTCTGTCGAGAACCACCTGCAACTCAACGATGAGCCAGAAGAGAATCAGCCGGACAGTGGAGAGGAAGAATAATGATTGAACGCGGTAAATTTCGCTCACTTACGCTGATTAACTGGAATGGTTTTTTTGCTCGTACGTTTGACCTTGATGAACTGGTGACGACGCTCTCCGGGGGGAACGGTGCGGGTAAATCCACCACCATGGCGGCATTTGTTACGGCGCTTATCCCGGATTTAACCTTGCTGCACTTCCGTAACACCACGGAAGCCGGTGCGACCAGCGGTTCGCGCGATAAAGGTCTGCACGGTAAGTTGAAAGCGGGCGTGTGTTATTCCATGCTCGACGTGCTCAACTCGCGTCATCAGCGCGTCGTTGTCGGCGTACGTTTGCAACAGATTGCCGGGCGCGATCGTAAAGTGGATATCAAACCGTTTGCCATTCAGGGGTTGCCGATGTCGGTGCAGCCTACCGAACTGGTCACGGAAACGCTGAATGAACGTCAGGCCCGCGTCCTGTCTCTTCCTGAGTTGAAAGAGAAGCTTGATGCGATGGAAGGCGTGCAGTTTAAGCAGTTCAACTCGATAACTGATTACCACTCGCTGATGTTTGATTTGGGCATCATTGCCCGTCGTCTGCGCTCTGCGTCAGACCGTAGTAAATTCTATCGCCTGATTGAAGCGTCGTTGTACGGTGGTATTTCCAGCGCCATTACCCGTTCGCTGCGTGATTACCTGTTGCCGGAAAACGGCGGGGTGCGTAAAGCGTTCCAGGATATGGAAGCCGCGCTGCGCGAAAACCGCATGACGCTGGAAGCCATACGCGTGACGCAGTCTGACCGCGATCTGTTTAAGCACCTGATCAGCGAAGCGACCAACTATGTGGCCGCAGACTATATGCGCCATGCGAATGAGCGTCGTATCCATCTGGATAAAGCGTTGGAGTATCGTCGTGAATTGTACACCTCGCGTAAACAGCTGGCGGCGGAACAGTACAAGCATGTCGATATGGCGCGTGAGCTGGGCGAGCATTCTGGCGCGGAAGGCGATCTCGAAGCGGATTATCAGGCGGCCAGCGATCACCTGAATCTGGTGCAAACCGCACTGCGTCAGCAGGAAAAAATTGAACGCTATGAAGCGGATCTCGAAGAGTTGCAGATCCGCCTCGAAGAACAGAATGAAGTGGTGGCGGAAGCCGTTGACCGTCAGGATGAAAACGAAGCCCGGGCGGAAGCTGCCGAGCTGGAAGTGGATGAGCTGAAAAGCCAGCTTGCGGATTATCAGCAGGCACTGGATGTTCAGCAAACCCGCGCCATTCAGTATACGCAGGCGATTCAGGCCCTGAGTCGCGCCAAAGAGCTTTGTCATTTACCGGATCTCACGGCAGACAGCGCCGCAGAATGGCTGGAAACCTTCCAGGCTAAAGAGCAGGAAGCGACAGAAAAACTGCTGACGCTGGAACAAAAAATGAGCGTGGCGCAAACCGCGCACAGCCAGTTCGAGCAGGCTTATCAGCTGGTGGCGGCGATCAACGGCCCGCTGGCGCGAGGGGAAGCCTGGAACGTCGCGCGCGAATTGCTGCGCGAAGGTGTTGAGCAACGCCACCTGGCAGAGCAGGTTCAGCCGCTGCGTATGCGCCTGAGCGAGCTGGAACAGCGCCTGCGCGAACAGCAAGAAGCGGAACGTTTGTTGGCTGAGTTTTGTAAGCGTCAGGGCAAACATTTTGATATCGATGAGCTGGAAGCCCTGCATCAGGAGCTGGAAGCACGTATAGCCGCTTTGTCTGATAGCGTATCGTCTGCCAGCGAACAGCGCATGACGTTGCGTCAGGAGCAGGAACAGCTGCAATCCCGCATTCAGCACTTAATGCAGCGTGCGCCTGTCTGGCTGGCTGCGCAAAATAGCCTGACCCAGCTTAGCGAGCAGAGCGGCGAAGAATTTACCTCCAGTCAGGACGTGACGGAATACCTGCAGCAACTGTTGGAGCGTGAACGTGAAGCCATTGTTGAGCGTGATGAAGTTGGCGCGCGCAAAAATGCGGTTGATGAAGAAATTGAGCGTTTAAGTCAGCCGGGCGGGGCGGAAGATCAGCGCCTGAACGCACTGGCGGAACGTTTCGGCGGCGTATTGCTGTCTGAAATCTATGACGACGTTAGCCTTGAAGACGCGCCGTACTTCTCCGCGCTGTATGGTCCGTCGCGCCACGCCATCGTCGTACCGGATCTGTCGCTCGTGACTGAGCAACTCGCCGGTTTAACGGATTGCCCGGAAGATCTCTACTTCATCGAAGGGGATCCGCAGTCGTTTGATGACAGCGTCTTTAGCGTCGATGAACTGGAAAACGCGGTGGTGGTGAAAACCGCCGAGCGTCAGTGGCGTTACTCCCGGTTCCCGACGGTGCCTATTTTTGGTCGCGCCGCGCGGGAAAGCCGTATTGAAACCCTGCATGCTGAGCGTGAAGGGTTGTCCGAACGTTTCGCTACGCTCTCTTTTGACGTACAGAAAACTCAGCGTTTGCATCAGGCGTTTAGCCGCTTTATCGGCAGTCATCTGTCGGTGGCATTTGAAGCCGACCCGGAAGCGGAAATTCGTCAGCTCAATGCGCGCCGTATTGAGCTAGAGCGTGCGCTGACAAATCATGAAAATGATAACCAGCAAAGCCGTATGCAGTTTGAACAGGCGAAAGAAGGGGTTTCAGCCCTGAACCGCCTGCTGCCGCGATTGAACCTGCTGGCCGATGACACGCTGGCCGATCGCGTGGATGAGATCCGTGAGCGTCTGGATGAAGCTCAGGAAGCGGCGCGTTTTGTACAACAGCATGGCAACCAGTTGGCGAAACTGGAGCCAATGGTTTCGGTTCTGCAAAATGACCCTGAGCAGTTTGAACAGTTAAAAGAAGACTACGCGTATTCCCAGCAGGTGCAGCGCGATGCGCGTCAGCAGGCTTTTGCGCTGACCGAAGTCGTCCAGCGTCGGGCGCACTTTAGCTATTCCGACTCTGCCGAAATGCTCAGCGGCAATAGCGATCTGAACGAGAAACTCCGCGAACGTCTGGAACACGCGGAAGCGGAACGTACCCGTGCTCGTGAAGCGCTGCGCAGCCATGCTGCCCAGTTAAGTCAGTACAATCAGGTCATGGCGTCGCTGAAAAGCTCCTATGACACCAAGAAAGAGCTGCTTAACGATTTACAACGCGAACTGCAGGATATCGGCGTTCGTGCCGACAGCGGATCAGAAGAGCGTGCACGTATTCGTCGTGACGAGCTGCATGCGCAACTTAGCAACAACCGTGCGCGTCGTAACCAGTTGGAAAAAGCGCTGACCTTCTGCGAAGCAGAAATGGACAACCTGACCCGCAGACTGCGTAAGCTTGAACGCGATTATTGTGAGATGCGCGAACAGGTCGTCACCGCGAAAGCGGGGTGGTGCGCGGTGATGCGGATGGTGAAAGACAACGGTGTTGAACGTCGGTTACACCGTCGCGAGCTGGCTTATCTTTCTGGTGATGAGTTACGTTCAATGTCGGATAAGGCGTTGGGCGCACTGCGTCTGGCGGTAGCCGATAACGAGCACTTGCGTGATGTGTTGCGCATGTCTGAAGATCCAAAACGACCCGAGCGTAAAATTCAGTTCTTCGTGGCGGTTTACCAGCATCTGCGTGAGCGTATCCGCCAGGATATTATTCGCACTGACGATCCGGTTGAAGCCATCGAACAGATGGAGATTGAGCTGAGCCGTCTGACGGAAGAATTGACCTCCCGTGAGCAGAAGCTGGCGATCAGCTCTCGCAGCGTGGCAAACATCATCCGTAAGACGATCCAGCGCGAGCAAAACCGTATTCGTATGCTGAACCAGGGGCTGCAAAGCGTGTCATTCGGTCAGGTGAACAGCGTGCGTCTGAACGTGAATGTGCGTGAAACGCATGCCACCTTGCTGGACGTCCTTTCCGAGCAGCATGAGCAGCATCAGGATCTGTTTAACAGCAACCGTCTGACCTTCTCCGAAGCGCTGGCGAAGCTGTATCAGCGCCTGAACCCGCAGATCGACATGGGACAACGCACGCCGCAAACCATTGGCGAAGAGTTACTGGATTACCGAAACTATCTGGAAATGGAAGTCGAAGTTAACCGTGGCTCAGACGGTTGGTTACGTGCTGAATCCGGTGCGTTGTCTACAGGGGAAGCGATCGGTACCGGGATGGCCATTCTGGTTATGGTTGTTCAAAGCTGGGAAGATGAAGGCCGCCGGTTGCGTGGAAAAGACATTTCTCCATGCCGTTTGCTGTTCCTTGATGAAGCGGCACGACTTGATGCGCGCTCAATCGCGACCTTGTTTGAACTGTGTGAGCGTTTGCAGATGCAGTTAATTATCGCTGCACCGGAAAACATCAGTCCGGAGAAAGGCACCACCTATAAACTGGTGCGTAAAGTCTTCCAGAACACCGAACACGTTCACGTGGTAGGTTTGCGCGGCTTTGCGCCTCAGTTACCTGAGCCGTTGCCCGGAACCGAAGACGCCTCCTCGCAGGCAAGTTAAAGAACAAGGCGGCTAAAAGGCCGCCTTGTTCTTTTCTGAAAACGTAGAATGCCTGGCATAATTTCTTTAAACTTCTTTACATTAGGTCAGGCAAAAACGATTTGATGTTTATATACTGAAGGTAAGCCTGACGCGTAACCAGGCTTGCTCGTCATACTTCAGATTGTATTGGCGTTTTACAGGTTCGTCCCCGTGACAATAAACGGGAATGCAGACGGCCTGGCTATTCAAAGTATGATAAAGAAAACAGGGGGCAAGGGATGTTGCTTAATAAAATGTGTGGTCGTCGGCTGTCGGCAATCAGTTTGTGCCTGGCCGTAACATTCGCTCCACTGTTCAATGCGCAGGCCGATGAGCCTGAAATGATTCCTGGCGACAGCTCAGCGGCCGTCAGTGAACAACCCACTGCGCTATCACAGCCGCAGGCACAGTCTTTCGCAACAGCCGTCATGGCAGGTATTCAGTCGTTGCCGGATGGCGCGTCAGTGGATAAAGCCCGCACGGAATTGCAATCTCAACTTCCGGCAGGTTTTTCGCCGGTGTATATGAGCCAACTGGAACTGCTGTACGCCGCACGCGAAATGAAACCGATGTGGGAAAATCGCGATGCGGTAAAGGCCTTTCAGCAACAGTTAGCTGAGGTCGCCATTGCCGGTTTTCAGCCGCAGTTTACCACCTGGGTTGCGTTACTGACTGACCCAGGCGTAACGGGGATGGCGCGAGATGCCGTACTCTCCGACGCGATGATGGGCTATCTTCACTTTATTGCCAATATCCCCGTCAAAGGTAACCGCTGGCTTTATAGCGATAAGCCTTATGCCTTAACGACGCCGCCCATTTCGGTCATTAACCAATGGCAGGTGGCTCTGGATAATGGTCAGTTAACCTCTTTCGTTGCCAGCCTGACACCTCAGCATCCACAATATGCTGTAATGCATGCGTCGTTGCTGAAGCTGGTGGGGGATTCACGTCCGTGGCCTCAACTCACCAGCACCACGACCTTGCGTCCGGGTGAATGGAGTAAAGACATTCCCGCGCTGCGTGAAATTTTGCGGCGTACCGGGATGCTGGAGACCACGGTCAGCACATCAGCTTCAGAAGGACGTGGCGCTTACGATCGCCAGCTTGTGGACGCGGTGAAGCGTTTTCAGACATGGCAGGGGCTTGGGGCCGACGGTACGATTGGTCCTGCCACGCGCGACTGGCTGAACGTGACGCCGGCACAACGCGCGGGTGTGCTGGCACTGAATATTCAGCGTTTACGTCTGCTGCCAGGCGATCTTTCTACCGGCATCATGGTGAATATTCCGGCTTATTCTCTGGTCTATTATCAGAACGGAAACCAGGTATTGGCTTCCCGCGTAATCGTCGGGCGTCCTGATCGTAAAACGCCCATGATGAGCAGTGCATTGAATAACGTGGTTGTTAACCCACCGTGGAACGTCCCGCCGACGTTGGCCCGTAAAGATATTCTGCCTAAGGTCTGGAACGATCCGGGATATCTTGAGCGCCATGGGTATACCGTGATGCGTGGCTGGAACAGTAAAGAGGCAATCGACCCGTGGCAGGTGGATTGGGCAACCATCACGCCATCAAATCTGCCGTTCCGCTTCCAGCAGGCGCCGGGCGCGCGTAACTCATTGGGACGCTATAAATTCAATATGCCAAGTTCCGATGCGATTTATCTGCACGATACGCCGAATCACAATTTGTTCCAGAAGGATACACGGGCGCTAAGCTCCGGCTGCGTGCGCGTGAACAAAGCGTCTGAACTGGCGAATATGCTGCTGCAGGATGCGGGCTGGAATGATACGCGCATCTCAGATGCCCTGAAGCAAGGGGATACGCGGTACGTCAATATTCGCCAGAATATTCCCGTCAATCTCTACTATCTGACCGCATTTGTTGGGGCCGATGGTCGTACTCAATATCGTACAGATATTTACAATTACGATCTGACTGCGCGATCCAGTGCACAAATTGTGTCAAAAGCTGAACAATTAATCAGATAAATGAAGCAGTTCGAGGAAAATGATTGTCGTAAGTTACGATGGAAACGGGGCAAAATCGCTGTAAGCCCCGTGTTTCCTGGGGTTGGGAGCCTTGACGTAGACTACTTAGCCAGATAAGGTTTCCCGCGTGCGCTGAAGCATATACACGATAACATTGACCTGTAGACCTTAATACCATGGACAAATTTGACGCTAATCGCCGCAAATTGCTGGCGCTTGGTGGCATTGCCCTCGGCGCTGCCATCCTGCCTACGCCTGCGTTTGCAACACTCTCTACCCCACGTCCGCGTATATTGACTCTGAATAACCTTCATACTGGCGAGTCAATTAAAGCAGAGTTTTTTGATGGCCGGGGCTATATTCAGGACGAATTAGCAAAACTTAACCACTTTTTCCGTGATTTTCGGGCCAATAAAGTAAAGTCCATCGACCCTGGATTGTTCGATCAGCTTTTCCGCCTGCAAGGCCTGTTGGGTACAAGTAAACCTGTACAGCTCATCTCCGGCTATCGCTCCATCGATACCAACAACGAATTGCGTGCGCGCAGCCGTGGTGTGGCAAAGAAAAGCTACCACACGAAAGGGCAGGCAATGGATTTCCATATTGAAGGTATCGCATTAAGTAATATTCGCAAAGCAGCGTTATCTATGCGCGCAGGTGGTGTAGGATACTACCCACGCAGTAACTTTGTGCATATTGACACCGGGCCTGCACGGCACTGGTGATCTGTAAGCTTAATGAAACAGGAGCTGTATGAATTATCGTATTATTCCGGTCACTGCATTCGCCCAGAATTGCTCGCTGATTTGGTGTGAGCAAACCCGTCTGGCGGCGCTGGTCGATCCCGGCGGCGATGCCGAAAAAATCAAACAGGAAGTGGATGCCAGCGGCCTGACGCTAATGCAGATCCTGCTTACCCACGGTCACCTTGACCACGTAGGGGCAGCCTCTGAACTGGCACAGCATTATGGCGTACCGGTTATCGGCCCGGAAAAAGAAGATGAGTTCTGGCTGCAGGGTCTTCCTGCTCAGAGTCGCATGTTTGGTCTCGGTGAGTGTGAACCGCTGACGCCTGATCGTTGGTTGAATGAAGGCGATCAGGTCAGCATCGGCAACGTGACATTACAGGTGTTGCATTGCCCTGGTCACACGCCAGGTCATGTGGTTTTCTTTGATAAACAGTCGCAGTTACTGATTTCAGGCGATGTGATTTTCAAAGGTGGCGTAGGGCGCAGTGATTTTCCGCGTGGCGATCACAGCCAACTGATTGACTCAATTAAACGTAAGCTGTTGCCTTTGGGTGACGATGTGACGTTTATTCCAGGTCACGGGCCGCTCTCAACGCTGGGTTACGAACGGTTGCATAACCCGTTCCTGCAGGATGAAATGCCTGTCTGGTAATGATGATGTCAGATAAATGAAAAAGGCCGCTTATGCGGCCTTTTTCGTGCGTAGTCGCTTACAGTACAGCGACAATCGCCTCGCACAGTGGCGCCATGTTATCTGGCGTCATTCCTGCCACGTTTACACGTCCGGAAGCGACAGCATAAACACCAAACTCTTCACGCAGACGCAGAACCTGTTCTTTGGTCAGGCCGCTGAAGGAGAACATGCCGTTCTGTTTGATGATAAAGCTGAAGTCGCGGTTAGCGCCTTTTTCCTGCAGCGTATTCACGAACAGCAGACGCATACGCTGAATGCGTTGACGCATATCAGTCAGTTCCTGCTCCCAGATAGCGCGCAGCGCGTCGTTGCTGAGAATCGTTGCGACAACCGATGCACCGTGTGCCGGTGGGTTGGAATAGTTCGCACGAATCGCAGACTTCATTTGGCTGAATGCACGGTCAACGGTTTCGGTATCGGCGGCAACCAACGTACAAGCGCCTACGCGCTCATTGTACAGGCCAAAGTTTTTGGAGTAGGAGCTGGCGACAATCAGTTCTTTGTGCAGCGCGGCGAATGCGCGCAGACCTTCGGCATCTTCTTCCAGACCACGGGCAAAGCCCTGATAAGCGAAGTCGAACAGCGGCAACCAACCTTTTTCGACAGACAGCTGCGCCAGCGTTTGCCACTGCTCCAGCGTTGGGTCAATACCGGTTGGGTTATGGCAGCAACCGTGGAACAACACCACGTCACCCGCCTGGGCTTCAGCCAGGCTTGCCAGCATGGCATCAAAGTCTAATGAATGGTTTTCCGCATCGTAATAGTTGTAGTCGCGAACTTCCAGACCCGCAGAGTTAAAGACGCTCTTGTGGTTCGGCCAGCTTGGATTACTCACCCACACGCGTTTTGCGGTGGTATTTTTTGCCAGAAAATCAGCAGCCACGCGCAGTGCGCCAGTACCGCCAGGGGTCTGTGCGGTACGTGCACGTTTGTCGTTAATCAGCACGCTACCTTTACCAAACAGCAATTCCTGAGTGCAACGACCAAACTCTGGAATACCGTCAATGCCAAGGTAGTTTTTGGTCGTTTCATTTTCCAGTATATATTGCTCGGCTTTTTTAACGCTGGTCAGCACCGGCGTTTTGCCTGTCTCATCTTTATATACACCGATTCCCAGATTTATTTTTCCTGGGCGGTCATCGGCACGAAACAAATCAGCCAGGCCCAAAATTGGGTCGGCAGGAGCGGCAGTAATGTTCTCAAACATGACGAGGTTCCATTGTGGTTACAGAAGGGAAGTCCGCTATCAGGTTAACGGTAGATTTACAAAATGCCAACTGTTAGCGATAAAAAGCAGGGCTGTTTTTTGAAGACGCAAGAATCCGCTGGCAGACATAAAAAAAACAGGACCGAAGTCCTGTTTTTTAGGCATTTAACAAAGAGGTCTGCTATTAGAACTGGTAAACGATACCCAGTGCAACGGTGTCGTCAGAGTTCACGCCCAGTTTGTTGTCAGAGTCGATCTGGTTGATCTGGTAGTCAACATAGGTGGACATATTTTTGTTGAAGTAGTAAGTGGCGCCTACTTCAATGTAGTTCACCAGATCTTCGTTACCCACGCCTTCTACGTCTTTCGCTTTAGATTTGTTGTAGGAGATGGACGGACGCAGACCGAAATCGAACTGGTACTGAGCGACAACAAAGAAGTCTTCAGTTTTGTTGGCGAAGCCGCTGGTGGTCACGCCATTCTGGGTGGTAGAGAGGCGGGTTGCGTTACGGGTTTCGCCGTAGTTCGCTGCCAGGTAGATGTTGTTCGCATCGTATTTCACGCCGGTCGCCCACTGCTCAGCTTTTTTCCCGCCGTTAGCGTAGAAGGAGTTTTGCTGTGCGTTGGTACGGTCGGCAGCGCCGTATGCACCAACGATACCGAAGCCATCCATTTCGTAGCTTACAGAACCGCCAACGCCGTCGCCGTTAGAGCGGCCAGTGTTGCCATCACGCTCGTTTTTACCCAGATACTGAACGCCGAAGTTCAGGCCATCAACCAGACCGAAGAAGTTAGAGTTACGGTAGGTTGCAACGCCGCCAACACGACCCACGAAGAAGTTGTCGCTGTATGCGGTATCACCACCAAACTCTGGCAGCATATCGGTGTAGCCCAGCGCATCGTAAACGATACCGTAGTTACGACCGTAGTCGAAGGAGCCTGCATCGCCAAATTTCAGACCAGCGAATGCCAGACGGGTTTTGTTGCCGTTCTGAGCGTCACTACCGCCTTCAGAGTTGTTACCGGCAAAGTTGTATTCCCACTGACCGTAACCAGTCAGGTCGGAATTGATCTGAGTTTCCCCTTTGAAACCAAGACGAGCATAAGTCTGATCGCCATCGTTATCAGCGTTGTCAGAGAAATAGTGCAGACCTACGGTTTTACCGTACAGATCCAGCTTGTTGCCATCTTTGTTATAAACTTCTGCAGCGTTCGCTGCCCCGGCTACCAGCAGAGCAGGGATAACCACTGCCAGAATATTGCGCTTCATCATTATTTATTACCCTCATTGGTTTTTATATGACACCTGCCACTGCCGCCAATAAATTCCGTCAATCAAAATTTACGGAACTATTGATGAGAGTTTGGTGTCTTTATGTGTCTGACAGGCATCTTTCCATTCAAACTAGCGTTTCGCTACCGTCAAAGTGCTACAAAGATAAAGATTTGGTTTCAAAAAGAAAAAATGTGTAACCAAATGTTATTTTTGTGCAACTTTGTGAACAACTTCAAATTTCAGGTGTCTTTGCGCTAATTATCACCGCCTATATTTCTATTTATATGATTTTCTTATGTTTAATTTGTATAACGTTCTTTTTTTGCGCATCTCCAGGAAAGAAGCATTTTTACAAGTGAGTATTTTTGGACGTCCGGAATGCTGTGTGAGTGGTTAAAAAATGGTCTATTGGATCAGAAAATGCTAATCCACAATAAAATTAGTGATTATTTTTTGTTCTAATGTGTTGCAGGGAAATATTAAGTAACAGGAAGAAATGAACAGAAGGATTGCGTTTGTGTCGAAAAGCGCGTCCACATCACATAAAAAAAGATGGGGACAGCGATATGAAAAAGGCCAGCAGTGCTGGCCTTTGTATTAGAAATGAACGATTAGAAGCTGGCGTTACGCGGTGTACGCGGGAACGGGATCACATCACGGACGTTCTGTACGCCAGTGACGTAAGCGATTAAACGCTCAAAGCCCAGACCGAAACCGGAGTGCGGTACGGTGCCGTAGCGACGCAGGTCACGGTACCACCAGTAATCTTCTTTGTTCAGGCCCATCTCCAGCATACGGGCATCAAGTACGTCCAGACGTTCTTCACGCTGAGAACCCCCGATGATTTCACCGATGCCCGGTGCCAGTACGTCCATCGCGGCAACGGTTTTACCGTCTTCGTTAAGGCGCATGTAAAATGCTTTAATATCTTTCGGGTAGTTCTTAACCACGACCGGTGCTTTGAAGTGCTCTTCGGCAAGATAACGCTCATGCTCAGAAGACAAGTCCACGCCCCAGTAAACCGGGTTCTCGAACGTTTTACCGCATTTTTCCAGAATGCTCACCGCGTCGGTGTAATCTACCTGCGCGAAGTCAGCCTCAATGAAGCGCTCCAGACGTGAAATCGCCTCTTTATCGACACGTTCGGCGAAGAATTTCATGTCGTCCGGACGTTCTTCCAGTACGGCTTTAAAGGCGTATTTCAGCATGGCTTCAGCCAGACCCGCGACATCGTTCAGATCGGCGAATGCCACTTCCGGCTCCAGCATCCAGAACTCAGCAAGGTGACGGCTGGTGTTGGAGTTTTCTGCACGGAAAGTCGGTCCAAAGGTGTAGATTTTGGACAGTGCACAGGCGTAGGTTTCACCGTTCAACTGACCTGAAACGGTCAGGAAAGCTTCTTTACCAAAGAAGTCTTTGTCGAAATCGACTTTACCCTGATCGTTACGCGGCAGGTTTTCCAGATCCAGCGTAGAAACGCGGAACATTTCACCGGCACCTTCCGTATCAGAAGCGGTAATCAGCGGTGTGGATACCCAAAAGAAACCCTGCTCGTGGAAAAAGCGATGCAGCGCCTGCGCCAGCGTATGACGTACACGTGCAACGGCACCAATCATGTTGGTACGCGGACGCATGTGCGCTACTTCACGCAGATACTCGATACTGTGACGCTTTGCCGCCATCGGGTAAGTATCTGGATCTTCAACCCAGCCCGTGACTTCAACCTCAGTGGCCTGAATTTCAAAGCTCTGTCCCTGTCCTGGTGACGCAACGACTTTACCCGTTACGATAACAGAACAGCCCGTCGTCAGACGTAATACGTCCTGATTGTAATTGGGCAGAGAATTATTGATGACGGCCTGTACAGGATCAAAGCAGGAACCGTCATAAACGGCGAGGAAGGAGATGCCAGCTTTTGAATCTCGGCGGGTACGCACCCATCCGCGCACGGTGACTTCGCTGTCAACGGCTACGCGGCCCTGGAGTACGTCGGCTACAGGCACAACGCTCATAATATTCTCTCTGTTAATAGTCGGAAATATAAACACATGTCCACCCGTAATGGGGGGATACCTATGTTACCTGGCATCTGTAATCAGACAAGCAGAATTCGTAGCTGGAACGAAAGATTTCGGAAATAAACATGAAAAGGGGGTCGAAAAGACCCCCTGAAGAGATTAACTGGCTTTTTTGATATGCGGAAGATCAAAGGCTTTACGCAGCGCGCGGACAAACGCTTTATCATGACAGATGGTTTTACCTGGGCTGTCTGACAGTTTCGCCACCGGTTTGCCATTGCATTCAACCAGCTTAATAACAATATTCAGCGGCTTCACCTGAGGAATGTTGCAGGTTAAGCGCGTTCCGATGCCAAAACTCAGCTGTACGCGAGAAGAGAAGTGGCGATAGAGTTCAATCGCTTTCTTCAGGTCAAGATTATCCGAGAACACCAGCGTTTTGCAGAGCGGGTCAATCCCCAGTTTCTCATAATGGGCTATGGCTTTTTCACCCCATTCCACCGGATCGCCTGAGTCGTGGCGCAACCCCTGATAACGGGTAGCAAACTCAACGCCAAAATCACGTAAAAACGCGTCCATGGTGATGCAGTCGGTCAGGGCAATGCCGAGCTGGTCGGGATATTCATTCAGCCATGCGGCAAGCGCAACGCGTTGGCTGGTGGCAAGCTCGGGGCTGATCTGTTGGTGCGCCTGGAACCATTCATGCGCCTGGGTGCCCATCGGTGTTAACGACAGTCGGCGAGCAAGATCATAGTTACTGGTGCCGACAAACCACGGCTCTTGCTGGAGACGTTTAACAATCGCTTGCTGTACTTCGCGTGAAAAACGACGACGGGTGCCGAAATCCATGAGATGGAAGCGGGACATATCGACATCTTTCGTTAAAGCAGAGAATTCGACTAGTTTGCCTTCCAGTTCATCCAGCGCCTGCGGGACACCGGATTCCGGTGAACGGTAACGGTGCACCAGCTCGCTAATAACAGCCAGCAACGGAACTTCCCACATGATCACTTCACGCCATGGACCTGTTAAACGGATGTTCAACTTACCATTATCATTAGTGACGCAGACCTGATCCGGGTTATAGCGGAAATCGCGTAACCAGGTGAGGTAATCCGCTTTAAAGAAGGGCAGGCCGGAGAGCCACTGGTACTCGTCCTCCTGAAGTCGCAGGTGTTGCATAGCATTCACCTGCTCACGAATAGCGTCGGCATAAATACCGAGCAGGTCATCGCCACGGCAACGAAATTCAGCCGCTACTTGCACATCATAGTAGTGGTGAAAAACGGCTTGCTGCATATGCAACTTATAAGCGTCTGTATCCAGCAGCGAGTGCAGAACAGGAGATGCGAATTGTGTCATAGGTGCGCAGTAGCATCCTCTCACGGGAGCGTTTAGTACAATAAACAACTAAGAAAACCGCTGGAGTATACCCTGTTTAGCGATTTATTGAACCCCGATCACACCATAAGCACGCTTTATGGTCGAGGGCAATTCGTGCCTCGTGTTATTAAAATGTAGCAAAAAGGGTGTTTGTGCCTGAAAAGATGAACATTCTGCGTAGCGCGTTTTACACAACAGGAATAGACTGAAGCCGGAACTCTACAAAAGATGCTAAAGGTTTTTTTATGACACAACAGCCACAAGCCAAATACCGTCACGACTATCGTGCACCGGATTACCAGATTACTGATATTGACTTGACCTTTGACCTGGATGCTGAAAAAACCGTGGTCACTGCCGTGAGCCAGGCTGTCCGTCATGGTGCCTCTGATGCGCCTCTGCGTCTGAATGGCGAAGACCTGACCCTGGTGTCTATCCACGTGAACGACGAACCGTGGACAGAGTATCAGGAAGAAGAGGGGGCGTTGGTCATTAGCCACCTGCCTGAGCGTTTTACGCTGCGTATTGTCAATGAGATAAGCCCGGCGGCAAATACCGCGCTGGAAGGACTGTATCAGTCCGGCGACGCACTGTGTACTCAGTGTGAAGCGGAAGGTTTCCGCCATATTACCTGGTATCTTGACCGCCCGGACGTACTGGCGCGGTTTACCACGAAGATTATTGCTGACAAAACCAAATATCCGTTCCTGCTTTCTAACGGTAACCGTATCGCGCAGGGCGAGCTGGAAAATGGCCGTCACTGGGTGCAGTGGCAGGATCCATTCCCGAAACCCTGCTATCTGTTCGCGCTGGTAGCCGGTGATTTCGATGTACTGAGCGATACCTTTACGACGCGCTCCGGGCGTGAAGTGGCGCTGGAACTGTATGTCGATCGCGGAAACCTGGATCGCGCCCCGTGGGCGATGACCTCGTTGAAAAATTCCATGAAGTGGGATGAAGAGCGTTTCGGCCTGGAGTATGACCTCGACATCTATATGATTGTCGCGGTGGACTTCTTTAATATGGGGGCGATGGAGAATAAAGGTCTGAACATCTTTAACTCCAAGTATGTGCTGGCGCGTACCGATACTGCGACCGACAAAGATTACCTCGATATTGAGCGCGTCATTGGCCATGAATATTTCCATAACTGGACCGGAAACCGCGTAACCTGCCGCGACTGGTTCCAGTTGAGTCTGAAAGAAGGCTTAACCGTATTCCGCGATCAGGAGTTCAGTTCCGATCTCGGTTCCCGCGCGGTAAACCGTATCAGTAACGTGCGTACGATGCGCGGCCTGCAGTTTGCCGAAGACGCCAGCCCGATGGCGCATCCTATCCGCCCGGATAAGGTCATTGAGATGAACAACTTCTATACCCTGACCGTGTACGAAAAGGGTGCAGAAGTGATTCGTATGATCCACACCCTGTTGGGCGAGTCTAATTTCCAGAAAGGGATGCAGCTCTATTTCGAGCGCCACGATGGTAGCGCCGCGACCTGTGACGATTTTGTGCAGGCGATGGAAGACGCTTCCAACGTCGATCTGTCTCATTTCCGTCGTTGGTATAGCCAGTCCGGTACACCCGTGGTGACCGTGCGTGATGACTACAATCCAGGCACCGAGCAGTACACGCTGACGATCAGTCAACGTACGCCTGCTACGCCGGATCAGGCGGAAAAGCAGCCGTTGCATATTCCTTTCGCCATTGAACTTTATGACAACGAAGGCAAAGTGATCCCGTTGCAAAAAGGCGGACATCCGGTGAATTCCGTGCTTAACGTCACCCAGGCGGAACAGACGTTTGTCTTTGATAACGTCTACTTCCAGCCGGTTCCGGCGTTGCTGTGCGAATTCTCTGCCCCGGTGAAACTGGAATATAAATGGAGCGATCAGCAACTGACATTCCTGATGCGTCACGCGCGTAACGATTTCTCCCGTTGGGATGCGGCGCAAAGCTTGCTGGCAACCTATATCAAACTGAACGTAGCCCGCCATCAGCAGGGTCAACCGCTGTCTCTGCCAGCGCACGTTGCGGATGCTTTCCGTGCAATCCTGCTTGATGAGAAGATCGACCCCGCGCTGGCGGCTGAGATCCTGACACTGCCTTCGGTAAACGAGATGGCTGAGCTGTTCGAGATTATCGATCCGGTGGCAATCACAGAGGTGCGTGAAGCGCTGACCCGTACGCTGGCTGCGGAGTTAGCGGATGAGTGCCTGGCCATTTATAACGCCAATCATCTTGATGAGTACCGTGTCGAACACGCTGATATCGGCAAACGTACGCTGCGCAATGCCTGCCTGCGCTTCCTCGCCTTTGGCGAAACGCATCTGGCGGACACACTGGTGAGCAAGCAGTACCGCGAAGCCAATAACATGACCGATGCGCTGGCGGCGCTGTCAGCCGCTGTTGCGGCGCAACTGCCATGTCGTGATGCGCTGATGCAGGAGTATGACGATAAGTGGCACCATGACGGTCTGGTGATGGATAAATGGTTTATCCTGCAATCCACCAGCCCGGCAGATAACGTGCTGAATACGGTACGCGGCCTGTTGAAGCATCGCTCTTTCAGCATGAGTAACCCAAACCGTATCCGTTCGCTGATTGGTGCCTTCGCGGGCAGCAACCCGGCGGCGTTCCACGCGGAAGATGGCAGCGGTTATCAGTTCCTGGTCGATATGCTCACCGAACTGAACAGCCGTAATCCGCAGGTGGCTTCACGTCTGATCGAACCGCTGATTCGTTTGAAACGCTATGATACGAAACGTCAGGCGAAGATGCGTGCGGCGCTGGAGCAACTGAAAGGACTGGAGAATCTCTCCGGCGATCTGTTCGAAAAAATCACGAAGGCACTCGCCTGATAAGTTGGCCGGATAGTGACGCTGATGCGTCTTATCCGGCCGCTTACAACCGGCTTTGATGTCAGAAAATCATCTTAAACACGCCTGTTACCACCAATAATCCAATCAGAAAAATAATTAAAATAACCCACAGCAGTATTTTCATTAACTTTCCCTTTTTTGGTAAGTTCATGCTGAGTATAGGAAGATATTGGAAAATTTTCCTGGCAACGCGGGTAAGCAGGTTACCGGTTGTTGGATTGCGATAGTTTTCTCGTCGCCCGCCTGGAGCGGCAATGGGGTAAAAACAGGTGGCTTAGCAGCAAAATCGGCTTTTTGCCGTAACACATAAAATATTAGTATTATTAATAATGTGTTATTTACTAGGTATATGTTTTTCCGATTATTTATTTTGATTTCCAAAGGTGTATTGCCACGCGTAACTAAAAAAGTGAGGGCGACAAGTCGTAATCTCTGCGCATCATTTCTTACCTGAAAACCTCATGAATCGTCATTCTGTTTTTATCGCCACGGCATGCCTGCCACTTTATCTTCTTATGTCCGGGTGTGCGCCCATGCATGATACCCGTCAGTTGCTGTCACAGCAGACGCCTGCTGCGAAGATGGATTCTACGTTACCCGCGGCGTTAAAAAATGGCTGGCCCGATAGCCAATGGTGGAAGGCGTATCATGACCCGCAGCTGAATGCGCTGATTGACAGCACGCTTCGAAATTCTCCCGATATGCAGGTCGCAGAACAACGTATTCAACTGGCTGAAGCGCAGGCGAAGGCTGTTGAGGCGCAGGACGGTCCACAAATTGATTTTTCCGCAGACGTTGAGCGTCAACGTATGTCTGCCGAGGGGCTGATGGGCCCATTCGCGCTCACCGATCCCGCAGCGGGTACGACGGGGCCGTGGTACACCAACGGCACATTGGGCTTAACTGCGGGCTGGGATCTGGATTTGTGGGGCAAGAATCGGGCAGAGGTGACGGCGCGTATTGGCGCGGTAAAAGCGCGTGAAGCAGAGCGGGAGCAAACCCGACAGTTGCTGGCAAGCGGGGTATCCCGTCTGTATTGGGAATGGCAGACGCAGGCTGCGCTGAAAACGGTGCTGATGCAAATCGAAACTGAGCAACAAAACGTGATTACCGTGAATCGCGAGCTGTATCAAAATGGCCTCACCTCCTCGGTAGAAGGTGTTGAAACCGATATCGATTCGCGCAAAACGGAGCAGCAACTGAACGATGTCAGCGGAAAAATGAAGGTGATCGAAGCGCGGTTGAGCGCGCTGACCAATACACAATCTTCTTTGTTGACGCTCCATACCGCGATGATGCCGGTGGTGGAAAGCCAGTTGCCGTCCCGGTTAGGTTATTCGCTGCTGGCGCGCCGCCCGGATTTGCAGGCTGCTCACTGGTACATAGAATCCTCACTGAGCAGTGTTGATGCGGCAAAAGCGGCGTTTTATCCCGACGTTAATCTGATGGCCTTCCTGCAGCAGGATGCGCTACATCTGAGCGATCTCTTCCGTCATTCCGCGCAACAAATGGGCGTGACTGCCGGGCTGACGCTGCCCATTTTTGACAGTGGCAGGCTGAACGCCAATCTCGACATGACCAAAGCGCAAAGCAACCTGACGGTGGCTAACTACAACAAAGCCGTGGTGGATGCGGTAAATGATGTGGCGCGCACCGCAACGCAAGTGGAAACGCTGGCACAGAAAAACCAGCATCAGCATCAAATCGAGCATGATGCGCAGCGCGTTGTGGAACTGGCACAGGCACGGTTCAATGCCGGCATCATTGCGGGCTCCCGCGTCAGTGAGGCTAAAATTCCGGCGTTACGTGAGCAGTGTAACGGTCTGATTTTACAAGGTCAGTGGCTGGACGCCTCGATTCAGTTGACCAATGCACTGGGCGGTGGGTACCACGCATCCTGATTGTCTGGCCCGGCAGATTTCTGTTTCGGGCCAGCGTTACTGTGCTTTTCGTTTGTTTCGCTGTTTCATCCACCAGCGGGTAGCAACCACAATGCCCACGATCAGAACCAGCCATACTCCGTGTTTGATGTGCTGATCGAGGCTGTGCAGCCAGGGAGCAACCACTTCTCCGCCAATATAGCCGAGGGTGGTAAACAGCAACGCCCAGACAACGGCCCCCAAAATATTCAGCGGAATAAAGATTTTTGGCGGTAAGTGGCTGGCGCCAATCAACAAGGGACCAATGACGCGAAATCCGTACATAAAGCGTGTACCGACCACGAACAGGTAAGGGCGTCGTTGGATCATTTTCTGCGCGTAATGAATTTTTGCCCGATGGCGGGAGAATCGGCGTAAAATTTTGCCGCCATACCGACGTCCGAGGAAAAAGAGCAACTGATCGCCAATCATTCCCCCCAGTGCGACGGAGATGACCA
The DNA here is from genome assembly GCF_945906775.1 of Citrobacter sp. Marseille-Q6884. Taxonomy (NCBI): domain Bacteria; kingdom Pseudomonadati; phylum Pseudomonadota; class Gammaproteobacteria; order Enterobacterales; family Enterobacteriaceae; genus Citrobacter; species Citrobacter sp. Marseille-Q6884. The sequence goes on from NZ_CAMDRE010000001.1 coordinate 2,921,846, forward strand.
CCAGCGGAAATTGAAGTAATCCCTGATGGGCGGCGACACCGCCGAGCAGGGTGATGGTTTCCCCTTCGGCCAGACTGCCAATCACCAATGCAGCGTAACCGTACTGCGCAATAATGCTGTTTATATCCATACGTTTGTATGACCTCCACACTCCTTAGCATACACCCTATGAATTATTGATGCCGTAAAAGCCCACTCAGCGCATCGGTATTTTGGCTGTGTACATAAAATAATCAAAAGCTGAATTATACTTGAAGTGTTGAGGTCCGGAGCTGACAAGAAGGGGGCGGTATGAACCATGTCTGGGGGCTGTTTTCCCATCCCGATCGTGAAATGCACGTGATCAACAGCGAAAACGAAACAGTTTCGCATCACTATACCCACCATGTACTGCTGATGGCGGCCATTCCCGTTGTCTGCGCATTTATCGGTACGACACAAATCGGCTGGAATTTTGGCGATGGCAACGTATTGCAACTCTCCCTGTTAACCGGATTTGCGATGGCAATTCTGTTTTACGGTGTGATGCTGGCAGGCGTGGCTGTCATGGGGCGGGTCATCTGGTGGATGGCGCGCAATTATCCGCAGCGTCCGTCGTTGGCACACTGTATGGTCTTTGCAGGCTATGTCGCCACACCGCTGTTTTTAAGTGGCCTGGTGGCCTTGTATCCACTGGTCTGGCTTTGCGCGTTAGTGGGGACAGTCGCGCTGTTTTACACCGGTTATTTACTCTATCTCGGCATTCCGACGTTCCTGAATATCAGCAAAGAGGAAGGCCTTAGCTTTTCCAGTTCAACGCTGGCGATTGGTGTCCTGGTGCTGGAAGTTCTGTTGGCGATAACGGTGATCCTGTGGGGTTATGGCTATCGGTTATTCTGACGGATAAACCTGTCTGCGCTGCATTGCTGGTGCAAAAGCCAGCAATGCAGCATTTCGAGATGATTCTTCTGTAGCGGCGACGCTGTCGGGTGGTTATGATGCCTGAGCTAGCTTGAGATAATCCTTATCTCTGGCGGTGTGCGTTGTCACGTGCGTGAATCCTTATCAGAAATCTCATCATGCTGAAATTCCGAGTTTCATTATTAAGCCTTGCCCTGGTGCTGGCTGTTCCTTTTGCACCCCAGGCCGTGGCGAAAACGGCCACGACTGCAGCCGCTTCTCAACCTGAGATTGCGTCCGGCAGTGCGATGATTGTTGATCTGAACACCAACAAAGTGATCTATTCGAACCACCCGGATCTCGTGCGTCCGATTGCGTCGATTACCAAATTAATGACAGCGATGGTTGTGCTTGATGCGCGGCTGCCGCTGGATGAAAAACTGAAAGTGGATATTAGTCAGACGCCGGAAATGAAAGGCATCTATTCCCGCGTACGCCTGAACAGCGAGATCAGCCGTAAAAACATGCTTCTGCTGGCGCTGATGTCGTCAGAAAACCGTGCGGCGGCGAGCCTCGCGCATCATTATCCGGGCGGCTACAACGCGTTTATCAAGGCGATGAATGCCAAAGCGAAGTCGCTGGGGATGACCCAGACGCGTTTTGTTGAACCGACGGGGCTATCCATTCACAACGTTTCGACTGCGCGTGATTTAACCAAGCTGCTGATTGCCAGCAAACAATATCCGCTGATTGGTCAGCTCAGTACGACCCGTGAAGATATGGCGACCTTTGCCAACCCGGCTTATACGCTGCCATTTCGCAACACGAACCATCTGGTGTACCGCGATAACTGGAATATTCAGTTAACCAAAACCGGGTTTACCAATGCGGCGGGTCACTGTCTGGTGATGCGTACGGTAATCAATAACAAGCCGGTTGCGCTGGTGGTGATGGATGCCTTCGGTAAATATACGCACTTTGCGGATGCCAGCCGTTTACGTACCTGGATTGAAACCGGCAAAGTGATGCCTGTTCCGGCGGCGGCGTTGAGCTATAAGAAACAAAAAGCCGCGCAGATGGCGGCGACCGGTTCAACAACGGGTGAACAAACCGCGCAGAACGATTAACGCGTTGGCGACACCTTTTCCGGCCTGCACATGAGTATTGATGTCGGCCGGGCAAGTGCAGCGCCTTCGGCAACGAGTCCGATGGCGCTGACGCTTCTCACTCCTGCGATTCTTTCCAGAACTTCTGCTTACTTGTCTTACCGATACCCGGATTCATGCTGTTAGTAGGGTCATTTTCGCGATAAAAACGCGTCAGTGTTTCCGGTGCTTTGTACAGGTGTCCCACGTTATGCTCTGCCGGGTACTGTGCCCCGCGTTCATGCAGCAATTCCAGCATTTGCTCTTTCAGTGCATGCGCATCCACGCCTTTCTTCACAATATAATCCTGATGGAAGACGTAGCACATAAAGTGGCCGTAATAGAGTTTGTGGACTAATTTGCTGTCAATTTCCGCCGGCAGATGCTCGTACCATTCGGTGTCGTTACGGCGCAGGGCAATATCCAGCGCCAGAATATCTTCAACGTCATCTGCGTGAACGGCCTGATAACGGATAGCCGCGCCAGCCGCCGCGAAGCGGTGCAGAAATGCCTTGCTGCCTTCTTCTGGCGTACAGGCAAAGAAATCCCCCTCGGCAGTTTTGAAATACTCGGTCAGCCAGCTTTGCGCTTCAGCGACACCGCCGCCTGCCATTTTCAACAACAGGTGGTGCTCGTATTTATCGCGCCAGCTTTTCATTCTCGCCGGCAAATGGCTGGGGAATAGATGGCCAAATTTCTGCATAGCCCGGTCAGTAAAGTGCGGGCGGAAAATTTTCACTTTTTCCAGCATCGCATCGGTGCGACCTTTCAGGGTAAAGAAGAACGGCATTTTGTCGGTGCCGAGCTTGTCGATCATTAAAAACGTGTCTTTACCGTATTTCTCAGCAATATCGTAAATATCGCGGTGCATATATTCACCGGCGACCGGCAGGTGCTCAAACTTCGCCAGAATATGACGACGGATCTCGGTCAGCACCTCTGGCTGGTTCGTGCCGATATAAAAGACTTGCTGGTTTTTCTCGGCTTCAAAGGTATCCAGACGCACGGCAAAAACTGCAAGTTTTCCCGCGCAACCGGAGGACTCAAACAAGCGATCCGGGTCCGCGTTGTAGCGAGCAGGGGTGTCGGCTTCAATATCTCTGACGCGGGTAATGTAATCGTGATCGTGCGCGTGACGGCCATCGTGGTGTACATCATTCTCCTTGATACGTTCGTCATCAAGGTTGCTGAGGATCTGCTCCGGCGTCTGACCCAGTTCAATGCCCAGGTGATTGACCAGCTGTAATTTACCCTGTTCATCAATGCGGGCAAACAGCGACATCTCTGTATATGCCGGGCCGCGCTGTACCAGCGAGCCGCCGGAGTTGTTGCAAATACCGCCAATGACGGAAGCACCAATACAGGAAGAACCGATCACCGAATGTGGCTCGCGACCAAAAGGTTTCAGCGCTTTTTCCAGCGAATAGAGCGTGGTGCCGGGATATGCCAGAACCTGTTCGCCTTTGCCGATGACGTGCAGCTTGTCGAGGCGCAGCGTGCTGATAATGACAATGTCGCGATCGTAATCGTTGCCGCTGGGTGTAGAGCCTTCGGTCAGGCCGGTATTGGCGGCCTGCATCAGAATAATTTTATCCGCGTTCACGCAGGCGTTCAGGACGCGCCACAGTTCTAATAGTGTGCCAGGAAAAACGACGGCGAGCGCATCGCCCTGACCAGAGCGAAAGCCCTTGCGATAACGGGCGGTTTTAGCGGGATCGGTGAGCAGGTGAGAATGACCCACCAGACGGGTCAGATCATTCAGAAAAGCTTTATTATCAATTGTTGTAATGGAAGACATTCTCCACTCCTTGTGGTGGGACTCAATATCAGGAACAAGCATAGCGCTTTGTATGACAATACGCTTTCTCATTTAGCTTGTCTTTGGGTTGAGTTGCATTCATTCACTCTGGTTTTGAAAATTCAGAGAATAACCTTAGCTTTCTTTGTCTCTCCCGTTTAGGCTTACGGCAAACTGCGGTTTTTGTTATATTTTCGCTGCCTCAGCGGGAAAAAATAAAGAGAGAATCAACATGAAATGGCTATGTTCTGTAGGTGTCGCGGTGAGCCTGGCGTTGCAGCCAGCGCTGGCGAACTCCCTGTTTGGTGACCATCCTTTGACACCTGAAGCACGGGATGCGTTTGTTACCGATTTACTCAAGCAAATGACCGTGGATGAGAAAATCGGGCAGTTACGACTGATAAGCGTCGGGCCTGATAACCCGAAAGAAGCCATCCGTGAGATGATCAAAGACGGGCAGGTGGGGGCAATTTTTAACACCGTTACGCGCCAGGATATCCGTAAAATGCAGGATCAGGTGATGGAACTCAGTCGCCTGAAAATCCCTCTCTTTTTCGCGTATGACGTGCTGCACGGCCAACGCACCGTATTTCCGATAAGCCTCGGTCTGGCATCCTCTTTTAATCTCGATGCAGTCAGAACGGTCGGTCGCGTTTCCGCTTATGAAGCCGCAGACGATGGCCTGAATATGACCTGGGCGCCGATGGTCGATGTCTCTCGCGATCCACGCTGGGGACGCGCTTCCGAAGGTTTCGGCGAGGACACGTATTTAACGGCCACAATGGGCAAAACCATGGTGGAAGCGATGCAGGGGAAAAGCCCGGCTGACCGCTATTCCGTGATGACCAGCGTCAAGCACTTTGCCGCCTATGGCGCAGTGGAAGGCGGCAAAGAGTACAACACCGTTGATATGAGCCCGCAGCGTTTGTTTAACGACTACATGCCGCCGTACAAAGCCGGGCTGGATGCCGGCAGCGGTGCGGTAATGGTGGGGCTTAATTCGCTTAACGGCACCCCGGCAACCTCTGATGCCTGGCTGCTGAAAGACGTCCTGCGCGACGAGTGGGGCTTTAAGGGGATTACGGTTTCCGATCATGGCGCCATTAAAGAACTGATCAAGCACGGCGCCGCCTCCGATCCTGAAGATGCTGTACGCGTGGCGATCAAGTCCGGCATTAACATGAGCATGAGCGACGAGTACTACAGTAAGTATCTGCCCGGCCTGATTAAGTCAGGCAAAGTCACGATGGCAGAGCTGGATGATGCGACGCGCCATGTGCTGAACGTGAAATATGATATGGGGCTGTTTAACGATCCGTACAGCCATCTGGGGGCGAAAGAGACTGACCCACAGGACACGAACGCAGAAAGTCGTTTGCATCGCAAAGAAGCGCGTGAAGTGGCGCGTGAAAGCCTGGTGCTGTTGAAGAACCGTCTGGAAACATTGCCGCTGAGCAAATCTGCGACCGTTGCGGTTGTCGGCCCGCTGGCAGACAGCAAACGTGATGTGATGGGCAGTTGGTCAGCTGCGGGTGTTGCCGATCAATCTGTGACGGTGCTGACGGGCATTAAAAACGCGTTGGGTGAGAAAGGCAAAGTGGTCTATGCCAAAGGAGCCAATATCACTAACGATAAAGGCATTGTCGATTTCCTCAATTTGTACGAAGAGGCAGTGAAGGTAGACCCGCGCTCTCCACAGGCGATGATCGACGAAGCTGTTAATGCCGCGAAGCAATCTGATGTGGTCGTGGCGGTGGTCGGTGAGGCACAAGGCATGGCACATGAAGCCTCCAGCCGTACTGATATCACTATCCCGCAGAGCCAGCGAGACCTGATTGCGGCACTGAAAGCGACCGGTAAACCACTGGTACTGGTGCTCATGAACGGTCGTCCGTTAGCGTTGGTGAAAGAAGATCAGCAGGCCGATGCGATTCTGGAAACCTGGTTCGCGGGTACGGAAGGCGGTAACGCGATTGCGGATGTGCTGTTTGGCGATTACAACCCGTCAGGTAAGCTGCCGATGTCCTTCCCGCGTTCTGTCGGGCAGATCCCGGTCTATTACAGCCATTTGAATACCGGTCGTCCGTATAACGCCGATAAGCCGAATAAATACACCTCGCGCTACTTTGACGAAGCGAATGGGCCGCTGTATCCCTTTGGCTACGGCCTGAGCTACACCACCTTCACCGTGTCTGATGTGAAACTTTCATCGCCGACAATGAAACGTGACGGAACGGTAACTGCCAGCGTGCAGGTGACCAATACCGGTAAGCGCGAAGGTGCGACGGTCATTCAGATGTATTTGCAGGATGTGACTGCCTCAATGAGCCGTCCGGTAAAACAGCTGAAAGGGTTTGAGAAAGTCAATCTCAAGCCAGGCGAGACGCAGACTGTCAGTTTCCCGATTGATATTGACGCGCTGAAATTCTGGAACCAGCGTATGAAATACGATGCGGAACCGGGCAAATTTAACGTCTTTATCGGCGTTGATTCTGCACGGGTGAAACAGGGTGAGTTTGAACTGCTGTAATTGATTGCGAACAAAGGCCGGGTTCCCGGCCTTTTCTTTTTGCGCATCGGGCGCTGCCAGGCGTTACTTATCACCAGGTTACTGGGAATAATTTCCTTCTTTAGCCTCCCATTGGCAGGTTAATGCCAGATTTTTCAACTATGCTTTTTCCTCTGCGCCCTGAAAAGGGCAGTAAAAGGATGAGGAGAGCAGCATGAAAATCTCAACGGTATGGCCGGGTGCGTTGGCGCTATTAGCCGCAATGAGCGTACCCGTGCAGGCCGCATCGCCGGTGACGGTCGGTTCAAAAATAGATACTGAAGGCGCGCTGCTCGGCAACATTATTTTGCAGGTGCTTGAAAGCCACGGTGTCAAAACGGTCAACAAAGTGCAACTGGGAACCACGCCTGTGGTTCGTGGGGCGATTACGTCTGGTGAACTGGATATCTACCCGGAATACACCGGCAATGGCGCCTTTTTCTTTAAAGATGAAAACGATCCGGCGTGGAAAAATGCTCAGGCTGGTTTTGAAAAAGTCAAAAAGCTGGATGCGGAACAAAATAAGCTGGTCTGGTTAACACCTGCGCCAGCCAATAACACCTGGACCATCGCGGTACGCCAGGATGTTGCCCAAAAGAACAAACTCGTTTCACTTGCTGATCTGGGGCGCTATCTGAAAGAGGGCGGTACGTTCAAACTGGCGGCTTCCGCGGAATTTATTGAACGTGCCGATGCGCTACCCGCTTTTGAAAAAGCCTATGATTTTACGCTGAATCAGAATCAGCTTTTATCCCTGGCGGGAGGCGATACCGCAGTGACTATTAAAGCCGCAGCGCAGCAAACCTCGGGCGTCAATGCGGCGATGGCCTACGGGACCGATGGACCTGTTGCGGCACTGGGACTACAAACTTTAACCGATCCGAAAAGTGTTCAGCCTATTTATGCGCCTGCACCGGTCGTGCGTGAGTCGGTTCTGAAGGCCTACCCGGAAATGGGGGAATGGCTGAAGCCCGTATTCGCGAGCCTGGATGAAAAAACGTTGCAACAACTCAACGCCAGTATCGCCGTTGAAGGGCTGGATGCGAAAAAGGTCGCAGCAGACTACCTGAAGCAAAAAGGTTGGGTGAAGTAACCCGGTTTGCATCAGGTGAGGGCCGTGCCAAAAATATCGTTTAACCGGGTGCTGTTGCTGCTGGTTTTTTTGCTCATGGCCGCCGCAGCGCTTCCGTTTGTCAGTTATGCGCCTAACCGTCTGGTCTCCGGCGAAGGTCGCCAGCTCTGGGATATCTGGCCCGGTGCTGTATGGGGACTGGCGGCGGTATTGTTGTTGCTGGTGTTTTTGTGCGTGTTGCCAGGTAAATCTGGCGGCGTGTTAACGCTTATCGCGACGCAACTGTTGGTGATTGTGGCACTGTTTGCCGCGGGTAAAACGGCCACTTATCTTGCGCAGACGGGGAGTCCGCTGGCGAGAACCAGCCTCGGTAGTGGCTTCTGGCTGGCACTGGGGCTACTGCTGCTGGCCGCCAGCGATGCCATTCGTCGTATCACCGCACAGCCGCTCTGGCGTTGGGTTCTGCATACGCAAATTATCATTGTGCCGCTGGCGTTGCTGTTGTCGGGCACTTTCAATGACCTTTCTCTGCTCAAAGAGTATGCCAATCGTCAGGATGTCTTTGATGATGCGCTGGCGCAGCATCTGACGATTCTGGTAGGCACTGTCGTTCCCGCGCTGCTCATTGGCGTCCCGCTGGGCATCTGGTGCGCTTTATCCAGCGCGCGTCAGGGACCGGTCTTTGCCGTGCTCAACATAATACAAACCATTCCCTCGGTGGCGTTGTTTGGTCTGTTGATTGCGCCACTGGCGGGTCTGGTGACGTTCTTTCCCTGGCTAAGTACGTTTGGCGTTGCGGGAACCGGACTGACGCCGGCGCTGATTGCGCTGGTGCTCTATGCGCTCTTACCGCTGGTGCGCGGCGTCGTGGCCGGGTTGAATCAGGTTCCGCATGATGTACTGCAAAGCGCCCGGGCAATGGGCATGAGTTCGCGTCAACGTTTTTGGGCGGTACAACTGCCACTGGCATTACCGGTCTTCTTGCGCAGTTTGCGTGTGGTGATGGTGCAGACGGTGGGGATGGCCGTCATTGCCGCGCTGATCGGTGCCGGCGGATTTGGCGCGCTGGTCTTTCAGGGATTACTCAGTAGCGCTGTGGATTTAGTGTTATTGGGCGTGATCCCGGTAGTTGTGCTGGCAGTACTGATTGATGCGTTGTTTGATTTAGGCTTAGCCCTGCTGAAGGTGACAAACGATGATTGAATTTAGCCATGTCAGTAAAACCTATGGTCAACAAACGGCAGTCAACGATCTCAATCTGCACTTTCGTGAAGGCAGCTTTTCAGTGTTAATTGGTACGTCGGGTTCGGGGAAGTCCACCACACTGAAAATGATTAATCGGCTGGTTGAGCATGACAGCGGGCAGATCCGCTTTGCCGGTGAGGAGATCCGCAGCCTGCCCGTGCTGGAGCTACGTCGGCGTATGGGCTATGCCATTCAATCTATCGGGTTGTTTCCGCACTGGACCGTAGCGCAGAACATTGCCACCGTACCGAAATTGCGCAAATGGTCGCGTGCACGTATTGATGACAGAACGGACGAACTGATGGCGCTGTTGGGCCTGGAGGCGGAGTTACGTCACCGTTATCCGCATCAGCTTTCCGGTGGGCAGCAGCAACGGGTGGGGGTGGCGCGAGCGCTGGCGGCAGACCCTCAGGTATTGCTGATGGATGAACCTTTTGGCGCGCTGGATCCGGTGACACGCAGTGCTTTACAGCAAGAGATGACCCGCATTCACCGTCTTCTTGGACGCACGATTGTGCTGGTGACGCACGATATCGATGAGGCGTTGAGGCTGGCTGAACATCTGGTGCTTATGGATGCGGGCGAGGTTGTACAGCAAGGTACGCCATTATCGATGCTGACCGCGCCGGCGAATGAATTTGTACAAACCTTTTTTGGCCGAAGTGAACTGGGTGTACGGTTATTGTCGCTGCGGACAGTCGGCGACTTTATGCGACCCGATCCCCATCCGGGCGGCGAACCGCTGGTGGATGAGATGACGCTACGTGATGCGCTCTCAGTTTTCGTGGCTCGCGGTTGCGAAGTCTTACCGGTCGTTAACGCGCAAGGCGTTGCCTGCGGCACGCTCCATTTTCACGATCTGCTTTCGGAGATGCCGCACAGTGAAACGTCTGTCTGATCCGCTGCTCTGGCTGATTGTGCTTTTTTTGCTCCTGCTGATGGGCTTGCCCCACAGCCAGGCGCTGTTTGGCGCGTTGTTTCCGCAGTTGCCGCGTCCGGTTTATCAGCAGGAAAGTTTTATCGCACTGGCGCTGGCCCATTTTGGTCTGGTGGGGATTTCCAGCCTGGTGGCAGTCATTATCGGTACAGGGGCCGGGATAGCGGTAACCCGTTCGTGGGGAACTGAGTTTCGTCCACTGGTCGAAACGATAGCCGCAGTGGGGCAAACTTTTCCGCCGGTCGCCGTGTTGGCCATTGCGGTACCCGTCATGGGGTTCGGCCCGGAGCCAGCCATTATTGCGCTGATCCTTTACGGTGTACTGCCTGTCTTACAGGCAACGTTGGCAGGGCTTGGCGGGATATCGGCCAGCGTGATGGATATCGCCAGTGGAATGGGGATGAGTCGCGGGCAACGGCTGCGCAAAGTGGAGCTTCCACTGGCAGCTCCGGTCATCCTGGCCGGGATTCGCACGTCGGTGATTATTAATATTGGTACCGCGACAATTGCCTCAACCGTTGGGGCGAACACGCTGGGAACGCCAATAATCATCGGGTTGAGCGGATTTAATACGGCCTATGTGATTCAGGGGGCGCTGCTGGTCGCGTTGGCGGCAGTCATTATTGATCGCGGGTTTGAGCGATTAGCGCAACACCTTACCCGGCACGCAAAATAAAGGTATAGCCTGCCAGCATTACACCGCCGATACCGCCGATGGCCATCAGCAGGAAGAGGGTTATCACACCAATTTTAGCTGCGCTCATTATGTACTCCTTAAGTTAATAAAAGGATTGTACACGTTTGTTAATGGAATATTAAATACCGAGTGGATAAATATCGTGTCCCAGCGCACGCCATTCACTTAACTGTTGTTGCTGAGCGGATGTTTGGCTTTCTCCGCACCAGACAAGTAACGTTCGTCCCTCAAACAGCTCCGGTCGTAGTTGGGTTAACGAATGAGCCAGCACGTCAACTCGCCATCCCTGCTGGCTGGCGACCCAGGCTTCCAGCCACAGTCGGGTGGTATCATGAACATTCCAGCCAACGACCAGGGCATCTTTACCCTGTTTTTTGCGCGCGCTGTTAAGGCAAATCGCAATGTAATTAATGAGGACGCCATCCAGGATCCCCAGTAACGCCTGGAGGACAGGTTGCTGACATTGCAGGCGGCGGCGTAAAGGCGTGAACAAATGCGTGTTGAGCGTCTGTGCGGGATAATCCTGACCACGCTCTTTGATCCACAGCCTGAGGCTATGCAAATTATTATTTTGCAAATAGCTCAATAGCGTTTCTTGTTGTTCGCGCCAACCGTTATGTGCATCAATGCTCTCATTGCTGAGTAACGTTTTGACCTTACTGACCTGAACGCCATTGTTTATCCAGCGTTTTATCTCGCGGATCCTGTCGATGTCTGCATCGTTAAACAGGCGATGCCCACCGTCCGTCCGCTGCGGTTTTAGTAATCCATAACGCCTCTGCCACGCGCGTAAAGTGACAGGGTTGATATCACAAAGCAAAGCCACTTCACCTATTGTGTAAAGCGCCATCGTTGTCTCACTCTTGCTCGCGAGGTCCCAGTTTTACTTTAGACGCTCTTTTGCGAACCAGGTAGTTTTGTTTGTTTTTTGATCTATTAATGGGTGATATTGTAGTCATACTCGCGCTTTTGAGTGATCGTTCTCACAAATTCCTTTTTTTTTGCAACAGTTCAAAGAAAGTTAAGCGCAGCCCATGTATGTTACGCGCTTTTAAGCGATGTGTGGTTGGCGGGTATGTACGAGTTTAATCTGGTGTTGCTGCTGCTTCAGCAGATGTGCGTGTTTCTCGTGATCGCGTGGCTAATGAGCAAAACGCGTTTATTTATTCCGCTGATGCAAGTCACCATCCGACTGCCGCACAAACTCCTCTGCTATGTCACCTTTTCCATATTCTGCATTATGGGCACCTATTTTGGGCTGCACATAGATGACTCGATCGCCAATACCCGAGCCATCGGCGCGGTCATGGGCGGCTTGCTTGGTGGACCCGTTGTCGGTGGTTTAGTGGGGCTGACCGGTGGTCTGCATCGCTATTCGCTGGGTGGGATGACCGCACTGAGCTGCATGATCTCAACCATCGTGGAAGGCCTGCTCGGCGGGCTGGTACACAGCATGCTCGCCCGTCGTGGTCGTACCGACAAAGTGTTTAGCCCGCTGACAGCGGGCGCAATTACCTTCTTTGCCGAACTGGTGCAGATGCTGATCATTTTATTGATAGCTCGCCCGTTTGAAGATGCGTTTCGCCTGGTGAGTAACATTGCTGCGCCAATGATGGTGACCAATACCGTAGGCGCGGCATTGTTTATGCGTATCTTGCTCGACAAACGCGCCATGTTTGAGAAGTACACCTCGGCGTTTTCTGCCACTGCGCTAAAAGTGGCGGCCTCAACGGAAGGGATTTTGCGTCAGGGGTTCAACGAGGTGAACAGCATGAAGGTCGCCCAGGTGCTGTATGAGGAACTGGATATCGGCGCTGTGGCCATCACCGATCGCGATAAGCTGTTGGCGTTTACCGGTATTGGCGACGACCATCACCTGCCAGGCAAACCTATCTCTTCATCCTATACCCTCAAGGCGATTGAAACCGGAGAGGTGGTCTATGCCGACGGTAACGAAGTGCCTTACCGTTGCTCTTTGCATCCGCAATGCAAATTAGGCTCGACGCTGGTCATCCCGCTGCGGGGTGAAAACCAACGGGTAATGGGGACGATCAAACTGTATGAAGCGAAAAACCGCCTCTTTAGCTCGATCAACCGTACCCTTGGCGAAGGGATCGCGCAGCTGCTGTCGGCGCAGATCCTCGCCGGACAATATGAGCGTCAAAAAGCGATGCTCACGCAATCCGAAATTAAGCTGTTGCATGCGCAGGTGAATCCCCATTTTCTGTTTAATGCGCTCAATACCATCAAAGCGGTGATTCGACGTGACAGCGAGCAGGCAAGCCAACTGGTGCAATATCTCTCGACGTTCTTTCGCAAAAACTTAAAACGCCCGTCGGAGATTGTGACGCTGGCTGATGAAATTGAGCACGTTAATGCCTATTTGCAAATTGAAAAGGCGCGATTCCAGTCGCGTCTGCAAGTGACCCTGACGGTCCCGGAAGCGCTGTCGTACCAGCAGTTGCCGGCATTTACCCTGCAACCGATTGTGGAGAATGCCATTAAGCATGGCACTTCGCAGTTACTCGGTACGGGTGAAGTTTCTATTACCGCCCGACGCGAAGGGTTGTACCTGATGCTGGATATTGAAGATAACGCCGGGCTATATCGACCGACGACAGAAGCCAGCGGACTGGGCATGAATCTGGTTGATAAACGACTGCGGGAGCGGTTTGGTGATGATTTTGGCATCAGCGTAACCTGTGAGCCCGACTGCTTTACCCGAATCACTTTACGACTTCCTCTGGAGGAACAGGCATGATTAAAGTGCTGATTGTGGATGACGAACCGTTAGCGCGGGAGAATCTGCGGATCCTGTTGCAGGAGCAAAGCGACATCGAGATAGTGGGGGAGTGCTCGAATGCGGTTGAAGCCATCGGCGCAGTCCATAAATTACGCCCGGATGTGTTGTTTCTCGATATTCAGATGCCGCGGATTAGCGGGCTGGAGATGGTAGGGATGCTTGACCCGGAACATCGTCCCTATATCGTTTTTCTGACCGCTTTTGATGAATATGCCGTTAAAGCGTTTGAAGAACATGCCTTTGACTATCTGCTGAAGCCGATAGAAGAAGCGCGGCTGGAGAAAACGCTGATCCGTTTACGTCAGGAGCGAACGAAGCAAGATGTATCGGTACTCCCGGAAAATCAGCAGACGTTAAAATTTATTCCGTGCAGCGGTCACAGCCGAATCTACCTGCTGCAAATGGATGATGTTGCATTTATCAGTAGCCGCATGAGCGGTGTCTATGTGACCAGCAGCGATGGCAAAGAAGGGTTTACTGAGCTGACGCTGAGAACACTGGAGAGCCGAACGCCCTTGCTGCGTTGCCATCGACAATACCTGGTGAACATGGCGCAATTGCAGGAGATTCGCCTGGAAGATAATGGTCAGGCTGAGTTGCTGCTGCGTAATGGTCTGACGGTTCCGGTGAGCCGTCGTTATCTGAAGAGTCTAAAAGAGGCGATTGGATTGTAAAACTGATACACTGCGCGCCATTGCATCACAGACAGTTGAAGGCTCTATGCTAAGTAACGATATTCTTCGTAGCCTGCGCTACACCCTGAAAGCGAACAATAATGACATGGTGCGCATTCTTGCGCTTGCTGACATGGAGTCCACCTCCGCGAGTTTCGATACCTGGACGACGAAAGAAGATGAAGAGGGCTTTGTTCGTTGCCCTGACATCATTCTTTCCGGTTTTTTGAACGGCCTTATCTACCAGAAGCGCGGTAAAGATGATTCTGCGCCGGAACTGGCGCTTGAGCGTCGTGTTAACAATAATACGGTGCTGAAAAAACTGCGTATCGCCTTCTCGCTCAAAACCGATGATATTCTGGCTATCATGACTGAGCAGAAATTCCGTGTGTCGATGCCGGAAATCACCGCCATGATGCGTGCGCCGGACCACAAAAACTACCGCGAGTGCGGGGATCAGTTTTTGCGTTATTTCCTGCGCGGTTTGACGGTCAGAGAGCACACAAAGAAGTGATCACGATGCAGGTCTGATGGCGCGACGTTTATCAGGCCAATAAAAAACGCTGCCGAAGCAGCGTTTTTTTATGCGGATTATTTCACCTGTTGACCCGGCTTGGCACCTTCGTCAGGGCTTAACAGGAAAATATCTTTCCCGCCAGGGCCTGCCGCCATGACCATCCCTTCAGAAATCCCGAAGCGCATTTTACGTGGTGCCAGGTTGGCAACCATAATGGTCTGACGACCAATCAACGCTTGCGGATCAGGATAAGCTGAGCGAATACCAGAGAAGACGTTACGTTTCTCACCGCCCAGATCCAGCGTCAGGCGCAGCAGCTTGTCGGAGCCTTCAACAAACTCGGCGTTTTCAATCAGCGCCACGCGCAGATCGACTTTGGCGAAATCGTCAAAAGTGATCGTTTCCTGAATCGGATCATCCGCCAGTGGGCCAGTCACCGGTGCTGCAGTGGCTTTCACCTCTTCTTTAGAGGCCTCAACAAGGGCTTCAACTTGTTTCATATCGATGCGGTTGTAGAGCGCCTTAAAGGTGTTGACCTTATGACCGAGCAGCGGCTGTTGGATAGCATCCCAGTTCAGTTCGGTGTTGAGGAATGCTTCAACACGCTCGCTCAGCGTTGGCAGAACCGGTTTCAGGTACGTCATCAGTACGCGGAACAGGTTGATACCCATGGAGCAAATTGCCTGCAGATCGGCATCACGTCCTTCCTGTTTAGCAACAACCCACGGAGCCTGTTCGTCAACGTAGCGGTTCGCCACGTCGGCCAGCGCCATGATTTCACGAATGGCTTTACCGAATTCGCGGTTGTCCCATGCTTCGCCAATGACCGCAGCGGCGTCGGTAAAGGTTTTGTACAGTGCTGGATCGGCAAGTTCGGATGCCAGTACACCGTCAAAACGCTTACTGATAAAGCCAGCGTTACGGGAAGCCAGGTTGACCACTTTGTTGACGATGTCAGCGTTTACGCGCTGGACAAAGTCTTCCAGGTTCAGGTCGATGTCGTCAATACGGGAAGAGAGCTTCGCCGTATAGTAGTAGCGCAGGCTGTCGGCATCGAAGTGCTTCAGCCAGGTGCTGGCCTTAATGAAGGTCCCGCGAGACTTGGACATCTTCGCCCCGTTCACCGTCACATAACCGTGGACGAACAGGTTGGTTGGTTTGCGGAAGTTACTGCCTTCCAGCATGGCAGGCCAGAACAGGCTGTGGAAGTAGACGATGTCTTTACCGATGAAGTGATACAGCTCAGCATCGGAATCTTTCTTCCAGTACTCATCGAAGCTTACGGTATCGCCGCGCTTATCGCACAGGTTTTTGAAGGAGCCCATATAGCCAATTGGCGCATCCAGCCAGACATAAAAATACTTGCCCGGTGCGTTCGGGATTTCAAAACCAAAATATGGTGAATCGCGGGAGATATCCCATTGCTGCAGGCCGGATTCAAACCATTCCTGCATCTTGTTCGCGACCTGCTCCTGGAGTGCGCCGCTGCGCGTCCATGCCTGCAGCATTTCGCTGAAGGACGGCAGGTCAAAGAAGAAGTGTTCGGAGTCACGCATCTCCGGCGTCGCGCCAGACACGACGGATTTAGGCTCGATAAGTTCAGTCGGGCTGTAGGTCGCGCCACAGACTTCACAGTTATCGCCGTATTGATCCGGAGCCTTACATTTCGGGCAGGTGCCTTTAACAAAACGGTCCGGCAGGAACATGCCTTTTTCCGGATCGTAAAGCTGAGAGATCGTGCGGTTTTTAATAAAACCGTTTTCTTTCAGGCGTGTGTAAATCAGCTCAGACAACTCGCGGTTCTCTTCGCTATGCGTAGAGTGGTAGTTGTCGTAGCTAATGTCGAAACCTGCAAAATCAGTCTGATGCTCCTGACTCATTTCACCGATCATCTGCTCTGGCGTGATCCCAAGCTGCTGTGCTTTCAGCATGATTGGCGTACCGTGTGCATCGTCCGCGCAGATGAAATTTACCTGGTGGCCGCGCATTCGCTGGTAACGGACCCAGACATCAGCCTGGATGTGCTCCAGCATATGGCCGAGGTGGATAGAGCCGTTGGCGTACGGCAGCGCGCACGTTACCAGAATTTTCTTCGCGACTTGAGTCATAGTGGGCAATTACTTCTTTTGTAGTGAAAAGGGCTTTGATAGTACCAAAATGGTAATTACTGCGCCAAGCGATAAGGGCATTTATCCGTAAATGATTAATTGTTGAGGTTGGAGTAAACTACCCAGTGACAATCGAACTTTCAGAACAACAAAAAGGAGTCGGGATGAACGCACAATCCCAGGCCAAATCACCAGAAACCCTGCGCGCGATGGTCGCCGGAACGCTGGCGAATTTTCAGCATTCAACCCTGAAGCATAACCTGACGACGCTAAAAGCGTTGCATCACGTCGCCTGGATGGATGACACATTGCACGTTGAGCTGGTCATGCCGTTCGTCTGGCACAGCGCGTTTGAGGTATTAAAAGAGCAATGCAGTGCCGATTTACTGCGTATCACGGGCGCGAAAGCGATTGACTGGAAGCTGTCGCATAACATCGCGACGCTGAAACGCGTGAAAAATCAGCCGGGAATTAATGGCGTCAAGAACATCATCGCGGTCAGCTCCGGTAAAGGTGGGGTGGGTAAATCGTCTACCGCTGTTAACCTGGCGCTGGCACTCGCGGCAGAAGGCGCGAAAGTCGGTATTCTTGATGCTGATATTTATGGCCCCTCCATTCCGACCATGCTTGGTGCGGAAAACCAGCGTCCGACCTCGCCAGATGGCACGCATATGGCGCCGATTATGTCCCACGGTCTGGCAACCAACTCAATTGGTTACCTGGTGACGGACGATAACGCGATGGTATGGCGTGGCCCGATGGCCAGCAAAGCGTTGTTGCAAATGTTGCAGGAGACGTTATGGCCGGATCTCGATTATCTGGTACTGGATATGCCGCCGGGCACCGGTGATATTCAACTGACCCTGGCGCAAAACATTCCGGTTACCGGGGCTGTTGTAGTAACAACGCCGCAGGACATCGCGCTGATCGATGCGAAAAAAGGCATCGTCATGTTTGAAAAAGTGGAAGTGCCGGTGCTGGGCATTGTTGAGAACATGAGCATGCATATCTGCAGCAACTGTGGTCATCACGAGCCGATCTTTGGCACGGGCGGCGCGCAGAAACTGGCTGAGCAGTATCGCACGCAACTGCTGGGACAAATGCCGCTGCATATTTCCCTGCGTGAAGATCTCGACCGGGGTACGCCGACGGTTATTAGCCGGCCTGACAGCGAATTTACCGCTATTTACCGTGACCTGGCAGGGCGTGTAGCAGCACAGCTCTACTGGCAGGGCGAAGTCATCCCGGGTGAAATTGCGTTCCGCGCCGTTTAATCACTGCTGCAGATATTCACCGCATTAATATATTATTAATGCGGTGAATATATTAAATGAAAAATAACGATTTATTGTTTATCCCGACTGAATAAATCCCCGCGTTTATCTGAAAGAACGTTGTAATCCATCATTTAAATTGATCAAATTCACTCCATTAATCTACAATTTCAATTGGTCTGCGTGGATTCTTTCGCGCACCGTTCACTGAACAAACTGTGTTTATGCTGTTTTACGTTAACTACAGGAATAACGTTAAAAATGAAAAACCGTTTGCAGATGGGAATAATTGTTTTGGCTTATGGAATAGGCTCTCCTGTCTTCGCCTCTGAGACGGCTACATTGACCATTAGCGGAAAAGTGTCGGCCCCCACCTGCAGTACCGATGTGGTAGATCACCAGATGTTGCAACGCTGTGGTAACACAACCCGCTTTTCTAACACTACAGATGCCATTGCAATCACCCCTGTCAGGGGCGTGGTAACCGAAGTGGTGACTGTCCCGGGGGATGCAACCCGGCGGATTGTGTTAAATCGTTACGACTAAAAAACATCCTATTGTATAAGCTCATTATTTTTATGAATAATGAGCTTATATTTATTTATGCTAAATATGATTTTATGGACAGTTAATTTCATTAATTTATTAATTGTAGCCATAATGATAAGTGCAAATTATTTGTTGCAACTATATTGCTTGTTGTTATTTGTTTTAAATCAATAAAACAATGTCTTTACATTGCGATAACGATCTTCCTATGCGAATTTAATTCCAGGAGTTAACCACTCTTAACAAATAGAAATTAATTCATTAAGGAAGATACTATGAAACGTTCAATTATTTCTGCTGCTGTGCTGTCTGCTGTATTTATGAGCGCTGGGGCTTTTGCTGCTAATAGTGATACTGGGATATTAAATATTGTTGGCACAGTAGTTGGTACATCCTGTCAGTTTGTGTCAGGGAATAGTTCCGAAGATGTTGTTTTAAACCAGGTTGAAACGAATAAATTAAATGGTTTAACTGCTGGTGAGATCTACACACCGATCAAAGAACAAACTAAACACCTCAAAATTTATTGCCCAGATATTGAAGAAGGTAAAGTTCTGAATATTACTGTCAAAGCGCCAAATTTAGATGAGAATGGCGTTATTGGAAACACTTTAAATGATGGTGCTAAAGGTGTCGGTTTTGCTTTGAGGTATAAAAATAAAGCTGTTAATCATAGCTCAAATAGCATTGCCGTCGAAGTTGGTGAATTTGATTCAGATAAGACCTATATGATTCCACTGGATGTTTATTATGCCAAACAAAGTGATACATCTGTTACTTCTGGGGATGTGAACGCCACTGTCACACTACAGGCTGCATATAATTAGTTGTGTAGGCCGGCATAATTTGCCGGCCTTTTATAAGGTGGTCAACCATGAAAAAAATTTTTCTTTTTTCGCTGTTTTTTATTTCAACAGCAAATGCCGGTGTAGTCATTTACGGTACCCGCGTTATCTACCCCGCTGAGAAAAGTGAAGTACTGGTGCAACTGATGAACCAGGGTACGCGCTCTTCCCTGGTTCAGTCGTGGATTGATGATGGCGACACATCGTTACCGCCAGAAAAAATCCAGGTGCCTTTTTTGCTCACTCCGCCGGTGGCAAAAGTTGCAGGGGATTCAGGCCAGCAACTGAAAATTAAAAAAATGCCGAACAGGTTACCGAATGATAAAGAGAGCTTGTTTTATCTTAATGTCCTGGATATTCCACCAAACAATCCTGAAAGTGCAGGGAAGAACGTACTGAAATTCGCCATGCAAAATCGCATTAAACTTTTTTACCGACCTAAAGGTATCTCACCCGTTAATAAAAATACTTTTCAGAAGTTAATAATAAAACGAAGTGGCAACGACTTTATCATTAAAAATGATGCGGCCAATTGGGTTACCATCACCGAGGTGAAAGCCAGTAATGTTAAAATAAACAATGAAAGTATGATGCTCGCACCCTTATCCAGTCAGACTGTAAAATTAAAGAACGTGAATGCCAGTCAGTATAATCTGACCATTATTGACGATCACGGTAATTATATTAGCGATAACGTCAGCCTAAAATAACAGGAGCTGATTATGTTAAGGATGACTCCGCTTGCTTCGGCGATATTGCTGTTGCTATTTGGCATTGATGCCCACGCCACAGAAGAAACCTTTGATACCCATTTTA
Source organism: Citrobacter sp. Marseille-Q6884 (assembly GCF_945906775.1). NCBI lineage: Bacteria > Pseudomonadati > Pseudomonadota > Gammaproteobacteria > Enterobacterales > Enterobacteriaceae > Citrobacter > Citrobacter sp. Marseille-Q6884. The sequence continues at coordinate 2,941,753 of NZ_CAMDRE010000001.1, forward strand.
TGATGGGCGGAATGAAAGGTGAGAAAGTCTCTGATTTTCGCCTGGATGATAATCAACCGTTACCGGGGCAATATGATGTTGATATTTACGTCAACAAGCAGTGGCGCGGCAAGTATGACATTACCGTTAAGGATAATCCAAATGACAGCTGCTTAGCGCGTGAAACCATCGCCCGGTTAGGGATTAACACTGACGCTTTTGCTAAAACGGACAATTGTCTGACGCTGAAGCAGACAGTGCAGGGGGGAAGTTATACCTGGAATATTGGCACGTTTCGTCTGGATCTCAGTGTTCCCCAGGCTTTTGTGGATGAACGGGAGAATGGCTATCTTCCCCCGGAAAACTGGGATCGTGGTATTAATGCCTTTTATACCTCGTATTACGCCAGTCAGTATTACAGCGATTATAAAGATTCGGGTAATAGCAAAAGCACCTATGCCCGTTTTACCAGTGGGTTAAATCTGCTGGGTTGGCAGTTGCATTCCGATGCCAGCTATAACAAAACCGATAACAGCAGCGGTGAGTGGAAAAGCAACACCCTGTATCTGGAACGCGGCATCCCGCAAATTTTGGGCACTCTGCGTACCGGGGATATGTATACCTCATCAGATATTTTTGATGCAGTGCGCTTTCGTGGCGTACGGTTGTATCGCGATATGCAGATGCTGCCAAACTCAAAGCAGAATTTTACGCCGCGGGTTCAGGGGATTGCGCAAAGCAACGCGCTGGTCACCATCGAACAGAACGGCTTTGTCGTTTACCAGAAAGAGGTTCCGCCTGGCCCGTTCTCTATTGCTGATTTGCAGCTGGCAGGTGGCGGTGCGGATCTTGACGTCAGTATCAAAGAGGCTGACGGATCGGTGACAACGTATCTGGTACCGTATGCCGCCGTGCCCAATATGCTGCAACCCGGCGTATCAAAATATGATTTTTCCGCCGGGCGGAGTCATATTGAAGGAGCCAGTGATCAAACCGACTTTGCACAAATAAGCTATCAGTACGGCCTGAATAACCTGTTAACGTTATACGGCGGTACGATGCTGGCGGATAACTATAATGCGTTCACGTTGGGTATCGGCTGGAATACGCGTATTGGCGCGATTTCCGTCGACGCGACCAAATCTCACAGTAAGCAGGATAATGGCGTATTTGATGGGCAGAGTTATCAAATTGCCTATAACAAATACCTGACGCAAACGGCGACCCGTTTTGGTCTGGCAGCGTATCGCTATTCATCACGGGATTATCGTACGTTTAACGATCATGTTTGGGCCAACAATAAAAGCAGTTACCAACGCGATGAAAATGACGTTTATGACATCGCGGATTATTATCAGAACGATTTTGGGCGTAAAAATAGCTTTTCTGCCAACGTCAGTCAGTCTTTGCCAGAAGGATGGGGATCGTTATCACTTAGTACATTATGGCGCGATTACTGGGGGCGCAGCGGCAGCAGCAAAGATTATCAGTTGAGTTATTCAAACAGCTGGCAGCGTCTCAGCTATACCTTTTCTGCCAGTCAGACGTATGACGAAGATCATCATGAAGATAAGCGCTTTAACGTCTTTATTTCCATTCCCTTTAACTGGGGGGATGATATTACGTCGCCGCGCCGACATCTGTATGTCTCTAACTCAACCACGTTTGATGACGACGGTTTTGCCTCTAACAATACCGGAATTTCCGGCACGGTAGGCAGTCGCGATCAATTTAATTACGGCGTCAATTTAAGCCACCAGCGTCAGGATAGCGAAACGACGGCGGGTGCCAACCTGACGTGGAATGCACCGGCGGCGACGCTCAACGGTAGTTACAGCCAGTCACCAAAATATTTGCAAAGCAGCGGCAGTATTTCTGGTGGCCTTGTGGCCTGGTCTGGCGGTGTTAATTTGGCTAGCCGCCTGTCAGAAACCATTGCGGTGATGCATGCGCCGGGTCTGGAAGGCGCCTATGTGAATGGGCAGAGATACCGCACCACCAATCGTAACGGCGTCGTGGTCTACGATGGCCTGACTCCTTATCGCGAAAACCACCTGACGTTGGACGTTTCCAGTACTGACAGTGAAACCGAGCTGCAAGGAAACCGGCGCAGTACCGCACCGTACCGGGGGGCGGTAGTACTGACAACGTTTGAAACCGACCAACGAAAACCGTGGTATATCCGGGCGCTGCGCCCTGATGGCTCACCTCTGACGTTTGGCTATGACGTTGAAGATAGCCACGGACACAATATTGGTGTGGTTGGACAGGGGAGTCAGTTGTTTATCCGCACCAATGAGATCCCACCTGTTGTTAGCGTAGCGGTAGATAAAGAAAAAGGACTTTCATGCTTAATCACCTTCGATAAAGCGATTGATGAAAGTAAAGTTTATAGTTGTCGGTGAGGGGTAAGTATGCGATTTATTATATTGTCAATTCTGTTTGTTTTAAGTTTTCAAGCCAGATCTTATTGTTTTAGCCTGAGTTCAAGTAGTGCGGCGACCCAGTCAATAACAATAGATTTAGATGAAGCAGTACTAAACGGTTCCACGGATACCAATAATTTATCTTTTAATTTTAATCCTGGTGTTAGCTTCACATGTATATCTGGGACTCAAAGTTTGACCGCATCTGTTGAAAATGAACAAAATCCCAATCAAGTTTTTAAGGTCGTTTTAGAGGATGGGATTCATTTTGTTTTCGTTTCTGTTGATTTGGTTATTTCTTCTATAGGAAAAAGTATTGAAATTCCACTTTTGAGTTCATTGCCAGCAGATAAAATAAATTCCTCAGGGATTACATATAAAGTTACATATAAGTTACTAAATTCCTACAGTGGAGTAATAACGGAAGCTAATGTTAACACTCAAAAGGAAATGAAAGAAGCTATAGGGTTCAAAGAAGGTGTTTTTTCATCAGGATATATGAAGCAGAAAGTAAATTTGAACTTCAAGTTTACGAATACAACATGTGAATTCTCAGATCAGGTAGTGTCTATTTCTCCAATTCCTCTAAAGGATGTACAGAATGATGAGTTCAAATATCCAGTGGGTGAATTTCCAGAGTTTAATTGCAATTCTAAATTGGGTTTCTCCACAAGTAATATTAGATATAAGTTTGCATCTGATTCGGCTCAGGAGAATGTCTTAATCAATGAATTAGATAAGAATTCTGGTGGGGCCGGAAATGTGGGTTTTCGAATTGCAATGAATAATAAAGAAGTTAACTTGAATAATAATTCTTTCACTCTAATCTCTCGAGGGGAAACGATGGCAAGTGATAGAATTCAACTTCCAATAAAATTCAAATATTCCTCATATGGAGATGGTAAATTCACATCTGGAACAGTATTAAGCAGAGTGAAGATAATTACATCATATGATTAACTAAAATAATAGGATTAACGCACTCCCCAATAAGAACGAGTGCGTGTCTTCTTACCTATGATAAAAAATCTCGCCGTCGTAGGCTTTAATGATCTTTGCATCGGCGTCATTGACCAGCACGTACGCGCCACCCATGTAGGTCCAGTGGGTGCCTGCGGTCGGTGCGGGCAGGTTGCGCAGGTTCCACTGTTTAATGGTGTATTCTTCGGTGAGATACAGTGGCGGAACTTTGTCACCGGGTTTGAAATGGGTGAAGTCAGCAATAAAGCTGCTCAGCTCATACTTATCGATACCGGTGGGGGCAGCTGTTGCAGCCGGCGCGGCCCAGACGACACTGCTCCCAAGCAAGAGTGCACCCAGCAACATTTTATTCTTCATACCCATCCTCTCTACTTATTCGGGGTCATCAAAATCAATCGTGTATCATTCCTGGCATACAGGACATCTGACAAGCACTATTTTGTGATTACTCCAATAAATTCGTAAAAAGTGTAAATGAAAGTGGTGGTATGCGGCAACGTTGACCCGTCATTTGACGCCAGAGCGCCACGAAGATGAAGGCTTCTTTGCAGGACTCCGGCTGAGTTCTATGCTTGATACGAAGGCAAATCGCGCGCCATCAGTCTCCATGCTTTCGGGGTCATCCCTGTTTCACGCTTAAACACGTGATTAAACGCGCTCACCGACGTATAACCCAGTGAGTGAGCTACTCCGGCAATTTGCTCTGACCCCTCACTCAACGCGTGTTCAGCAAGACGCATACGCCATTGTGTCAGATAGGCGATGGGCGTCATCCCCGCGATCATCCTGAATTTTTTGGCAAAGGTCGTGCGAGACATTGCGCAAGATTTCGCAAGGTCTTCAAGATGCCAGTTACGCGCTGGATCTTCATGCATCTGCTGCAATGCCGGGGTCATACGTTTATCCGCAAGTACTCGCAACCACCCGGAGGATAGCGTATCGCCGGTTTGCAGAAAGGCTCTCAGGATATAAATAAACAGTAACTGGGCCAACTGAGCGGATGCCAACTGTGAACCGGCTTGTACATTGCGTCGCTCCTGCACCAGTTGATCGAGTAACCAGCGAAAAGAGGTGGCCTGGTCAGATGCGGCAGGTATATGAATCCACGGAGGAAGAACATGCATGAGCAGTTTCCCACTTGTCGGATTGAGTAGTATATGACCCCCCATATGTTCAAAGCCATCACCCTCCCCAACATGAATATGCTGTTTACCTGCACCGGAAAAGACATTCATGGCGTCAATCGGTTCAACATCCGGGTGGCTTGCCAGAATAAACGATCGCTTTGCGCTCAGCAGACCGACATCGCCTGCGGAAAAACGAATCGGGGCAGATTCGCCGTCCAGAATGACCCAACAACTTCCTTTGATAATGGCGAAAAACTTGATTTTGTCCGGCGCAGGAAAGCGCAGCGACCAGCGGCCACCCGCGGTAAAACCCCCCGTTACCAGAGACTGAGCCTGCGTTAATTTGATAATGTCAGAAAAAGGATCGCGATACATTCCCGTACTCTCACGCAATTAATGCGTACGATTAGGTATTCATCGTACCAAGATTACCCCTTAAGCTGCTTAGAACAAAACGAATTCGACATAACGTAAAGAGGCTTAACTTTTATGAGCAAGGAAATCGTCCTGGTCACAGGGGGAACGGGGTTTATTGCACAGCATTGCATTATTGCCCTGTTGAAAAACGGTTATACCGTTCGAACGACAGTGCGTTCACTGAAACGTGAAGCTGAAGTGCGACAACAGTTGAAGCAAGGTGAGGTAGAGGAAAATGCCAATCTGACGTTTGTAGTCGCTGATTTGATATCCGATGAGGGCTGGGCAGATGCAGTCGCTGGCTGTGCTTACGTCATGCATGGCGCTTCGCCGACACCCACTGGTGATCAGGTAACAGAGGCTGACTGGGTGCAACCGGCAATTGAAGGAAACCTGCGTGTGCTGCGCGCCGCACGTGATGCGGGGGTAAAGCGTGTTGTACTGACGTCGGCATTCGGTGCGATTGGTGTGGGGCATCCCGTGGGGTACCGCCGCCCGTTTGATGAAACTGACTGGAGTGATGTCAGTGGTGATGTCTGGCCATATCAAAAATCAAAAACGCTTTCGGAGCGCGCAGCCTGGCATTTCATCGAGGAAGAAGGGCGTGGTCTTGAACTTTCGACTATTAATCCTGTTGCGGTATTAGGACCCGTGCTGGGAGCCGATTACTCGCATTCCACCCGGATAATTAAAAACATGCTGGAAGGTGAGTCGGGTTGCCCGAATATCAACTCTTGCTTTGTTGATGTCAGGGATGTGGCTAATTTACACCTACTGGCGATGACTCACCCGGCCGCTAAGGGAGAGCGATTTCTTGCAAGTTCCGGTAACAGTCTGACCCTACTGCAGGTGGCGCAGACGTTGTGCGATCGCATGGGGAGTGAGGCCCGCAACGTATCCACTCAGAGATTGAGTGATGACGAGGTACGTACCGCCGCCAACAAAAATCCCGTTATGCTGGGGATGGTCAAACTGCTGGGGGTCGATATGAATGTGACGCATGCGAAAGCCACAAACCTGCTAGGTTGGATGCCTCGCGCACCTGAAGAGGCCATAATCGCAACCGCGAAAAGCTTACTTGCGCTTGGTCTGGTGAAAATCAATTAAGCCTTCTTCTGATGATCTTTTGCCGTGTCATAGCGTTCAGGCATTAAGCACCCACAAGATGCGAATAATTTGCGTAGTGTGATGGAGAAGAAAAGAGAATCACACACGCATTCGTTCTCGGGTAGGGTATCGTCGGGTGGGGGCGATAGCAGGGCTGATGGGCTTGCATCAGCACGTCACTTCCCATAATCTTGCAAAAAGTAAGCTAATTTGTACCAAACGACTCGGGGTGCCCTTCCTTGTGAAGGCTGAGAAATACCCGTACCACCTGATCTGGATAATGCCAGCGTAGGGAAGTCTGACACTGCTCGTGTCCCTTCTTCGCGCGGGCAGGAGCTGAACTATGCAGCCTGACCTGCACAGCCGCACGCTTGCGGCTCACACGTTACATCATTTTAGAACGCTTTCCCCGCTGACACATTGTATGACCAACGAGGTTGTACAGAGCTTCACCGCCAATACTTTACTGGCTTTAGGTGCTTCACCTGCCATGGTGATTGAACCGCAAGAGGCCAGCCAGTTTGCGGCGATGGCCAGTGCGCTACTGATTAACGTCGGTACCCTCACTCAGAGCCGCGCGACGGCAATGCGCGCGGCGGTTGAACAGGCCCATCTGACTAAAACGCCCTGGACACTTGATCCTGTCGCCGTAGGCGCACTGGAATACCGTCGCCGTTTTTGCCTGGACTTACTCGCGCTTCGTCCTGCCGCCATTCGCGGCAATGCCTCAGAAATCCTCGCGCTGGCGGGAATGAACGGCGGTGGACGCGGCGTAGATACCACTGACACAGCCATCGCGGCGCTTCCGGCGGCGCAGGCGCTGGCGCGTCAGATTGGCACCGTGGTTGCGGTTACCGGAGACGTGGATTACGTCACCGACGGTCAGCGTATCGTGAGCGTGAATGGCGGCGATCCGCTGATGACACGCGTGGTCGGCACCGGATGCGCCTTGTCAGCGGTCGTGGCAGCCAGCTGTGCGTTGCAAGGCGATCGACTGGATAACGTCGCGTCCGCCTGTAGCTGGATGAAACAAGCCGGGCAAATCGCCACTGAACACTCGACAGGACCGGGCAGTTTTATTCCGGCATTTCTCGACGCCTTATATAACCTGAACGCGCAGGAGCCAGCATGAAACGGATTAACGCACTCACTATCGCCGGAACCGATCCCAGCGGCGGCGCAGGTATTCAGGCAGATTTGAAAACCTTCTCGGCGTTGGGCGCCTATGGCTGTTCGGTGATCACGGCGCTGGTGGCGCAAAATACGCGCGGGGTGCAGTCGGTTTACCGGATTGAACCTGACTTTGTCGCCGCGCAACTGGATTCCGTATTCAACGATGTACGCATCGACACCACCAAAATCGGCATGCTGGCGGAAACGGATATTGTTGAAGCGGTCGCCGAGCGTTTACGCCGTCATCAGGTACAAAATGTCGTGCTGGACACGGTTATGCTGGCGAAAAGTGGCGATCCGCTGCTTTCGCACTCGGCGGTAGAAACGCTCCGCACCCGTTTGTTGCCGCAAGTCTCCATTATTACGCCGAACTTACCGGAAGCGGCAGCGCTGCTTGGGGCATCGCATGCGCGAACAGAACAGGAGATGCTTGAGCAGGGACGAGCGCTGCGTGCGCTTGGCTGTGACGCTGTCCTGATGAAAGGTGGTCATCTGGATGACGCACAAAGCCCGGACTGGCTGTTTACTCGTGATGGCGAGCAGCGCTTCACCGCCCCCAGAGTCATGACTAAAAATACGCATGGTACGGGTTGTACGCTGTCGGCGGCGCTGGCGGCGTTGCGTCCACGCCATGCGAACTGGGCAGACACAGTGCAGGAAGCCAAGCTGTGGCTCTCCGCGGCGCTGGCTCAGGCAGATACGCTGGAAGTGGGTGAAGGGATCGGTCCGGTGCATCATTTCCACGCGTGGTGGTGATGACGATAAATGCGTATACTGGCTACAGTTTCGTTGGCCAGGAAAAAGATAAATGGAACAAGCGCATACCCAGCTTATCGAGCAACTGAATGAACGCATTTCAGCGGCGGATAACACGCCGCTGTATATGAAATTCGCTCAAACGGTGAAGAACGCGGTGCGCAGCGGGATGCTGGAACATGGCAATATTCTGCCCGGTGAACGCGACCTCAGCCAACTGACTGGCGTTTCGCGTATTACGGTTCGTAAAGCTATGCAGGCGCTGGAAGAAGAAGGCGTTGTTACCCGTGCCCGGGGCTACGGAACGCAGATCAACAACATCTTTGAGTATTCGCTAAAAGAAGCGCGCGGTTTTTCCCAGCAAGTGGTATTACGCGGTAAAAAACCGAATACCCTTTGGGTGAATAAACGCGTTGTACCTTGCCCGGAAGAGGTGGCGCAGCAACTGGCGATTGCCGTAGGTAGCGACGTTTTTTTGCTCAAACGTATTCGTTATGTGGATGAAGATGCCGTTTCAATTGAGGAGTCATGGGTGCCTGCGCCGTTGATACACGATGCAGATGCCATTGGGGTTTCGCTGTATGACTATTTTCGCAGCCAGCATATCTTCCCGCAGCGCACACGTTCTCGTGTCAGCGCCCGGATGCCGGATGCGGAGTTCCAGTCGCACATTCAGATGGACAGCAAAGTGCCGGTGCTGGTGATAAAGCAAGTCGCGCTCGACCAGCAGCAACGGCCCATTGAGTACAGCATCAGTTATTGTCGCAGCGACCTATACGTTTTTGTGTGCGAGGAGTAACGCGTCACGCGAAGGCGCACAATCGCCGCCGCGATGCCCAACCACCCACGATCCTACCGCATTGCCAAGCAGTACCGCATCGGCCAGAGACCAGCCAGACGCCAGCCCGGCCAGCATTCCTCCGGCGTGGCTGTCACCTGCGCCAATGGTGTCCACGACCGTCGTGGGAAACGCCGCAACACGCCCGGATGTAGGCTCACTGAAATACCACGCGCCGTCCTTGTCATGACGAATTACTACCGGTGCCGCAAAGCGTTTCACCCATTGTGCGCCAAAACCTTCGACATCGGCGCTTAGCCCGAAACGTTCGGCGGCAATGTCTGCCTCCTGGCGATTCAGGGATACCAGCGGTCGGCAGGCCATAATGCGCATCATCAATGCATCGGGAATGTCGCCAATGCGCGGACCAAAATCGATGAACGGCGTGATCTCCTTCAACCCTTCCAGCCATTGCACTAACAGCTCACCGCACGGTGAAGCCAACTGGTAACCCGAAAGATACACCAGGCTTTGACGCGGAATATTCAGCTGTGCCAGCCAGTCAGCATTCCACTGATTTTCTACGCCGCTAAAGGACATAAAGGTACGTTCACCATCCGGCTCCACCAGCGCGAGGCACCAGCCATTATCGCCTTCGGCATTGTCGATCAGGCTGTGCAATCCCTCTTTTGCCATCCGATTGCGGATAATATCTGACCACACGCCCTGGCCTAACGGTAGCGCATTGCTGGCATCAATCCCCAGTCGTTTGAGGGCGACAGCTATGTTCAGCGCGCAGCCGCCAACATTGACGCCTTGCTGTTTCAGTTCGATGTCACAACCGCGCCAGGGAAGGGCATACGCATCGGCAATCACATCGATAACCGCCGCGCCCACCACCGTTACCGGTCGCTGGGTGTGCAACTGCGGAAGAAGTTCTTGCAGGCGCATGCTGCTCATAACGCCTCCCGCTGTTCGCGCAGACGCAGGAGGGACGTGGCATAGCGATGAAAATCCAGTTGATTCACCGTATCCAGTTCCTGTTTCAACAGCGGATCAATCGCGGCGGGACCGTGCAATGCACCGCAAATGGCCGTCGCCATTGCGCCGATGGTGTCGGTGTCGCCACCGAGATTGGCGCACAGAATCGCACAGCGGTTTGGGTCTGTCTGCGCCAGTTCCACCATGGCGATAGCGCAGGCAACGGATTCAATGGTGCTGGTACCGGCTCCAATCACCTGGTACAACTGCTCGCTGGCAGATTCTGCGCCATCTGCGTTGCGCACGATTTTCAACGCCAGCTCAAGACGTGCCGAAAGCGATGCGCTAAAGGTAGTGATGCGTTTTTGTTGGGCGTAAAGCGCAATTGCGGGCAGCGCCTCAACGATCTCAGACCATTTTTTTCCGTCGATAGCACGTGAAATGGCCCACGCAACCACCACTGCACCGGCCACGGCCAGATCCGATTTATGCGTCGGGCTGGAAGCCAGTGCCACGTCATCAATAAAGGCATCAAGGTCATGTACGGGCAGCAGACAACCCAGCGGTGATACGCGCATTGCCGCTCCGTTGGTGACACCGTTGTTTTCCAGTTCGGCCACTGGCTTACCGTTGCGAATGGCGTTGAGCGCAATCTTCGAGGTGGGGCCGAGCACGTTTTTATTGAAGGCATCAAACTGTTCTGCCCAGGCCAGAATGTTGCGTCCGATGACGTCTGGCACGATCTCCCCGTCGCATTCGATCAAGGCATCGGCCAGACACAGCGCCATCGAGGTGTCATCGGTGAACTCTGCCTGGTTAAAATAGCAGGCTGCATTATTTTCTGCCGGTCCGGGTAGAAAGCGGTCGATCCACCCAAAATGGGCTTTCACACGGGTTCTTGGCCACAGTTCCGACGGCATGCCCATCGCATCCCCTAACGCCTGCCCGTAAAGAGCACCGAGAATACGTTCTGCTTTCATTTTACTTCCCCTTGTTTCAACGCTATATCGCGATCGTCCACCTTAACGGCGGTGATTTCTTTATCCGATTCGCGAAAGAAAATCATAAACAGTACGGCAATCACGGCGATCATGATCGCGCCAAATCCCCACATGCCTGCCCAGTTAAAGGTGAGGCCATTGACGGGCTCTTTATAGGCAAACATTTTTTCCATCATGACCCCGCCCAGGCGGTAGCCCAGCAGGCTGCCGAAACCCTGGCAACAAAGGGTGATAAGCCCTTGCGCCGCGGTTCGCATATGTACTGGCGCTTTTTTATCGACATAGATATAAGCCGTGACGTAGTAGAAATCGTAACTGACGCCGTGCAACAGAATGCCGAGAAACAGGAGCGCGTAGGTGAAATATTCTTCCGCGCCACCGTAAACGAAAAATCCGTAGCGGATAGCCGCGGTAATAAGACCAAGCAGTAATACCTTTTTAATGCCAAAACGTTTCGTGAAGAACGGCAGTGCCAGCATAAAGAAGATTTCGGAGAATTGGCCCAGCGTCATCCAGCCGGTCGCGTTTTTCATCCCCACTTCTGTCAGGTAGCCGTTAGCGAAGATGTAGTAAAACGCCAGCGGCATCGCAAACAGGAACGAGCAGAAGAAAAAGACGAGGAAGTTTTTATCACGCAGCAGGATCAGGGCGTCCAGACCCAGCATGACTTTGAAATCCATCTTGCCGGTACTTTTGGGTGGCGTATCCGGTAAAAAGAAGGCGAACACGCCGAGTAACGCCGAGCTTCCCGCGGTGATGAGCAGCGGAATGTTCGTTGGCGAGATGTCGTTATAGCCGAGCATTTGGGGCAAGAAGCCGCATGCCAGACCGGAAGCAATCCAGCCGATGGTCCCCATGACGCGGATGCGGGGAAAGTCACGCTCGACGTCGGGCACGTTGGCAAAGGCGATGCTGTTCGTGAGTGCAATGGTCGGCATATAGGTCAGTGAATAGGCCAGTAACAGCGGGAAGAATCCGCCGAATGTCGTCTGCTGTGCCGCGAAATACATCAGAATAGCGCCGACGAACATCAATACCGCCAGTACCTTCTGTGCGGAGAAAAAACGGTCGGTGAGCGATCCCACGAAGATCGGTGAGAGGATCGCGGCAATGGCGGTACAGGCATAGGACCAGCCAATTTCACCGGCGGTAAAGCCGCTTTTATTCAACCAGAGCCAGAGCGGCACAAACCATGCGCCCCAGATAAACCACTCCACAAACATCATGAACGACAGCTTAACTGTAGTTTTCATCTTTAAATCCTTCATGACAGGTAAGGTATGCCGTGATAGTACCATTTGATAATACCTTTAAAATACCTTTATGGTCTAAGTTTGACCGTCGTAACATAATTTTCCCCTGAATCGATCCAGCGGAAACCGCTGAAAAGTGCGCAAAAGATGGAAAAAATGCGCAGTCAGTACCAGGCTTATTGCTGCCCGCAACAAGGCGGGCAAGGACAATCCACTTCCGGTAGTTAACCGGAACTTACGGGAGCATAGCTATGACTGATATTGCGCAGTTGCTTGGCAAAGATGCCGACAACCTTTTACAGCATCGTTGTATGACCATTCCTTCTGATCAACTTTACCTGCCAGGACATGACTACGTCGATCGTGTGATGGTCGATAATAACCGCCCACCTGCCGTACTGCGTAATATGCAGACGCTGTATAATACTGGCCGACTCGCCGGGACGGGGTATCTGTCTATTCTGCCGGTGGATCAGGGGGTGGAGCACTCAGCCGGAGCTTCATTCGCCGCCAACCCGTTGTACTTTGATCCGAAGAATATCGTTGAGCTGGCTATCGAAGCGGGCTGTAACTGTGTGGCATCGACCTACGGTGTTCTGGCTTCGGTATCACGCCGTTATGCACACCGGATTCCGTTCCTCGTGAAAATTAACCACAACGAAACGCTCAGCTATCCGAATACCTTCGACCAGACGCTGTATGCCAGCGTGGAGCAGGCGTTCAACATGGGCGCGGTAGCGGTAGGCGCGACCATCTATTTTGGTTCAGAGGAGTCGCGTCGCCAGATTGAAGAGATCTCTGCGGCGTTTGAACGCGCCCATGAACTGGGCATGGTGACGGTACTGTGGGCTTACCTGCGTAATTCATCCTTCAAAAAAGACGGTGTGGATTACCATGTTTCCGCTGATCTGACCGGGCAGGCTAACCACCTGGCGGCAACGATTGGCGCCGATATCGTGAAGCAGAAAATGGCGGAAAATAACGGTGGCTATAAAGCCGTTAACTTCGGTTACACGGACGATCGCGTATACAGCAAACTGACCAGTGATAACCCGATCGATTTGGTGCGTTATCAACTGGCGAACTGCTATATGGGTCGGGCAGGGTTGATTAACTCTGGCGGCGCAGCGGGAGGCGAAACCGATCTCAGCGATGCGGTTCGCACGGCGGTAATCAATAAACGCGCCGGTGGGATGGGCTTAATCCTCGGTCGTAAAGCCTTTAAGAAAACCATGGCTGACGGCGTTAAGCTGATTAACGCCGTGCAGGATGTGTATCTGGATAGCAAAGTCACCATTGCCTGAATCCTCGCGGATTGCTTCGGGTTAACGCAACAGCGGGCAATCTGGCGGTAGGCGGCAACGCAACGCGGCGGGCAGGATTTCAATATGAAATGCCTGTCCACCCAGAGGCTCGCCGTCGAGGTTAAAGGTGATTTCATGCGGGGCGCGGATATCAAACCACGATGACGCGCCATCAATGATGTTGGGGTTGTCATCGGACTGCGTTAACGTTGAAAGCAGTGCCGGAAGCAACTCTTCTCCGGTAAATATTCGCAGTTGCAGCAAACCATCGTTAATCAGCGCGGTAGGGCAAAGTTGCTGTCCTCCGCCCGCCTGACGCCCGTTACCGATGCCGATCACCAGCGCATCACCCTGCCAGCGAAAGCCTTCACCACGAATTTCGCAACTGTCAGGCTTCAGCGTGTCCATACGCATTAATCCATGAATAAAGTACGATACGCCACCCAGTGCGGCTTTGAGTTTTTCCGGCGTTTCAGTGGTGATCCGTGTACCGAAACCGCCCGTCGCCATATTGATAAAACAGGTTTTATCGTTGACCTGCACCATATCGATTTCAACGGCATTCCCGGCGATGGCCAGCTTTAACGCTTTATCCAGCGCGTCGGGGATCCCGGCGCTGGTGGCGAAGTCATTCGCGGTTCCCAGCGGTAATATCCCCAGAGCAGGAACCGGGTTAGCCTGAGAATGAATTAATGCGGTAGAGACCTCATTGATGGTGCCGTCACCGCCGCCGGCAATCACCGTGGCAACACCCAGTTGAATAGCTTCATCAACGTAGCGCCCGGCATCGCCTTTTTCCCAGGTGACACGAACATGAATTTCCACACCTTCATCGCGAAGCAGGGCAATTGCGTCACGCAAAGGGAGATTATCAGCACTTTTTCCGTTCAGGATCAGTAAGCTGGCAGGGAATGCTATCATCCTTTTGCCTCACTTTTATCGTTTTAACAAGTGTATGCCAGGAATGGAATTATGGTCCAGGAACTGACCGAAAGCGGGGGCGTTTAGATAAAAAAGCCGCAAACGCGGCTTTCTGAAAGGACAAGAATTACTGCGGGAACCACTGGTCGCTGATTTTTTGATACGTGCCGTCTGCTTTGATCGCTGCCAGCGCGGTGTTCAGTTTCTCCAGCAGGGCTTTGTTATCCGGGCGAACGGCAATGCCCAGACCGGTGCCGAAGTATTCAGGGTCGGTCACTTTTGCCGTTGCTGTGCCTAACTGAGGATTGGTTTTCAGCCACTCATTGACCACTGCGGTGTCGCCAAACACGCCATCAATACGGCCATTCTTCAGGTCGATGATCGCATTCTGGTAGCTATCGTAAGCCACAGTTTTCACTTCAGGATGTTTGTCCTGCAGATACTTCTGGTGCGTGGTGCCGTTTTCCATCCCGATACGTTTGCCTTTCAGGTCGGCAAAGGTTTTATAGGTGTCTTTTTTGGCAATCACCAGCGCAGAGTTTGCATAGTAAGGCTGGGTAAAGGCGACCTGTTTGCTACGCTCAGGCGTGATGTCCATCCCGGAAATCACCGCGTCATATTTTTTGAATTTCAGCGCAGGGATCAGGCTGTCGAAAGCATGATTGGTGAAAGTACAGTCAGCCTGCATTTGTTTGCACAATGCCGTTGCCAGATCGATATCAAAACCAACAATCTTGTTGCTTGCATCCAGCGATTCAAATGGCGGATAGGTCGCTGATACACCGAAATTAATTTTATCAGCAGCTGAGGCGCCAGCGGCGAAAGTAGCAAGTAATGCTGCCAGTACTAACTTTTTCATGGTGGAACTCCCGTCTGTCAATCTTATGATTATTCACCGTGTCTGCGGCATGGATTTACAATGCCATTTAATGAATTTATATGCAATAAAAATGATTAAGTATTTTTAAGGGCATAAAAAAAGACGGACAGTTGTGAGACTTGTCCGTCTTGTGTTTTGCAGTTTATGCAGTTAGCAGGGTTTATCCAATCTAATTGCGGTGTTCAAACGCCAGCGCTTTGCGTTCGATTAAGCGCATCATCAGCGTCAGTAGACCGTTAACGATCAGATAAATGACACCCGCTGCGCCAAAGACCATGACGTCATAGGTGCGACCATATAACAACTGGCTATAGCCCATGACTTCCATCAGCGTGATGGTATACGCCAGCGAGGTACTTTTGAACACCAGCACGACTTCGTTGGAATAAGAGGAGAGGGCACGTTTAAAGGCGTACGGCAACAGAATCGCCAGCGTATCCTTTTTGCTCATCCCCAACGCGCCGCAGGACTGCCATTGGCCTTCCGGGATTGCACGGATCGCGCCATAGAACAGCTGCGTGGTGTATGCCGCACTGTTTAACGACAACGCAATCAACGCGCACAACCACGGTTCGGACAGCAGATGCCAGAGCACCGGGTACTCCTGCAACGCAGGAAACTGCCCCGGTCCGTAGTAGATCAGGAAGATTTGCACCAGCAGCGGCGTACCGGTAAACAGCGTGATATAGGCGCGAACCAGCCACACCAGCACCGGCGTTTTCAGCGTCAGAATAACGGTGAAAATCAGCGCCAGAACCAGAGCCACCACGATGGACGCGACCGTTAGCGTCAGGCTGGTATGCAACCCTTTCAGCAATTCAGGTAAATACTCAAGCATCAGCCCGGTCTCCGTTCAAAACGTGTCGCGCGCAGGTCAATGCGTTTGAGAATGTACTGACTCACCAGCGTAATCACCAGATAAATAGCCGCTGCGACGATGTACCAGGTAAATGGCTCCTGGGTACGGGTCGCAATACTCTTGGTCTGCAGCATCAGATCGTTCACGCTGATAAGGCTGACCAGCGCGGTATCTTTCAGGAGCACCAGCCATTGGTTACCCAGCCCCGGCAGAGCATGGCGCCACATTTGCGGCATGACCAGCCGAAAGAAGATTGCCGTCTTCGATAACCCCAGCGCCTGACCTGATTCCCATTGCCCGAGCGGAACGGCTTTCAGCGCGCCACGCAGCGTTTGCGACGCATAGGCCGCATACAGCAATGACAACGCAATGACGCCGCACAGGAACGGGCTGACATCAAAGTTTTCGATCTGCATCTGAATGGGGATCTGTACGACCCCGAGATTGATCGTAAAACCATCCGCCAGCGTTAGCAGGAGCTGAGAGGAACCAAAATAGATAAACAGAACGACCAGAATTTCCGGTAGCCCGCGCAGGATAGTGACCAGCGCTGACCCTGCCCATGCCACCGGACGCCATTTAACGGACTCCCAGACGGCAAAAAACATGGCGAGCGCGAGGCCAATGATCAGCGCACAAACGGCAAGGCCGACGGTCATCCCGGCGGCGCTTGCTAAAGGAAAAAATTCATTCATCAAATATTACTTCTGGAACCATTTGTTGTAGATGGTTTCGTACGTCCCATCTTTCTTCACTTTTTCCAGTGCAGCGTTAAATTTCTGCTGCAGCTCGGTGTTGCCCTGGCGTACGGCGATGCCCAGACCGGTACCGAAATAGTCTTTATCCGTGACTTTATCGCCGATGGCGGTCAGTTTCGGATTGTCTTTCAGCCATTCGGTCACCACTGCGGTATCACCAAAGACGCCATCGATACGACCGTTTTGCAGATCGAGTTTGGCATTTTGATAGCTGTCGTACGGCACGGTGGTCACTTCTGGATGTTTATCCATGATGAATTTCTGGTGCGTGGTACCGTTTTGTACGCCGACTTTCTTGCCTTTCAGCTGGTCAATGCTGGTGAATTTACCCTGTTGACCCACAAACAGTGCAGAGTTGTCGTAGTAAGGGGTGGTGAACAGCACCTGTTTTTCACGCTCTGGCGTGATATCCATCCCGGCCATTACCGCGTCAAAACGACGGAATTTCAGGCTTGGGATCAGACTATCGAATGCCTGGTTGGTGAAGGTACAGGTGGCGTCAATCTCTTTACACAGCGCATTTGCCAGATCAACGTCAAAGCCCACGATCTTGTTATTTGCATCGATGGATTCAAACGGAGGATAAGACGCTTCGGTTGCGAAACGAATGGTTTGGGCTGCGGTAGCGGAAAGGCTAAAACCTGCGATTAGCGCGGCAATCAGAACTTTTTTCATTGTCATTGTCCCGAAACTTAGTGAGAGAGATAGTTTTTAAATGCTTCGGTTTGCGGGTTGGCAAAGCAGCTCGCATCCCCAAACTCGACGATATGACCGTTTTCCATATACACCACACGACTGGCCGTTTTACGCGCAACTTCCACTTCGTGGGTGACGATCACCTGAGTAATCTTGGTTTCCGCCAGCTCACGGATGATGCTGACGATTTGTGCTGTAATTTCCGGGTCAAGTGCTGCGGTCGGTTCATCAAACAGCAGTACCTGCGGTTCCATCATCAACGCACGGGCAATCGCCACACGCTGTTGCTGACCGCCGGAGAGATGCAGTGGATAGCGATCGCTGTAAGGCTTCAGTCGCAGACGTTCCAGCAATTTCTCGGCACGAGCCAGCGCTTGCTCCTTCGACAGACCGAGCACGCGGCAGGGGGCTTCAATCAGGTTTTGCTGCACGGTAAGGTGCGGCCAAAGATTATATTGCTGAAAGACCATGCCCACGTTCTGACGCAGCTCACGAATGGCTTTATCCGAAGGGGATTTGGTGAAGTCAAAACGGTTACCTGCAATAGAGAGCGTGCCCGAACGCGGCATCTCAAGCAGATTGAGTACGCGCAGTAGCGAGCTTTTCCCGGCTCCACTTGGGCCAAGTAACACCAGTGTTTCGCCCTGAGGGCAATCCAGCGTGATATCGAACAGCGCCTGATGTGCGCCATAGAAGCAATTAATGCCGTTTAATTGAATACTCATTGACACTCGTATACTGGCAGTCTGATAGCTATTGAAGCCGCAGATACTACCTTTGACAGAATAGTTATGCAATATTTATGCGTTAAAAGTTAAATGCAAACCGCATTCTTATCTAAACATAGCACAAAATAGCGAGGTCACCAGTGGACAAGGATAATTGTCGGCATTCTATGCAGAATGCCAGACAATTTATGGGGATTATAAGGTAACTGATTGAATAAATGGGGTTAACGATTTTCGACAGACTGGCGTAGCGTCCCGGCTGGAGCGTGTACGCTGCCTCCCAGGTAACGGACATCGTCCACGACCCAACATTGACCTTCATGGATCATCAGAACTTCATCACGCCAGGTCTGGGTACCCTGTTTCAACTCCACGCGCAGCGGGATATTGCGTGCATCACTATTCGGAATCGTCGATGCACTGGCTACGCTGGCGCTATCCGGTAACGTGGCGCGGCTGGAGAAGGGATCGCTGTTAAACAGCTCGCGGTGGGCGTTATCACGGCTGGCATCGGTCAGCAGTTTCGCCAGGTTGTCACTCAAATAGGGGCGAAGTGCGGTGATGTCATTGCTACGGTGCTGAATGCGGTAATCATAGAATTGCTGGGCTACGCTGTCCGGCCCGCCTTCCACGCATGAACCGCTACGAGGACCGTTATCTTTATAGGCAGGGGTGACAGTCGTACAGGCGCTGAGAAGTAATGCACAGGGAACCAGCAGAGAGAGTTTCGGGTAGCGCATAATGATTTCCTTATAAGCGTTCTACAACTACGATAATGAATTATCTCTTTTCAATGATAGTGTAACAACCCTTCCCTGGACATCTTTGAGGCAGTGGCTACCAGCCTCTGATTCATTATATCCACATGTGACTGGTTATTGTCGGTCATCCATGCACCCTATACTGTATAGACTATCTGTGCTTTTGCATGCCCAATCTGTGCGGCAATAAAATTGGGATTGGCGCCAGCGGCGAGTGACCTGCAGGCATAAAGCGTCATCGGTACAAATTAACAAAGCGATCCGTCAGGCAACGGTGATTGCCAGTATGGTGCCTGTAGTTTATTGCTAACGAAAGTGAAGAAGATGTACAGGAGGATGGCGATGTCTCAGCCTTACAACTGTTTTCTTCACCTACAAAAGCCCCACAATTTATAAAATTAGCAGGGTTTTTGTATTGCATCAGTCAAAGAGAAATTTCTGAGACGTGACCTTTATCTATAGAAGCGTAGTACCAGAATTCATCATTGATTTCTGCCTGCTTCAACTTCTCGAGATGAATATTCTTCAGTACGCCACTCACTGTTACTGAAATCTGTGACGTAAGAGGTTCCTGGCTGATGATGACTAAATCACCTTTGGTATTACTGTATGCTGTAGCATTGTTAGTTAACTTTTTCTGCTTGCCTGTCGCGATAACGGAAAAGTCAAATCCTACATTTTTTTTGTTAATAGCTTGAACGCCATAGTAATCACCGTAAACGGCAGGGGCGTGGTAGGAATCAAACTGGGCGCCACTATTTTGTAATTTTACAAAGTAGTAGTTGGGGATATCGAATATTTGTTTCCCGGTAGCTATTTCATGATTAATGACCCTTTGCCTTACTCTTTCCTGTCCATCTATTTTCTCGTATGTATGGTACATTAAATTATAAGACTTAGTGAAAGTTATACCGCATAATATGGTGACTACGACAGTACCGATTACGCCAGTTCTAACACCACTTGTTAATAATCCATGTGCCAGAAAGGAAATAGCGAACAGGAAGAACATAAACGTACCGTTCATAACCCTGGGAGGATAGGTCGGTGATGCGAACATGATTAATGATGTTCCCAAACCGACGCATATAACCAATCTCGCATAAACTAGATTGCCCCTATCAATTTTTACACGAATCTGCTTATTAAAAATAACCAGCATAACAAGTAGAAATAGAATGGTATAGCAAATCAATATAAGGGCCAGATGGGTATGGACTCTCTCAGTAATGTGAAAAGAAATACGTTCAAAAATAGGGCGTGCATACCATGCCCCCTCACTGCTGGCGCGGACAAAATTACCTGGTGAGAGAATTAAGATGCAGGAGCCTAAGATTGTGCTGATGCTATAGATAATCATATTTAAAGAAACTGATTTTTCTCGCCATATTTTAAAAATAATAGCAAGTATAGAGAGTAGGGATACAAATGGAGATACGCTCTCAGTAGAACAACCAGCCATAAAACTAAGAAGGACAATCAGTGGGTTTGTTTTTTTTATGTTTTTTGCTGTGATGTTGTAAATGTGAAATAACCACGCTGCGACAAATAGATTTGTCCAAAGGTAATTTGCTGCACCTACGGTCCAAAATGTTGTCTGCCCTAAGTTTGGATTAGAAATCCAGTAGGTGAAAAAGACTAGTGGAAATAAAATAAAGTCATGTTTAGACCAACGTAAAGTACCCGAAGGGGTTTTTACAATGAAGTAGCAGAATGCAATCGTGGAAAGTCCGGCAGCAACGGAGTATATAAATTGTGATTGTGTGGAAAGAATAAGTGAACTGATATAATCAGCGACGAACCGACCACTCCAGCTCATATAGTGATGGAAATGGGCTGCAGGTGATAGACCTAACAGATAATAACGGTAATCATCAGAGTGAAAGGGGGTGAACCATTTAATGGTAAAAATAGCAATAAATGCTAACAATACGATCAGTATTTTGGGTAATGACTTTAACATGATTATAATTACTCCATAGCCCGTTTTTTGCTTTTCAGGATGTAACGAGTTCTCTGCTTAACTTCTGTGTAAATTCTATCTATGTACTCATCTAAAACACCCACAATTTTCTGCTATTGAATACTGGAAATACCAGAGAAGTTTTCATTTCACTTCCCTAAAAATAATAAGTTTTGAATATAAAAAACCACTAAGAAGGCTGAGGGCAGAGAAAAATATAAGAGTAACAATGGGTGGGAGCGAGCATGAGTCAGCAGTCCAGCCAATAGCCGCACTAAGCGTTCCCATAAATCCTACATAAAGTATATATCTGGTTGTTGATGCAGTGGATTTGAACGTAAATTTAGCATTAATAAAAAAACTAAAACTGACCGCCACTGAAAAACCGACCACGTTTGCGAGAGCTTGGCTTTTGTGTAATCCGTAGACACACAAGGAAAATATGATCCAATGTAGTGCCGTATTAAGGACACCAATTGAAGCGTATTTTGTAAATAATTTTAACATTGCGAAAATTCATGGTTCAAAATTTCGTAAAGTTTATCAGATAGACCCTGATGATCATTAGAGCCATGGGTCATTTTAGGACTATCTAAATAGCTGCGAAAATCAGTAGATCACTTAGAGGGAACTTAATCTGGATTGTGCGAACTGATCAATCGCCAAATCAAAACAAATCAGCAACCGAACTAAGCAATGCCGACCATAACATTAATTCCAGTGATGGTTTTTTCGTAAGCATTTTTGGGGTATGTATAGGGCAAAACATCTTTTTTTTGGCAGAAAAGAACATATGAAATTCGATACCATTCATATGGTATCAAAGTGGAATTTCTGTAATGTGCTGAAAAATAATGTGTATTTTGAATTTCTTTAGTTATTTTTTAAAATATACAATTACATCATGTTCAATGATAGTGTATCGGTTCGATAATGCTTTTGAGATCGTGCTCTTAGCGCAATAAGGAGATTTACCATGCAGTTTTCGACCACCCCTACGCTGGAAGGGCAGAGCATCGTGGAATACTGCGGTGTGGTCACCGGCGAAGCCATTTTAGGCGCCAATATCTTCCGTGATTTCTTTGCGGGAATTCGCGACATTGTCGGCGGTCGCTCCGGCGCGTATGAAAAAGAGTTGCGTAAAGCGCGTGAAATCGCCTTTCAGGAACTCGGAGAACAGGCGAAAGCGCTGGGTGCAGACGCGGTCGTCGGGATCGATATCGATTACGAAACCGTGGGTAAAGACGGCAGCATGCTGATGGTCAGCGTCAGTGGCACTGCGGTGAAAACCCGCCGATGAAGCGTTTGTTGTGGCTGCTGGCATTGACGCTGTTACTGGCAGGATGCGCGAGCGAAAAAGGTATCGTGGATAAAGACGGGTATCAACTGGATACCCGCCGTCAGGCCCAGGCGGCTTATCCACGCATAAAAGTGCTGGTTATCCATTACACCGCAGACGATTTTGACTCTTCTCTGGCGACGCTGACGGATAAAAACGTCAGTTCGCACTATCTGATCCCGGCCGTGCCGCCGCTCTACCACGGAAAACCGCGTATCTGGCAACTGGTGCCGGAAAAAGATCTGGCCTGGCATGCCGGTATCAGTTTCTGGCGTGGCGCCACGCGGATCAACGATACGTCGATTGGTATTGAGCTGGAAAACCGTGGCTGGCAGAAATCCGCGGGGATGAAGTATTTTGCCCCGTTTGAGCCCGCGCAGATCCAGGCGTTGATCCCTCTGGCAAAGGACATTATTGCCCGCTACGACATAAAACCACAAAACGTGGTGGCGCATGCCGATGTTGCCCCCCAGCGTAAAGATGATCCTGGCCCTTTGTTTCCGTGGCGCGAACTGGCGGCACAAGGTATTGGTGCATGGCCGGATGCGCAGCGCGTGACGTTTTATCTCGCCGGGCGTGCGCCCCATTCACCGGTAGAAACAGCATCACTGCTCGATCTGCTATCGCGCTATGGCTACGAGGTAAAACCGGAGATGACGCCACGTGAGCAGCAGCGAGTGATTATGGCGTTTCAGATGCACTTCCGCCCGGCCTTGTGGAACGGCGTGGCGGATGCAGAAACACAGGCGATTGCCGAAGCGCTACTGGAAAAATACGGACAGGGTTAACGCGGCAATTTACCGTGGTCGCGTAGCCAGGCCGCGGTACGTTCAATACCTTCATCCAGCGTGATCACTGGCTGGTAGCCTAACTCTTCCTGGGCGCGGGTGGTATCCAGAGTAAAGTCAAAGTTTAGCTTCGAAACCCCGTAGTGCGTGAGCTTCGGCTCTTTAGCCGATTTGTTGCCCAGCCGTTCCATACTGCGCGCAATCATGTCCAGCATCGGATAAGGAACGGAGCGAATGCGACAATCAATATTGAGTTCGTCGATAAGCTTTTGCACGATACTGCGCAGGGTGCGATGCTCGCCATTGGTAATGTTATACGCGCGACCCGACGGTAGCTTATCGCAGGCTTCCTGACTTGCCAGCCACATCGCGTGAACGGCATTCTCATAATACGTCATATCCACCAGCGCGCTGCCGCCATGCGGTAACAGGATGCTGCCGTAGTGGTGCATCATGTGCGCCAGACGAGGAATAAAGACTTTATCGTGAGGGCCGAACAGACTTTGCGGACGCAGAACCGTAAAGCGGGTTTGCGGGTTGGCCTGGGCCAGCAGTGCAATAACGTCTTCACCTGCGGCTTTACTGCGGGCAAATTCGTTGGCGAAGCGATGGGGACGGAAGTCCTCTTTGATATCGCGATGATGGTGATAATCAAAGTAGAGTGACGGTGAGGAGATATGAATAAAGTTACGCACGCCCCAGGCGACGGCCCATTCACCCAGACGGCGGGTCGCGCGGACATTGGCCAGATCGAAGGCTTCCTGCGTTCCCCACGGCGAGGTAAAACTGGAGCAGTGCCACAGCGTATCAATGCCTGCGAGCATGACTTTCGCCTGCGAAGAGACCAGCTCGGTCAAATCCGCATGCACAAATTCTGCACCCATTTTCTCCAGCAGCTTACCCATCGCTTCGTTGCGACCGGTGGCTCTGACGCTGATGCCTTTATTGCGTAAAAATTCTACCGCGTTTCGGCCCAAGCCGCTGGTGGCTCCGGTAACCAGTACCTTCATATCAATCCACTGTGTTGAATAAAACTTCGTGCGCATTCTTCCGTGAATCACGCCTGTATGCAATGGGAAACTTGAAAGAATACAGCCTCTTTTTGCCTTTAATCTGTGATTTGTTCTGCAAGTTTCGCGATGCGCCTGGCCATCCCCCTGAAAATGAACAGATGAGCCGGGATCATCAGCAGCCAGTAGAAAAGGCCCGGCATGCCATGAGGATGCCACCAGGCGCGAACGTCAATACGGCGGTGGCTGCCTTTATCTTCCAGCGTAAAACTCAGGCGACCCAGGCCCGGGGCCTTCATACCAAACAGCAATGTGAGCTGCTTTTCCGGCTCGACGATAATGACTTTCCAGCTATCAACGGTATCACCGACCTGTAAAAGTGGACGCTGCGGCCGACCTTTTGCCAGCTTATGTCCCACTAACAGATCCATCGCCGCGCGCGTTTTCCACAGAATATTGCCAAAGAAATAACCTTCTTTGCCGCCGAGTCGGTTCACCACCTGCCACAGTGCGCTGAGGCTGGCGGAAGTATTCACGCTAAAACCGGCCTGCTTGGCGAAATAGCCATATTCAGGACGCCAGCGTGCGAAGGCTTGTGCGTCGTAACCCCAATCACTGGAGTTGACCAGCTTCTCTTCTTCTTTGAGCGTACTGCGTACCGCATCATCGAAGGTGATCAGCTTTTGCGGGATCAGCGCACGGAGTTCGCTGTCATCGGCCAGCAGATCGTGTTTTAGCCCCTGTATCAGCGCTTTTGCCGTCGTCGGAGGAACCGAGGTGATCACATTTAAAAACCAGACGGAGATCCAGCGAGTGGGAAAGGGGATCGGGATGAGCAGGCGATGCTTGCCGCTAACTGCCATAAAATGCTCGAACTGTTGCTGGTAGCTTAATACCTGTGGCCCTGCGGCTTCGAGAATACGATGTTCGCTTGTGGGGTGATCCAGCAAGGCGACCAGATAGTGCAGCAAGTTTTCCAGTGCAATTGGCGTGGTGCGTGAACGTACCCAGCGCGGCGGCGTGAGTACGGGCAGGTTGTAGACCATGTCACGCATCACTTCAAACGCGGCTGAGCCTGCCCCTACGATGATTCCCGCCCGTAACTCCGTCACGGGCACACCGGAGCCGCGCAGGGTGTCTGCCGTTATCTGGCGGGCGCGCAGATGATCGGATTGCTCATGTTTAGGCGCCTGCAATGAACTGAGGAAAATCAGTTGCTTAACAGGCGTGTTACGCAGCGCATCACGGACATTCAGTGCGACCTGACGCTCGTGGGCGATAAAATCGCCGCCTTCGCCCATCCCGTGCACCAGATAATAGACCGTATCGACTCCGGTCAGCAGGGGAAGCAGGTTATCCGGCCAGTTGAGATCGATCTTATGGCAACTGACGTTGACCAGTTGTTGCTTTTCCAGCCGCTCAATGCGACGTGCCGCCGCCAGAACCTGATGCCCTTGCTGGCTGAGCGCTTGCACCAGATGCTGACCAATGTAGCCACTGGCACCCAGAACCAAAATCCGTTGCGGCACGCCCATCTCCTTAGCGGGTTAAAAAGGCGCGCCAGTGGGCGACGACTTCAGCAAGTTGTTCACGCGAGGCATCAAGATGCATCACCAGGCGCACGATCGGGGAGGCGTTAATCAGTACATCATGCGCTTTCATATACTCGCCCAGTGCGGTGGCATGCTCTTCACCGACGCGGACAAACAGCATATTGGTGTCGTGACGCATCACATCTGCGCCCGCTTCACGCAACTGCTCTGCCATCCAGGCCGCGTTGTCATGATCGTCCTGCAAACGCGCCACGTTATTTTTCAGCGCATACAGTCCGGCTGCCGCCAGAATTCCGGCCTGACGCATCCCGCCACCGGTCATTTTACGCCAGCGAATGGCACGTTTAATGTAGTCATGGCTACCGACTAACAGCGAGCCTACCGGCGTTCCCAGCCCTTTGGAGAGACAAATGGTGAACGAGTCGCAATATTGGGTAATCTCTTTCAGCTCGCAGCCGTAGGCGACAACGGCGTTAAAAATACGTGCGCCATCAACATGCAACGCTAGATTTCGCTCACGGGTAAATTCCCAGGCCTCCTTCAGATACTCACGGGGCAACACTTTACCGTTGTGGGTGTTTTCCAGACTGAGCAGGCGCGTACGGGCAAAATGGATATCGTCCGCCTTGATTTTGGCTGCCACTTTATCCAGTGGCAGAGAGCCGTCCGGGGCAGCATCAATGGGCTGCGGCTGAATGCTGCCGAGCACCGCGGCACCGCCTGCCTCGTACAAATAGTTATGTGCCCCCTGGCCTGCGATGTACTCCTCACCCCGTTCACAGTGGCTGAGTAACGCAACCAGGTTAGCCTGGGTACCGGTCGGTAAGAAAATCGCCGCTTCTTTGCCAGAAAGCTCAGCGGCGTATTGTTGAAGGGCATTGACGGTAGGGTCATCACCGTACACGTCGTCCCCGACCGGGGCGGTCATCATTGCTTCGAGCATGGCGCGGCTCGGCCGGGTAACGGTATCACTGCGTAAATCGATCACGGGCATTCCTTGTAATGTGAGGTAATGCCCTCTGTTTTACCTGAGCCAGTTGGTTTTCGCCAGTTCGATCACCTCATCGCCGCGTCCACTGATGATCGCGCGCAGCATATACAGGCTGAAACCCTTCGCTTGTTCGAGTTTGATTTGGGGGGGAATGGCCAGTTCTTCTTTCGCCACGACCACATCAACCAGTACCGGGCCATCGATAGACATTGCTCTTTGCAGCGCTTCATCAACCTCCGACGATTTTTCCACGCGAATACCGGTGATCCCACATGCTTCGGCAATGCGCGCAAAGTGGGTATCGTGCAGTTCGGTGCCGTCGGTCAGATAGCCACCGGCCTTCATCTCCATCGCCACAAACCCCAGTACGCTATTGTTGAAGACAATAATTTTTACCGGCAGCTTCATCTGTACGACCGAAAGAAAATCTCCCATCAGCATACTAAAGCCGCCATCGCCGCACATGGCGACCACCTGACGTCCAGGGGCTGTTGCCTGCGCGCCCAGCGCCTGGGGCATCGCATTCGCCATCGAGCCATGGTTAAACGACCCGAGCAGACGACGTTTGCCGTTCATTTTCAGATAGCGTGCTGCCCAAACGGTAGGCGTGCCGACATCACAGGTAAAGATCGCATCGTCGGCGGCAAAATGGCTGATTTGCTGTGCCAGATACTGCGGGTGAATGGCTTTTTCACTGGGTTTGGCTAAATCATCCAGGTCTTTGCGCGCATCACGATAGTGCTCCAGCGCTTTATCTAAAAACTGGCGGTCAGTTTTCTCTTCCACCAACGGCAGCAAGGCGCGAAGTGTGGATTTAATATCGCCCACCAGCGCCATATCGACCTTACTGTGCGCGCCAATGCTTGCCGGATTAATATCAATCTGAATAATTTTGGCGTCGGCCGGATAGAACGGGCGATAGGGGAATTGCGTACCGAGCAAAATCAGCGTGTCGGCATTCATCATGGTATGGAAACCCGATGAAAAACCAATGAGACCGGTCATACCTACATCGTACGGGTTGTCGTATTCCACATGTTCTTTCCCGCGCAGGGCATGAACGATGGGCGCTTTGATTTTAGCGGCGAACTCGACCAGCTCCTGATGGGCTCCAGCACATCCGCTGCCACACATCAATGCGATATTGCTGGAATAGCGCAGCAGTTGCGCCAGTTTTTTAATCTCTTCTTCTGCTGGCGTGACCACGGGTAACGGTGCGTGATACCAGTGAGTACTGGCGCTTTCCGGGGCTGGTTTTAATGCGACGTCACCCGGTAAAACCACCA
Organism: Citrobacter sp. Marseille-Q6884; assembly: GCF_945906775.1. Classification (NCBI taxonomy): domain Bacteria; kingdom Pseudomonadati; phylum Pseudomonadota; class Gammaproteobacteria; order Enterobacterales; family Enterobacteriaceae; genus Citrobacter; species Citrobacter sp. Marseille-Q6884. The sequence continues at coordinate 2,969,569 of NZ_CAMDRE010000001.1, forward strand.
CCGAGACACCGCGGTTTAATACCGCTTTACGCATGGCAATGGCCAGCACCTGTGGGATCTGTTCAGGGCTGGAAACCAGCTCGCAATAGTGGCTACATTCGCGGAACAACTCTTGCGGGTGGGTCTCCTGAAAATAGCCGCTGCCAATCTCACTGGAGGGTATATGCGCGGCAATGGCCAGAACCGGCACGTGGTTACGGTGACAATCAAACAGGCCGTTAATCAGGTGCAGGTTGCCCGGACCGCATGAACCGGCGCAGACCGCCAGTTCCCCCGTCAACTGCGCTTCTGCGCCGGCGGCAAACGCGGCGACTTCTTCATGACGGGTCGGCATCCAGTCTATCGTCCCCATACGATTCAGACTGTCGCTAAGGCCATTCAGTGAGTCACCCGTAACACCCCAAATACGTTTCACACCCGCTTGTTCAAGGGTTTTAGCGATAAAAGCGGCAACCGTTTGTTTCATGGTTTTCCATCTCCTTTAATGTGATACCGGTTACAAGTTTAGATGAAGATAAGGGTTCTGCTTTTCATTCCCCCTTATTTTCGGCAGCTTACATTTCATGCAGATAAAGCGTAATTTGGCTGTAGGCATGGTAAAACAAGGAATAAATTCAAATGGTTACAAAACTATTAAACGCGCTAAACAGAGCGTTGACGCATGAAGACGCTGGCAAGCTTTTGTTACGCCTCGCAGTTGGCGGGCTGATGCTGTTTCACGGGTTACATAAACTTTTTGCAGGTATTGATGGCATCAGCGGCATGCTGGTTGCCAAAGGTTTTCCTGGCTTTATCGCTTATGGGGTTTTGCTGGGCGAGGTTCTGGCTCCGTGCCTGATTATTCTTGGGATTCTGACGCGTCCGGCAGCATTAGGATTGGCGTTTACGATGGTTGTCGCGTGGCTGATGGTTGGGATGGGGGAAACCGGGTCGCTGGATAAAACGGGCGCATGGGCGATTGAAAGTCTGGTGTATTTTTTTATTGGCGCACTGGCAGTGGCGTTTTTGGGCGCGGGGCGTTTCTCCGTCGTGAAAAATTCGGCCTGGCGGTAGGTTGCCATCCGGCTGTCAATGCAGAGGCGGGAAGGGATGAATATCTCTGCTCGCCTCTTAATGTCATCAAGCCGCTAGTCAATCTCACCGCTTCCCCACAGTTTCCGCCGACGCCCCACGGTGCGTTGCGTCAGTGCATTTGCCATGGCGGCACCTATTTCGGCGCAGACCACCAGTCCCTGAATAAAAGGACGGTCGTGCATTAACCACGGCAGGCCGCCAAAGGCGATGCGATTGCGGGCGCTCTCCGGTGCTTGCAGCGTGTAATCTTCACCGATATCCGGGATCTCATCGCCACAGGCGAGGAGCTGATGGCGTAACGTTGGAAATGGGATATCTTTGCTCTTCAGGGCTTTCTGCCCTCGGGCATCGATAAAGACATCAAATTCGCTACGCTGGTTATTGTGGTCGATAACCGTCATTTCCTGCTCATGCGTACGCGCATAATCCGGCCCCAGCGCCAGGATCTCTATCAGACCGGCGTCGTGCAGGGCCAGTAGCCGGCGGATGGACTCAGAAGGGATTGCTGCATAGTTATCGATAAACACGCGCGCCAGGCCACGCTTGAAGCGTTTTTCATCGGCATCGTCAAGATGAGGGACGATGGGTTCGATAACTTCGTGTAGACGCAGCAGGGTATAACGCCATGCGACGGTGTGCTGCTCTTGTTTGTTGCGTTCAACTTCCATCAGGTTGCGTTTCGCCCAGTCAAAAGGATCGTGGGTGATCCTGTCGGCAAAATAGACCCCGGAGAACGTATCGGCTGTCAGCGTCTGGAGCGCGACCTGCCGACTCCACTGGGGTGCTGCGTCTTGCAGTTGTTCCACGATAAGCTGGAAGATACGATCCAATAGGCCTTTTTGGCCCTGCGCTATAGCGTGTTCAACCGCCTGCCCGGTGGCGATATTGAGCGGTTCATAGGGGAGAGGACAGTAGAAATCGGCCTCTGGCAGGACGCCGGTGCGCGACATCAGGGTGAGCTTCAGATTTTGACTTCCGGGGCTGCGTACAAAATGAACAGAATTGTCAGTATCGGTGTGAAAGGTACCATGTTGACTGACCACGGCCACCGCCGCGTCGATAGCGCTGAGCGAGGTGCCCAGGATACCCACCCGGCAGGCATTAATCTTCGCCTCCATCAGGCCGGTCCACGGGTTGGGAAAAAATTTTCGCCCCGGGACATCCTTTTCAGGCCACAGATGACCGGTGGCAATCACCGCAAAATCTACCCTGACTGGTGCACAAGCGTGGTTGATCCACAGGGCGATGCCGTCCGGGGTCGCCTGCAGATCGGTGACTTCACTGGATTCACTTACACGGATCTCAAAACCGGTTTGATGCGCCTTATCGACGATGGCTAAAAAGCGATCGCGATAATAGTCGCCGAGGATCACCCGGGGTAAAAATTGCCGCTCATGCAAAGACGTGCGTTCAATATCAAATTGCGCCAGGTAGTCATCGCTTTGGTTCTGTAACCACGTCAGATAACTGATGTAAATCGGTGGGATCTCAATGCTGGCAATGTTTGCAAGCATATGTTCTGCGGCATTGTCGCTGCTGTAAGGCATGCCCACGCCGGCTTCCTTTGCTTGCTCATAGAGCTGTATCTCCAGCGGTTCACCGCGTTCAACCAGAGCATGAAACGTATAGATGCCTGTGGGGCCGACACCGATGATGGCCACTTTTTTCATGGGGTTCCTTTTTGGAAAGCGCAATCTTACGGTTGGCGTTTTGCTACGTCTGCGAAGAGTAAGTGTGGCCGATAAATTGACGGGGGAAGGGGTTATTTTGCTGAGGTGGGTAGGGAATCAGGAATTTAGCAACGCCTGGCCGCGTAAAAAAAAGGCCGCCCGATATCACCAGGCAGCCTTTTTTACATTACATACCGACGCATTACGCCAGCACTAAATCGCCCTGCGGATGGCAGGAACATGCCAGCACATACCCCTCGGCAATTTCTGCCTCTGTTAGCGTCATGGTACTGCTCACCGTGTAATTGCCGTCTACCACTTTGGTTTTGCAGCAACCGCAAACACCTGCGCGGCACGCGGCGACGATCGGCATTTTGTTGCTTTCCAAAGCTTCCAGCAGCGTGGTGCCTACCGGCGCATAAAACTCTTTCGCGGGCTGCAATTTGGTGAACTTCAGACCGCTGGTGGCGGCTTCCGCAACCGGGGTGAAGAACTGCTCTTTAAAGAAGCGTGTTACGCCAAGCGCTTTCACCTCTTTTTCGACCAGATCCATGTACGGCGCCGGGCCGCAGGTCATCACGGTACGTGAAGTCAGATCCGGTACGTTTTTCAGCAGTTCGGTGGTCAGTCGGCCGGAAACAAAGCCATGGGTCGCGTTGTTTTCAGCGACTAACGTCACCGGATACTCACGCCATTCGTCGGCAAATATCACATCCTGCGGCGAACGTACGTTAAAGATCACCTGCACATCGGCCTGCGGACGGTACTTTGCCAACCAGCGACGCATGGACATGATTGGCGTAACACCACAGCCAGCCGCCAGCATCAGGAACTTGTCTTCCGCTTTATCTTCACAGGTGAATTCACCCATGGCGTCGGACAGCCAGATATAGTCGCCGCGCTTCACGTCGCGGGTTAACCACTGTGAACCTGCACCGTCGTCAATCCGGCGGATGGTCAGCGTAATGTATTCGCTAACCCCCGGCGTTGAGGAGAGGGTATAGGCACGCAGCGTGTCCGCGGAGTGACGCACGCTAACCAGTGCATACTGCCCGGCACGGTAGGGATAATAATCGTGGCACAGCAACGAAATTGTCCATACATCCGGCGTTTCCTGATGGATGTGATGAACCTGCATCCGCCACGGGCACTGATGGGTTGGCATTGTCATGACTTAACTCCTTACGCGCTCAGCAGCTGCTTCATGTCTTCTTCAACGGTGGTCACAGAACGCAGACCGAATTTCTCGTTGAGTACAGCCAGCAGATCCGGGGTGAAGAAGCCAGGTGCCGTCGGACCGGTTACGATGTTTTTCACGCCCAGAGACAGCAGAGTCAGCAGAATAACAATCGCTTTTTGTTCGAACCAGGAGAGCACCAGAGACAGCGGCAGGTCATTCACGCCACAGCCCAGTTTTTCCGCCAGGGTGACCGCCAGGATGATGGCAGAGTAAGCGTCGTTACACTGACCCGCATCGACCAGGCGCGGCAGACCTTCGATATCACCGAACTCCAGTTTGTTGAAACGGTATTTACCGCAGGCCAGTGTCAGGATCAGGCAGTCGTCCGGTACGCTGGTAGCGAAATCGGTAAAGTAGTTACGTTCGCCACGCGCGCCGTCACAGCCGCCCACCAGGAAGATGTGACGCAGTTTTTCGCGGCTCACCAGGTCAATCAGCGTATCAGCAGCGCCCAGCAGTGTCTGACGACCGAAACCAACGGTGATCAGGTGCGGAATTTCGCTGTACGGGAAGCCAGCCATTTGCTGTGCCTGAGCGATAACCGGTCCGAAGTCGTCGCCTTCGAGGTGGCTGACACCCGGCCAACCGACAATGCTACGGGTCCAGATACGGTCGTCGTACGCGCCAACGGTCGGATCGATGATGCAGTTAGAGGTCATCACGATAGGACCTGGGAAACGGGCGAATTCAACCTGTTGGTTCTGCCAGCCGCTGCCGTAGTTACCGATCAGGTGTTTGAACTTACGCAGTTCCGGGTAGCCGTGTGCCGGCAGCATTTCACCGTGGGTATAGACGTTAACGCCGGTGCCTTCGGTTTGCTCGAGCAGGTTGTAGAGGTCTTTCAGGTCGTGACCAGAAATCAGGATGCACTTACCTTCGGTCGCTTTCACGTTAACCTGAGTCGGCGTCGGGTGACCGTATTTGGTGGTTTCACCGGCATCCAGAATGCTCATCACTTTAAAGTTCATCTGGCCGATTTCCATAGAGCACTCCAGCAGAGCGTTCATATCGGAAGGCCAGGTACCCAGCCATGCCATGATTTTGTGGTACTGAGCGTAGATATCATTGTCGTACTGACCGAGAACATGCGCGTGCTCCATGTAAGCTGCCGCGCCTTTCAGGCCGTACAGGCAAAGCAGACGCAGGCCGAGAATGTTCTCACCGATGGTTGCTTTGTCTTTATTCGGGGTAAATTCAGCCGCCTGACGTTGCAGATCACCCAGATCGGCGCTGACCAGTTGCAGATCAGCCATTGGGTTATCGACAGTCGCGTTAGCATCAATATTCAGACATTGTGCTTTCAGTGCATCGCGCATGGCGATGGCTTCACGGGCATAGCCGACAATGCGTGGGGAGTCGAAGTTAACGTTAGTCAGCGTGGAGAAGAATGCGCGTGGCGCAAAGTTATCAACTTCATGGTCGATGATGCCGTATTCACGCGCTTTAACCGCCCATGCAGACAGACCTTGTAGGGAGGCAATCAGGAGATCCTGCAGATCGGAGGTTTCCGCTGTTTTACCGCACATACCCTGCGCGTAAGAGCAGCCGTTTCCTGCCGGAGTACGGATGGTTTGTTCACATTGCACACAAAACATGGTCACACCTTTTTAAAGTTATATTTAATATACATGTTTAAGGTTATGCCTGTGCGCGAAGGGATTAAAGGGATTTCTGCTACAACTTGCAGGGAGATTGATTTAGCTCAATTTTGGCGGTAGATGACTACCGCCAGAGAGGTATGAGTCCAGGTCTCAGGCGGAGAAAAAAGCCATTAAAAGGGGGACTAACAGACTCAGAATAAAGCCGTGAACGATAGCCGCAGGTACCATCTCCAGACCGCCGCTGCGTTGTAACACCGGCAGGGTGAAATCCATTGATGTGGCGCCACAGAGCCCTAATGCGGTGGAGCGACTGCGGCCCACCAGGCCGGGAATCAGCATAATGGCAATCAGTTCGCGCGCCAGGTCATTAAAGAATGCGGCGCTACCAATCACCGGGCCGAAGGATTCCGTTAACAGAATGCCGGAAAGCGAGTACCAGCCAAACCCGGATGCCATCGCCAGGGCGGTTTTCAGCGGCAGACCGAGGATTAATGCGTTGATGACGCCGCCCAGCAGTGAACTGGCAACCACGACGACGGCCACAATCATCCCGCGACGATTCAGGACAATCTGCTTTAACGTCATACCGCTGTTACGTAACTGGATACCGACAAGGAACAATAAAAAGATCAATGTATATTCGCTGGCTTCGGTTGCGTGCTGCAGCATGGAAAATCCGGTGAGTCCAAGCAGAAAACCCAGCACGACGACGCCACAAAGTTGTAGCGACTCAAGCGCCATAGCAATGCGCGAAGGCAGCTTCTCCTGCTGGTGGTTATGCCGCCAGGGCAGTGAACGCTCCAGCCAGAGCAGCGCCGCAATATTACACAAGAGAATGACCGTCACGCTGACGGCGGAATAATGAAGAATGGATAACAGATTACTGGCGAGATTATCCAGGAACGCCAGGCTGATACCCATAAAAAAGAGAATAAGGTAGACGATCCAGCTCAACAGGCGATTGATGAGTTTTAATGCGGCCCTGTGCCGAAGCGGAATAAGATAACCCACAATAAGTGGGACCAGAATGATTAACAGTCCTGAAAACATGAACAACCGGTCCTTGCAGAGAAGTAAGGCGAAATGCGCCAACACACACTACTCAATGCAAAGAGGGGAGTAAAGTTGCAAATAAAAGGAAATATCGGATGAGAGAAAAAGACCTGATGAATTATCAGGTCTTTTTGCTAACTGTTAATCGCGCTTTTCCAACAGGGTGCGATAAATAAGGCCACCGAGGACCCCGCCGATGATCGGCATTACCCAGAACAGCCACAATTGTTCTAATGCCCAGCCGCCCTGGAAGATAGCAACGGCGGTACTACGTGCCGGGTTTACGGACGTGTTGGTCACCGGAATGCTGATCAGGTGAATCAACGTCAAGGCAAGACCAATGGCAATCGGTGCGAAACCGGCTGGTGCGTGTTTATCGGTCGCGCCGTGGATGACTAATAAGAAACCTGCGGTCAGAACAATTTCAATCACGATGGCAGAAAGCATGGAATAACCGCCAGGAGAATGTTCACCGTAGCCGTTCGAGGCAAATCCACTGGCAGTAGCATCAAAGCCTGCTTTACCGCTGGCAATAAGATACAGAACCGCTGCAGCCACAATACCGCCCACAACCTGAGCAATAACATAACCAATAACGTCTTTTGCCGGGAAACGACCGCCCGCCCATAAACCGAATGTCACTGCCGGGTTAAAATGGCCACCTGAAATATGACCAACGGCAAATGCCATGGTTAAAACGGTGAGACCAAAAGCCAGCGCAACGCCGGCAAAGCCAATCCCTAACTCCGGGAATGCTGCGGCCAGCACGGCGCTCCCGCAGCCACCAAAGACAAGCCAGAATGTACCGAAGAATTCGGCTGCTAATTTCCTGAACATAACCACCTCAATTAAAAGTTCCGGGATTGTTGTTATACCCGGTTATTCATCGCTAAAAGGGACGACGATTAAAGAACGCTTATTTTAGATAAAAACATCATCCCTTTTCCACTTAAATTAATAATAAAAATTTGATTTAAGCCAACATGATGATAATCCTTTTTGGGCGTTGAGATGAAACAAGCATAGTGCAATTACAATAAGCTGATGGTTGTATCCTGTAATAATATTCAGAGGAAACTTTAAGAAGAATATTCTTATATTTTTATTGTTGCGGATATATGTTTGCGTGATAGCGGGTGTTCTGCACGCCTTCTTACCGTTATACTCCTGATAACTTGAAGGAAAAAGTTAGCATTCCCGGAGGCTATATGATTCTCGAACGCGTTGAGATTGTGGGGTTTCGTGGCATTAACCGGCTGTCGTTGATGCTGGAGCAGAACAACGTGCTGATTGGAGAGAACGCATGGGGTAAGTCCAGCCTGCTGGATGCGTTAACCCTGCTGCTGTCACCGGAATCGGAGTTGTACCATTTTGACCGTGAGGATTTCTGGTTTCCCCCCGGTGATATTCAGGGCCGGGAACATCATCTGCACATCATCCTGACGTTTCGTGAATCTCAACCCGGTCGCCATCGGGTACGTCGTTATCGTCCGCTCGAAGCTTGCTGGTCGCCGTGTCATGACAACTATCACCGTATTTTCTATCGCCTGGAAGGTGAATGTGCGGATGACGGTAGCGTCATGACGCTACGCAGTTTCCTCGATGGCGAGGGGCATCCGTTGTCCCTCGACAACATTAACGAACTGGCCAGTCACCTTGTGCGCCTGATGCCGGTATTACGCCTGCGCGATGCGCGTTTTATGCGCCGGATCCGCAACGGTACAGTGCCGGATGTGGCTGAAGTGGAAGTGACCGCCCGGCAACTGGATTTCCTGGCGCGTGAGCTGGCGAACCGGCCACAAAATCTGACCGATGGGCAGATTCGTCAGGGGCTGTCGGCCATGGTACAACTGCTGGAGCACTACTTTTCAGAGCAGGGGGCGGGGCAGTCCCGTTATCGCCTGATGCGCCGTCGTTCCAATAACGAGCAGCGTAGCTGGCGTTATCTGGATGTGATTAACCGCATGATTGATAAACCTGGCGGGCGCACGCACCGCGTGATCCTGCTGGGGCTGTTTTCCACGCTGTTACAGGCCAAAGGATCGCTCAGGCTGGATAAAGACGCCCGCCCGTTGTTGTTGGTTGAAGATCCCGAAACACGTTTACATCCCATTATGCTGTCGGTCGCCTGGCAGTTACTGAATTTATTACCTCTGCAGCGCGTGGCAACCACCAACTCCGGCGAGCTCCTGTCACTGACGCCCGTTGAACATGTGGTTCGTCTGGTGCGTGAATCGTCCCGTGTCGCGGCCTGGAGACTGGGACCAGGGGGACTCAGCGCGGAGGACGGGCGGCGTATTGCCTTTCATATTCGTTTTAACCGCGCGTCATCGTTATTTGCCCGCTGCTGGCTGTTAGTGGAAGGGGAGACAGAAACCTGGGTGATTAACGAACTGGCTCGTCAGTGTGGCCACCATTTTGATGCCGAAGGGATTAAAGTCATTGAGTTTGCGCAGTCTGGCCTTAAACCGCTGGTGAGATTCGCCCGACGTATGGGCATCGAGTGGCATGTGCTGGTCGATGGCGATGAAGCCGGGAAGAAATATGCCGCCACGGTGCGCAGTCTGCTGAATAATGACAGGGAAGAAGAGCGCGAGCATTTGACCATGCTGCCTGCACTGGATATGGAACACTTTATGTACCGGCAGGGGTTTTCTGATGTTTTTCATCGCGTGGCGCAACTTCCGGAAAATGTGCCAATGAATATGCGCAAGATTATCTCGAAGGCCATCCACCGTTCGTCAAAACCGGATCTGGCAATTGAAGTGGCGATGGAAGCGGGTCGGCGCGGCGTTGAGGCCGTGCCGACCCTACTCAGAAAAATGTTTTCGCGTGTGCTCTGGCTGGCGCGAGGACGGGCGGATTAGTGGTGGAACAGCTGCGACAACTGCTCGTCTATATTGTCCAGTAATTGATAGCGACGGCGATATTCGGCGCGTTTTTTACTGGCAATATCTTCTATGTGCTTTCGCGCCAGCGAACGGGGAATATGATAATAGCCGCGGCTGTCACATTCCCCGCCAACAGATTCCCAAAAAGCGTTATAGTCAGAAAGAATAACCTTGTTTTTGTCATGGTAACGTGGACTGCGAAAGATATGCTGCTCATTACTTACCGCCATCACTTTTTCGATATTCAGCTGTTCGGCTAAACGACAAATCGCTTCCATAACAATACGTTTTGGGAAAATTCCGTGACAGGATTTAGTGGCTTTTTGTATTGCTTCGTGGGGCATTGTTCGGCTGCCCCCTTGTAATCCCCCAATAAAAAGCGTGCTTTTATCATCATATTCGCAGCAGGTAAACGTCATTTCAGCCAAAGTGTCGCCATCACTATTATGCATTAAAATAGTGCTTTCACCCTCTTTGTCCAGTGCAATGAATGAGGCAATGAGTAAGGTAAATATTTCATTATCTTTGCCTTCAATTTTCGCCAGTTGCAAGCCATCCTGGCTTAGGTAGTTGCTAAATTCCGTGGGTGAAAAAAAATGTCGGATGACATGATAATGAAAACGCACAGCATCCAGTTTCATTTTCCGACATAAGTTTAATGCGAGATAGGGGCGATGCAAACGAACCGGCAATCGGGGTTGACGGGCAAGGACGTTATCAAGATCCGGCCACTGTGCTAGCTCTGCCATCAATTCGCGAGTCAGTCGTGGTGTCAGTAATGAACGCCAGATAAACTTACGGCGAAAGCTTCGCTTATGCCATAGGTTACTGGGACGCAAATGACCGGTCATTAAACTGTAAAAAACGCTAAAACCTGTTGTTGGTTTGGCAGAATAAAAAGTGCTTTCAGTTAGTTGGCTCATAATAACAATCCAATTGATACCCTGGCACTAATTTCAGCACAGTGGATCTTAACCATTCATCAATAACTCTGTTATTCTTTGCATTTTTCAACGCTTATTTATCGTTGATGTATATCTCTCCACTCTGGTGGAAGTATTGGGGAAAGTTGGGACTTTTATGAAGCTCAAAGGAAAAATCAAAAAACGCTATTTTCTCATCGTCATCATCATTATTGTGGCGATAGTTTCACTTTGGAGAACGCTCAACGCACCATTACCCCATTACCAAACGTTAATTGTTCGTCCAGGCGATCTCCAGCAAAGCGTGCTGGCAACCGGGAAACTGGATGCGCTGCGTAAAGTTGATGTCGGGGCGCAGGTCAGCGGGCAGTTAAAAACGTTATCCGTGGCGATTGGCGATAAAGTTAAAAAAGATCAGTTGCTCGGGGTTATCGATCCCGAACAGGCACAAAACCAGATCAAAGAAGTTGAAGCGACACTCATGGAATTACGCGCTCAACGCTTGCAGGCCGAAGCCGAGTGGAAACTCGCGCGCGTGACGCTTTCTCGTCAGCAGCAGTTGGCGAAAACACAGGCGGTTTCACAACAGGATCTGGATACCGCAGCGACGGAGATGGCGGTCAAACAGGCCCAAATTGGTACTATTGATGCGCAAATAAAGCGAAATCAGGCTTCTCTCGATACGGCAAAAACGAACCTGGATTACACGCGAATTGTCGCGCCGATGGCTGGTGAGGTGACGCAAATTACCACCCTGCAGGGGCAAACCGTGATTGCCGCTCAGCAGGCGCCCAACATTCTGACGCTGGCGGACATGAGCACGATGCTGGTCAAAGCGCAGGTTTCTGAGGCCGATGTCATTCATCTGCAGCCAGGTCAAAAAGCCTGGTTTACCGTACTGGGTGACCCACAGACGCGCTATGAAGGTACGCTCAAAGATGTGCTGCCAACACCCGAGAAAGTGAACGATGCCATCTTTTACTATGCCCGTTTTGAAGTCCCGAACCCGAAAGGGATCTTACGTCTGGATATGACGGCCCAGGTCCATATTCAGCAAACGGACGTCAAGAATGTACTGACGATCCCGCTGGCCGCCCTTGGCGATCCGATTGGCAATAACCGTTATAACGTCAGATTGCTGCGCAACGGTGAAACCCGCGAACGGGAGGTCTCTATCGGCGCTCGCAACGATACCGACGTGGAGATCGTCAAAGGGCTGGAAGAGGGAGACGAAGTGATTATTGGCGAGGAGAAACCGGGAGCCGGGCAATGACGGCGTTGCTTGAACTGCGCAATATTCGCCGCAGTTACCCGTCAGGCGAAGGGCAGGTCGAAGTGTTAAAGGACGTTTCCCTGAGCATCCAGGCCGGTGAAATGGTGGCGATTGTCGGAGCCTCTGGCTCGGGGAAATCGACGCTGATGAACATCCTGGGGTGTCTGGACAAGCCAACCAGCGGGACGTACCGCGTGGCAGGCCGTGATGTCTCAACACTTGACGGCGACGCGTTAGCCCAACTGCGACGCGAACACTTCGGCTTTATCTTCCAGCGTTACCATTTGCTTTCCCATTTGACGGCGGTGCAAAACGTTGAGGTACCGGCGGTTTACGCGGGTACTGAGCGTAAGCAACGACTGGCCCGGGCTCAGGAATTACTTCAGCGGTTGGGGCTTGGCGATCGGGTGGACTATCAGCCTTCCCAGCTTTCAGGTGGGCAGCAGCAGCGCGTCAGTATTGCACGTGCGTTGATGAACGGCGGGCAGGTGATTCTTGCTGATGAACCGACCGGCGCGCTGGATAGCCACTCTGGCGAAGAGGTAATGGGGATTCTGCACCAACTGCGCGATCGCGGGCATACGGTGATTATCGTGACTCACGACCCGCAGGTTGCGGCGCAGGCCGAACGGGTGATTGAAATTCGCGATGGCGAAATTGTTCGCAACCCGCCGTCACAAAAGTCCTCCGCGGGTCGGGGTATTGCGGAACCGACGGTCGCGGTGACGTCCGGCTGGCGTCAGTTTACCAGCGGTTTTCGGGAGGCGTTAACCATGGCATGGCTGGCAATGGCCGCCAATAAGATGCGTACGCTCCTGACCATGCTGGGGATTATTATCGGTATTGCGTCCGTGGTCTCGATTGTGGTTGTCGGGGACGCCGCGAAACAACTGGTGCTGGCCGACATTCGCGCCATCGGGACGAACACCATTGATGTCTATCCTGGCAAAGATTTTGGTGACGACGACCCGCAATACCAGCAGGCGCTGAAATACGATGATTTGACGGCGATTCAGAAGCAGCCCTGGGTCAGCTCCGTTACGCCTGCGGTGTCGAAAAATCTGCGGTTACGCTATGGGAACATCGACGTGGCGGCCAGCGCTAACGGCGTCAGCGGAGACTACTTTAACGTTTATGGCATGACGTTTAGCGAGGGGAATACGTTTAACGCCGAGCAGCTCAATGGCCGGGCTCAGGTGGTGGTACTTGACAGCAATACCCGCCGCCAGTTGTTCCCCAGTAAAGCGAAAGTCGTAGGGGAAGTTATCCTCGTCGGAAATATGCCTGCTACCGTGATTGGCGTGGCTGAAGAGAAGCAGTCGATGTTTGGCAGTAGCAAGATCCTGCGGGTCTGGTTGCCTTACAGTACGATGTCCGGGCGGATCATGGGACAATCGTGGCTTAACTCTATTACCGTGCGGGTGAAAGACGGTTTCGATAGTGCTCAGGCAGAGCAGCAGCTTACCCGGCTCTTGTCGTTGCGACACGGTAAAAAAGATTTCTTCACCTGGAATATGGATGGCGTCTTGAAAACCGCCGAAAAAACCACACGTACATTACAGCTCTTCCTGACGCTGGTCGCTGTAATTTCACTGGTGGTTGGCGGGATAGGCGTAATGAACATTATGTTGGTCTCGGTGACAGAACGCACGCGCGAAATTGGTATTCGTATGGCGGTTGGCGCACGCGCCAGTGATGTGTTGCAGCAGTTCTTAATTGAAGCCGTACTGGTGTGTCTGGTGGGTGGGGCTTTAGGCATCAGTTTGTCGATGTTGATTGCTTTTACGCTACAGCTTTTTCTGCCCGGTTGGGAAATTGGCTTCTCACCCGTCGCGCTGTTAACGGCGTTCTTGTGCTCAACTGCGACCGGGATTTTGTTTGGCTGGCTGCCGGCGCGTAACGCGGCGCGGCTGGATCCCGTTGATGCGCTGGCGCGAGAGTAACACGCTGTATTGAATAAGAAATAAAAATGCCAGCTACGGGGCTGGCATTTTGTCTGCGGGATGTACACAATGAGACAGAAGTGCTATGCGACAGCTTCTGCTTCAATGACAGGCACAATGAGACTGGCATGATTGCCTTTAGGCCCCTGGTGAACATCAAACTGGACAGATTGTCCGGCTTTTAGCGTTCTGTAACCATCCATCTGAATGGTGGAGTAATGGGCGAAAATATCTTCGCCACCGCCTTCGGGGCAGATGAAACCAAACCCTTTGGCATTGTTGAACCACTTAACAGTACCCGTTTCCATGCTTCGACATCCTTCGTAAATCTTATATAAGTAAGATGGAATGAACCGGTGGCGGAGTGGGGGCTGTTCAAAACCTCGCCAACTCTCGAAACTACAATTTAGAGAAATCAGGCGGGGCGTCAAGCGCCAGACAGGTGGAATCGGATAAAAATGAATCAAAATTTGAAGCAGTTAACGCTATTGTCGGGAATGTGACAGATGTCGCGGATGACACTGATAGATGATAGTTATCTAATAATTGAGGTAGATTGATTGTGCGCATAGGTACTTGTCAGCGGCCACTCATTCTGCCGGTAACCGTAACTGAAAACGACGACTGACAATGGGCAAGACGAACGACTGGTTGGATTTCGACCTGCTGGCGGAAGACAAATTGCGCGACGCGCTAAAACCGCCATCTATGTATAAAGTGATATTAGTCAATGATGATTACACTCCGATGGAGTTTGTTATTGACGTGTTACAAAAATTCTTTTCTTATGATGTAGAACGTGCAACGCAACTGATGCTTGCTGTTCACTATCAAGGTAAAGCCATCTGTGGCGTCTATACCGCCGAGGTCGCTGAAACCAAAGTGGCGATGGTGAACAAATACGCGAGGGAGAACGAGCATCCGTTGCTGTGTACGCTGGAAAAAGCCTGAATGCAGGCATAAATATTGGGGGAGGTGCCTATGCTCAATCAAGAACTGGAACTCAGTTTAAACATGGCTTTCGCCAGAGCGCGCGAGCACCGACATGAGTTTATGACCGTCGAGCACTTGTTACTGGCGTTGCTCAGTAACCCGTCGGCCCGCGAAGCGCTGGAAGCGTGTTCTGTGGATCTGGTGGCGCTCCGTCAGGAACTCGAAGCCTTCATTGAACAAACCACACCCGTATTGCCTGCCAGCGAAGAAGAGCGCGACACGCAGCCGACGTTGAGTTTTCAGCGTGTACTGCAACGTGCTGTCTTTCATGTTCAGTCCTCCGGGCGTAATGAAGTGACCGGCGCAAATGTGCTGGTCGCCATCTTCAGCGAGCAGGAATCTCAGGCTGCGTATCTGTTGCGTAAGCATGAAGTCAGTCGCCTGGACGTGGTGAATTTTATTTCTCATGGCACGCGCAAAGACGAACCGAGCCAGTCATCTGACTCAGGTAATCAGCCAAATAGCGAAGAACAAGCTGGCGGGGAGGACCGTATGGAGAACTTCACCACTAACCTTAACCAGCTTGCTCGCGTGGGCGGGATTGATCCGCTCATTGGCCGGGAAAAAGAGCTGGAGCGCGCCATTCAGGTTCTGTGCCGCCGCCGTAAAAACAACCCGCTGCTGGTGGGGGAATCCGGTGTCGGTAAAACCGCGATTGCCGAAGGTCTGGCCTGGCGAATCGTTCAGGGCGACGTACCGGAAGTCATGGCTGACTGCACGCTCTACTCGCTGGATATCGGATCGCTGCTGGCCGGCACCAAATACCGCGGTGATTTCGAAAAACGCTTTAAGGCGCTGCTAAAACAGCTGGAACAGGATACCAACAGCATCCTGTTTATCGATGAGATCCACACCATTATCGGTGCAGGGGCGGCGTCGGGCGGCCAGGTAGATGCGGCAAACCTGATCAAACCGTTGCTCTCCAGCGGCAAGATCCGCGTGATTGGTTCAACGACCTATCAGGAGTTCAGCAACATTTTCGAGAAAGACCGTGCGTTAGCGCGTCGCTTCCAGAAAATTGATATTACTGAACCGTCGGTCGATGAAACCGTGCAGATCATCAACGGCCTGAAACCGAAATACGAAGCGCACCATGATGTCCGCTATACCGCAAAAGCGGTGCGTGCGGCGGTTGAGCTGGCGGTGAAGTACATCAACGATCGTCATCTGCCGGATAAGGCGATTGACGTGATCGATGAAGCCGGTGCGCGTGCGCGTCTGATGCCGGTCAGCAAGCGCAAGAAAACGGTCAACGTGGCGGATATCGAGTCCGTGGTAGCCCGCATTGCGCGTATCCCAGAGAAGAGCGTTTCGCAGAGCGATCGCGATACGCTGAAAAATCTGGGTAACCGTCTGAAAATGCTGGTATTCGGGCAGGATAAAGCCATTGAAGCGCTGACCGAAGCGATCAAAATGAGTCGTGCGGGTCTTGGTCATGAGCACAAACCTGTCGGTTCATTCCTGTTCGCCGGTCCGACTGGCGTCGGTAAGACGGAAGTGACGGTGCAGTTGTCCAAAGCGCTGGGTATTGAACTGCTGCGTTTTGATATGTCCGAATATATGGAGCGTCATACTGTCAGCCGTTTGATCGGTGCGCCTCCGGGGTATGTCGGTTTCGATCAGGGTGGTCTGCTGACGGATGCGGTGATTAAACATCCTCACGCGGTACTGCTGCTGGATGAAATTGAAAAAGCGCACCCGGATGTCTTCAACCTGCTGCTGCAGGTGATGGATAACGGTACGCTGACCGACAATAACGGGCGTAAAGCGGATTTCCGCAACGTGGTGCTGGTGATGACCACCAACGCCGGGGTGCGTGAAACTGAGCGTAAATCGATTGGCCTCATTCATCAGGACAACAGTACTGATGCAATGGGCGAAATCAAAAAAGTGTTTACGCCGGAATTCCGTAACCGCCTCGACAACATTATCTGGTTCGATCATCTCTCCACAGAGGTTATTCATCAGGTGGTCGATAAATTTATTGTCGAGCTGCAGGTCCAGTTGGATCAGAAAGGTGTTTCTCTGGAAGTCAGCCAGGAAGCACGTAACTGGCTGGCAGAGAAAGGTTATGACCGCGCAATGGGCGCACGTCCGATGACGCGTGTTGTTCAGGACAACCTGAAAAAACCACTGGCAAACGAACTGTTGTTCGGTTCGCTGGTGGATGGGGGTCAGGTAACCGTTGAGTTGGATAAAGAGAAAAATGAGCTGACGTATAGTTTCCAGAGTGCGCAAAAGCACAAGCCAGAAGCTGCACATTAAGTTCTAATCACTAATGAGCCGGGCGTAATGCCCGGTTTTTTTTGTGCACAGAAAACCCCCAGCTAGGCTGGGGGTTCCGGAAAGCTTTCAGCTTTGAGCCAGTTATTAAAACCCCTTTTGATTTGTTAAAACACCTTGCGGTCTGGCAACTGCAAGAGTCAAACAAGAAATCAAAAGGGGGTTCCAATGAGGGACGAAAAGAGCTTAGCGCACACCCGATGGAACTGTAAATATCACATAGTTTTTGCGCCGAAATACCGAAGGCAGGCGTTCTACGGAGAGAAACGTAGAGCAATAGGCGGGATCTTGAGAAAGCTATGTGAATGGAAAAACGTACGAATTCTGGAAGCGGAATGTTGCGCAGATCATATCCATATGCTTGTGGAAATCCCACCGAAAATAAGTGTGTCGGGTTTTATGGGATATCTGAAGGGGAAGAGCAGTCTGATGCTGTATGAGCAGTTTGGAGATCTGAAGTTCAAATACAGAAACAGGGAGTTCTGGTGTCGGGGTTACTATGTGGATACGGTAGGGAAGAACACGGCGAAGATACAGGAATACATAAAGCACCAGCTTGAAGAGGATAAAATGGGAGAGCAGTTATCGATCCCTTATCCGGGTAGCCCGTTTACGGGCCGTAAGTAAAGAAGTTGGATGCAAATGTCAGATCGTATGCGCCTGTTAGGGCGCGGCTGGTAACAGAGCCTTACAGGCGCATTTGAAAAACCTCCGGCTATGCCGGAGGATATTTATTCGCCTGAAGGCGACTTACCGTGGAGCTAAATGATGAAACTGGACAATATTCCATTCCATGTGACCGACTGGTCGCAGGTTATTCCCGAGCAGCATCCTGGTGAGTCTGGATATGCTACATGGAAAGTGGCTTTTGCCGGTGATGTCCGGGTGCGAATTGTCGAATATTCGCCGGGATATCTGGCCGATCATTGGTGTTCGAAAGGACACGTTCTGTTTTGTCTGGAAGGTGAGTTACGCACGGAACTGGAAGATGGCCGCACGTTCGATCTAAAGCCTGGTATGAGTTACCAGGTGGCCGATCATGCAGAAGCGCATCGCTCATCAACCGCAACGGGAGCAACGTTGTTTATTGTGGATTGATGGCGTAAACAGCAGGCAAAAAATAAGCCTGCGTAAGGGAGATTACGCAGGCTAAGGAGGTGGTTCCTGGTACAGCTAGCATTTATGGGTTATGTTTTTCAGCAGGCGGATAATACCCGTAATAAACGAAACGGTATGTGATCGATTTCTAAGAATCTTCCGAACGCTGAAAAATAACCGTAATTAACTATTTAGCATGCGGGTTGCGGGTGGACTCCCCCGCAAAATTACGCATTAACAATGCATAGTTCAGATCGATATCCTGCGGAACGGGCATCCACACGGTATAACCATCACCCGGTGCGACAGGCATGGCTTCGCCTTTGGCGTTTTCCATCTGCTCGAGGGTGAAATTCACGTTACCCTGCGGGGTCATCAGTTCCAGGCTATCGCCAACGGTAAATTTATTTTTTACCAGAACGGCTGCCAGTTCGCCTTTACGCTCGCCAGTGAACTCACCGACAAACTGCTGGCGCTCGGAAACAGAAAAACCGTATTCATAATTCTGATAATCATCATGCGTGTGACGGCGCAGGAATCCTTCGGTGTAACCGCGATGCGCCAGGCCTTCCAGCGTCTCCAGCAGACTGGTGTCGAACGGCTTACCGGCTGCCGCATCGTCAATGGCTTTGCGATACACCTGAGCAGTACGCGCACAGTAGTAGTAGGATTTGGTACGCCCTTCGATTTTTAACGAATGCACACCCATCTGGGTCAGGCGTTCTACGTGGGCAATCGCACGTAAATCTTTCGAGTTCATGATGTAAGTGCCGTGTTCGTCTTCGAACGCCGTCATATATTCGCCCGGACGCTGGGCTTCTTCGATCATAAACACTTTGTCAGTTGGCGCGCCAATACCCAGCGTCGGTTCGACGTTTTGCACCGGAATCGGTTCGTACTTGTGTACGATGTTACCGACGACATCCTCTTTGCCTTCCTGCACGTTATATTCCCAGCGGCAGGCATTGGTGCAGGTTCCCTGGTTCGGATCGCGTTTGTTGATATAGCCGGAGAGAAGGCAACGACCGGAGTAGGCCATACACAGTGCGCCGTGCACGAAGATTTCAATCTCCATATCCGGTACCTGGTTACGGATCTCTTCAATCTCTTCCAGCGACAATTCGCGGGATAAAATCACACGGGTCAGCCCCATCTGCTTCCAGAATTTTACCGTTGCCCAGTTTACCGCGTTAGCCTGTACCGACAGGTGAATATCCATGTCCGGGAAGTTTTCACGCACCAGCATGATAAGTCCTGGGTCAGACATGATCAGCGCATCCGGCCCCATTTCCACAACGGGTTTCAGATCACGAATAAAGGTTTTCAGCTTGGCGTTGTGTGGTGCAATGTTCACCACCACGTAGAATTTTTTACCCAGTTCGTGGGCTTCATTGATTCCGCGCTGCAAATTTTCGTGATTGAATTCGTTGTTGCGTACGCGAAGCGAGTAACGCGGCTGGCCCGCATAGACTGCATCTGCGCCATAAGCGAAAGCGTAACGCATATTTTTCAGCGTTCCCGCCGGGGAAAGGAGTTCCGGTTTAAACATAGTTTTCTCGTTCTGATGACAGGTCAGATCCATCTCACTTTATGAGACGGTTAGGGGAGTGTCCCCATATTAAGGGCGGGCATTGTAGCGCTGCGGGGAAGACAGGTAAAGAAAAACGCCGGGTAACAGCGGTGTGTAACCCGGCTGACATCATGATAATCAGGTCTTATCTTTTATCGTCTGACTTGGGCCATTGGTTTTGACTGACGCAATACCGGTTTCGCGCGATTGTTCGCTTGCATACAGTTGACTGCTACCTATGACCTGATGGTTCGCGGCTTTCAGGTTGAAATGAAATTTGCCATTCGTCGCCGTTTTTTTCTCGTAGCGTTCGCTCAGGGGACTGTTAACCTGCACAGACGCGATCCCCTTTTCTGCCGCCCCTTTTGTGGCGTAAAGCTCACTGGTCAGGATAATTTCTCCATTTCCTGCTTTAAGAACAAACCTGAATTGATTATCACTGCTTTTGCTTAACTCAAACCAACCAGCCATATGAACTCCTTGATTAAAAGTGTTATATCAAACAGTTATTAACGACAGCGTATTGCCAGTAAGAGTATGGGTGATATTTGGCGAGTTGCTAGTGAGGAAGGCTCTGCCGGGAAGCAGAGCCGTGAAAAAGGGGGGCTTTATGCAATCCTGCAGGCATCGGCTTCCCAACGGTATCCCACGCCATAGACGGCACGGATAAATGACTGCTCCGCATCCAGCGACTCCAGTTTGCGGCGTAAGTTCTTGATGTGGCTGTCAATGGTACGGTCGGTCACCACGCGGTAGTCATCGTAGAGATGGTTTAATAACTGCTCGCGGGAGAACACCTTGCCCGGTTCGTGTGACAGCGTTTTGAGCAACCGGAATTCAGCGGGCGTTAAATCGAGCATTTTCCCGCGCCACGAGGCCTGAAAACGTCCCTCATCGACGATCAACGGACTTGCGGCATCCAGTTGCTGCAGTTCGCGCTGAGGTTTGCAGCGGCGCAGGATCGTTTTCACTCGCGCCACGACTTCACGCGGGCTGTAGGGTTTACAGATGTAGTCATCGGCGCCGATCTCCAGCCCGAGCAGTCGGTCAATCTCTTCGATTTTCGCGGTGACCATCATAATCGGGACTTCGGAGAAACGGCGAATTTCCCGGCACAGAGTCAGGCCGTCTGTGCCGGGCAGCATCAAATCCAGCAAAATCAGATCGGGGGGCGTCTGGCGGACGTAAGGTAAAACCTGGTCACCGTGGTTGATGAGCGTAGGGGCATAGCTTGCAGCACGCAGGTAGTCGATAAGCAGTTGCCCCAGTTTGGGTTCATCTTCCACGATCAGAATGCGCGGCGTGTTTTCATCAATGGGTAACTCAGTCATACATCTCTCTGTAAATCGCGTTCCAGCGGTAACTCTACTGTAATGCTAACCCCGCCAAAAGGCGAATGGCTCGCTCGGATGAAGCCATTATGCGCCTGGACGATGTTGACGCAAATCGCCAGACCCAACCCGGAACCGCCACTGGCACGGTTACGGGAACCTTCGGTGCGATAAAATCGTTCAAACAGTTTTTGTAATTGCTCTTCACTAACGCCGGGCGCGGAGTCGGCAAAGGTTAATAACACCATGCGTTCACGCTGTTCGGCGCTGATGTGCAACCCGCCGCCGCTGTCGGTATAGCGCAGGCTGTTTTCCAGCAGATTGTTGAACAGTTGCATTAGACGATCACGGTCGCCAAAGACCGTCATGCTGTCCGGCAGAGAGAGTTGTATGGTTAACCCGCGGCTGGCAAAACGCTCGCGAAATGCACCGCTGGCGACTTCCAGCAAAGGAATAAGATCCAGTGATGTTTTTTGGTATGCCAGCGCACCTTCGTCGGACATAGAGAGCTGGTGAAGATCGTCGACCAGTTTGGTGAGCGTACCGACTTCGGCCTGCAACGAGGCTACCGATTCTGGCGTGAACTGGCGTACGCCATCCTGAATCGCTTCCAGTTCGCCACGTAAAACGGCCAGCGGTGTGCGCAGTTCGTGAGAAATATCGGCCATAAAATCGCGGCGCATCTGCTGGTTTTTCTCCAGTGTACTGGCAAGCTGGTTGAAATCTTGCGCCAGTTTGCCCAGTTCATCGGTGCTGCTGGATGCCACTCGGGTGGTGAAATCCCCGGCGGCCAGCTTGTGCGTGCCTTCTACCAGCCGTTTGACCGGAGCCAGCAGGCTGCGCGCCAGTGAAAAGGTTGCCAGTGCCGCTAACAGCGTCGAAAGCGCGACAATAAGCCAACTGCTTCGGCGCTGTTGTTTATCAAAATTGATATCCGTATTACGCGTTAACCGCTCGACGGGCGAAGCGATAACAGCGCCAACCTCCATGCCGTTGACCTTGATGGGGCGGCGCGTACCGTCGCGTGGGATCGGCGCGCGCGGGCCGACCAGCACACGGGCATTTTGATCAACGACCCAAAACTGCGTACGCCAGCCGTGCGGCGGCATGCCCGGACCGGGTTTGTCATCGTCATTGTCGTGTTCAAAAGAGCGTAGAATCTGAAAGACAAAACGATCGTTATTGCGCAAGAATCGCCAGTTGCCGTGCTGCTCATACTGATCGCCCAGCGCATCACTGAGCATCTGCAGCCGTTGCTCGTTGCCATGCTTAATGTAGTCAATAAAACCACGCTCGAAGCTAAAGCGTACGGCCCAGTGCATGCTGATCAGCAACACAATGCAGGTGGCGAAAATCGCCAGAAACAGTTTGCCGGTGATACCGGGCCGCCAGAACGTCATCAGGTGCTCCTTTTGCGCCGTGAGATCACTGCGTTGGTTTGCGTGTCATTGGGCACGCGGGCAAAAATAATGGCTGGTAGTGCAATAATGAGTGCGATACAAAGCCAGGTATACATAAAGACGGTATGGGTGGCGTCGCTGCCGACGGCGATATGTTGTTGACCAAACATCCCCAGGAGCAGCCCGGCGATGGTGACCCCGATACTCATCGATAACTGCATGATCATAGAGAGCAGGCTGTTACCGCTGCTGGCGAGGTCGTCAGGCAGATCTTTTAACGTCAACGTGTTCATGGACGAGAAACGGGTTGAATTGACCATCCCTTGTAAAAACAATACGAAGGGGAGAACGTAATACCAGCCGAGCAGGGCGGTCGTCATCAACAGCAGGCTGACCAGCGACAAGCCGAGCGTCGTGGCAACCAGAACGCGGCGATAGCCAAACCGATTAACGACCTGAACCACGATGCGTTTCATTCCCATACTGCCGAGCACCATTGGGATCATCATCAGCCCGGCATGAAACGGCGAAAAGCCCAGTCCAATCTGCAAAAATACCGGCGTCATAAACGGCAACATCCCGCTACCAATACGCCCGGCAAAGCTGCCAAACAGGCCTAACGAGAAGGTGGGGGTGCGAAACAGATTGAGACTAAACAGGGCGCGAGGGTTATGTCGGGCGTGTTTCAAATACAGCAGGATCGCCAGAACGCCGCAGATCACCAGCGCAGCCAGCGTTATGTCGGAGAGCCCGGTGCCTTTGCTGCCGTCCAGCGCCAGCGTCAGTACCGCCATGCCCACCGCCAGCATCATAAATCCTGAAAGATCGAACCGCCGGGTCTGCATGGTGTAGTTGGGCATAAGCAGGAGCGTTGCTATCGCTCCGACGATACCGACCGGAATGTTGATCAGGAAAATCCAGTGCCAGGAGACATATTCCACCAGAATCCCACCTAACGCAGGGCCGAGCAAAGGGCCAATTTGGCCCGGCAGGGTGACAAAAGTCATTGCCGCCATATATTGCTCGCGCGGGACGATCTTCATCACCGTTAACCTGCCGACCGGCACCATCATTGCGCCACCGATGCCCTGTAAGACGCGGGACATGACCAGCTCGTTGAGCGTACTGGACCCGGCGCAAAACAGCGATCCCAGCGTAAACAGGATAATGGCGGTGAAGAAAATATTCCGCACGCCGATTTTATCCGCCAGCCAGCCGCTGGCAGGCAGCATCACGGCGACGGTTAATACGTATGACACAATGACCATGTGCATATGCAGCGGGCTTTCCCCGAGGCTTTTGGCCATCGAGGGAAGCGCGGTGTTGACGATGGTGGTATCCAGCGATTGCATGAAAAAGCCAAATGCCACAATCCAAAGTTGCCAGCGGGTGCTGTCAGGAAGTTCTGTCATAAATCTGCTACCGGGTTGCTGTTTTTACGCGAAAAACGTAGACGCAGACGGTCGAAAAAGAGATACACCACCGGCGTGGTATAGAGCGTCAGAAGCTGGCTGACCACCAGTCCCCCGACAATGGTTATCCCTAGAGGCTGGCGCAGTTCAGAGCCATCGCCTGCAGATAATACCAACGGCAGCGCACCAAACAGTGCCGCCAGCGTAGTCATCATAATGGGACGAAAACGCAGCAGGCATGCCTGGAAAATGGCTTCTTCCGGCTTCAACTTGCCGTTTCGCTGCGCTTCCAGCGCAAAATCAACCATCATGATGGCGTTTTTCTTCACAATGCCAATTAATAGCATGATACCTATCAGCGCGATTAGGCTGAACGGGGCATTGAACAACTCCAGCGCCAGCAACGCGCCGACGCCCGCAGAGGGAAGCGTCGAGAGAATGGTCAGCGGGTGAACATAGCTCTCATACAGCATACCCAGTACGATATAGACCGTCGCGATGGCCGCGATAATCAGGATCACCTGCGAGTTCATCGTATCCTGAAAAACCTGCGCGGTACCGGCAAAACTGCCACGCACCGTTGAGGGGACGCCAAGCTGCGTCATGGTCCTGTTAATGGCCTCTGTTGCTTCGGAAAGCGAGGCGCCGGTTGGCAGGTTAAACGAAACGGTTGAGGCCGCTGACAGACCCTGATGATTCACCGACAGCGGGGCGTTAGCCGGTTGCCATTTGGCGAAATAGGATAACGGTATCGCCTTACCCTCATTATTGATGACGAACATTTTGTCCAGCGCGCTGATGTCCTGGGTGTAGCGTGGATCCACTTCCATCACCACTTTGTATTGGTTCATCGGCTGGTAAATGGTGGAGATTTGCCGTTGACCAAACGCGTTATTCAGCAGGCTGTTGGCGGCCTCAACGTCAATCCCGAGCCGTGACATGGTGTCACGATCGTAGGTCAGGGCCATCTCAGCGCCGTTATCCTGCTGATCAGAGTTGACGTCGGCCAGTTGGGGCAGGGTGGCTAACGCTTTGCGAATTTTCGGCTCCCATTCGCGCAGCGCCGCCAGGTCATCTGACAACAGCGTGTACTGGTAGCTGGCGTTGGCTTGCCGCCCACCGACGCGAATGTCCTGCACCGCCATCAGAAACAGATTTGCACCGGGCTCTTTCGCTAATTTTACCCGCAGGCGATCAATCACCTGCTGAGCCGTTTCATGACGCTCGCCACGCGGCTTCAACGTAATGAACATCATGCCGCTGTTGACGCGAGAACCGCCGGTAAAACCGGTGACGTTGTCCACCGCGGGATCGTCACGGATAATCTTCATAAAGTCCTGAAGTTTACCGCGCATGGCCTGAAACGAAATGCTCTGGTCCGCCTGGATCCCGCCCATCAATACCCCTGTATCCTGTTCCGGGAAAAAGGTTTTCGGGATGGAGATGTACAGCCAGATGTTCAGCGCAATGGTGCCGAGTAAAACAACACCGACCAGACGCGTGTGACGTAATACCCATTTCAGCGAAGTGCCGTAACTCTGTTGCAACGCAACCAGCACACGACCAAAACCCCGTTTGCGAGACTGTTCGCGCGGTGCGCTGGATTTGAGCATCCAGCCGCACATCATCGGCGTTAACGTCAGCGAGACAAGCAGAGAGATGCCAATTGCAACCGACAAGGTGACGGCAAACTCACGTAATAATCGTCCCGGCAGTCCCCCCATTAATAACAGGGGCAGGAATACCGCCACCAGTGACAGACTCATGGAAAGCACCGTAAAACCGACTTCACGTGTCCCCTGTAACGCTGCCTGTAGGGGCTTCATGCCCGCTTCCAGGTGACGGGCAATATTTTCCAGTACCACGATGGCATCATCGACCACAAAGCCCGTGGCAATGGTCAGCGCCATCAATGACAGGTTGTTCAGGCTGAATCCGCAAAGATACATCGCAGCAAACGTGCCGATCAGCGAGACAGGAACCGCCACGGCAGGAATGAGCGTCGCGCGTCCGGAACGCAGAAAAACAAAAACCACCAGAATTACCAGCGCAACCGAAATAACCAGAGTCTGTTCGACTTCTTCCAGGGAAGCGCGAATGGTTGGCGAGCGATCCTGGGCAATTTGTAAATCGATGGCCGCCGGGATCAGGGTTTGCAACTCCGGCAGTTTGGCCCGAATGCTGTCTACCGTCTGGATAATATTGGCTTCCGGCAGTTTGCGGATGATCAGCAAAATAGCTGGTTTGGCGTTGGTCATCCCGGCATTACGCACGTCCTGCACGGAATCGCTGACCGAGGCAACGTCACCCAGACGAACGGCTGCGCCGTTGTTGTAATGGATGATCAGCGGTTGATATTCTGCCGCCGTTTTTAGCTCGTCGTTGGTTTGTATCTGCCAACGATGAATTTCACTCTCAATCGCGCCCTGAGGTTTGCGCACATTCGCGTTGCTGATCGCGTTGCGCACGTCGTCAAGCGAGACGCCCTGGTTAAATAACGCCTGTGGATTTAGCCCTACGCGCACGGCGGGCAGGGAGCTGCCGCCGACATCAACATCACCGACGCCGTCGATCTGCGCGATGGTTTGCGCCAGCTGTGTGGAGGCGAAATCGTACAGTTCGCCCTGCGAGTAAGTCTCCGAAGTCAACGTCAAAATCATGATTGGCGCATCGGAGGGGTTGGCTTTTCGGTATGTCGGGCGGCTGGGCATTCCGCTCGGTAACAGGCTTTGTGCGGCATTAATCGCGGCCTGGACATCACGTGCCGCGCCGTTGATGTCACGGTCGAAAGCAAATTCCAGAATAATGCGCGTGCTGCCAAGCGAACTGCTTGAGGTCATTTCGTTTACGCCAGCGATACGTCCCAGTGAGCGCTCCAGCGGCGTCGCTACCGACGAAGCCATCGTTTCCGGGGAGGCGCCCGGCAACGAGGCGCTGACCATAATCACCGGGAAATCCACCTGCGGCAACGGGGCGACCGGCAACAGACGAAAACCCAGAATGCCGCACAGAGTGATAGCGACCGAAATCAAAATAGTCGCTACCGGGCGATGAATGAAAAGGGCGAAAAATTTCATTTACGCTTCCTCTTCCTGACGCGGGAAGCGGCTTTTCACGTACAGCGATAAACGGTCAAACAACAGATAAATCACAGGTGTGGTAAACAGGGTTAAGACCTGACTGACCAGTAAACCGCCCACCATGCCAATACCTAATGGACGGCGTAATTCTGCCCCTACACCGGTACTTAACATCAGCGGTAAAGCGCCGAGCAGCGCCGCCAGCGTGGTCATCAGGATGGGACGAAAACGTAGCAAGCAGGCCTGAAAAATCGCATCCCGTGGCGTCATACCTTGCTCACGCTCAGCGGCAAGGGCAAAGTCGATCATCATGATGGCGTTTTTCTTCACGATGCCGATCAGCAAAATGATGCCGATAATGGCGATGACGTCCAGTTCGCTACCGGCAATCATCAGCGCCAGCAACGCGCCGACACCTGCTGTTGGCAGCGTGGAGAGAATGGTAATCGGGTGAATAAAACTCTCATACAGGACGCCAAGCACGATATACATTGCGACGACCGCCGCCACAATCAGCCAGATGGTATTGCCCAGCGCGGCCTGGAAAGCCAGCGTGCTGCCCTGGAACTGGGTGGTGATATTGGCTGGCAGATTCAATGTTTTTTCAGCATCTAGTATCGCCTGTACCGCATCGCCCAGCGACTGATCGTCCGGTACGTTAAACGAGATGGTGGTAACCGGGAACTGATCGAGATGGTTAATCGACAGGGGCGAGAAACGTTGCTCAATGCTGGCGATAGCGCTTAGCGGCACGACGCCACCGTCACTGCTGGTCAGTCGAATTGTGTCCATCGCGGCAAGGCCGGGCGTATTGTCGGTGTCATGTTCTAACACCACACGATACTGGTTTGCCTGGGTGTAGATTGTTGAAATCAACCGCTGCCCGAAGGCGTTATACAGCGCGTTATCGACATCCGCCATGCTGATGCCTAAACGGCTGGCGCTGTCGCGGTTGACGTTCACATACGCCACCAGCCCTTGATCCTGCCAGTCGCTGCTGACATCAGAAAGCTGGGGCAACTGCCGCAGTTTTTCCAGCAGTTGTGGAACCCAGGTGCTGAGGGCATCAAGTGAAGTGGCTTGCAACGTAAACTGGTACTGTGTCCGGCTGACCTGCGTGTCGATGGTGAGATCCTGCGTGGGCTGGAGATAGAGGTCAACACCAGGAACTCTGTCCGCGGCGTCCTGCAGACGCGCGATCACTTTCTGTACCCGATCCGCGCGTTCATCCAGCGGTTTAAGGTTGATTTGCAGACGTGCGCTGTTTAATGCCGGGTTAGTGCCGTCAACACCGACAAACGCCGTCAGACTCTCAACGGCCGGGTCTTTGAGGATGACGTCAGATATCTGGCGCTGACGCTGGGCCATACTGGCAAATGAGCTGGACTGTGGCGCCTGCAGTGTGCCCTGAATAATGCCGTTATCCTGCACCGGGAAGAACCCTTTCGGGATAAAGACCCACAGCATCACGCTCAGGACTAGCGTGCCGAGTGCGACGCTAAGCGTCAGCCACGGATGGTTAAGCACTTTTGCCAGCCAGTGGCCGTACCCGGCGATAACCCGTTCAAACAACCTTTCCGACGCGCGGGAGAAACGGTTTTGTTTACGCAGCGATGCCTGATTGAGCATACGGGCACACATCATTGGCGTCAGCGTTAGCGATACGACAGCTGAAATCAGAATGGCTACCGCCAGCGTCACAGCGAACTCACGGAATAAACGCCCGACGATATCCCCCATAAACAGCAACGGGATCAACACCGCGATCAGCGAAAAGGTCAGTGAAATAATGGTAAAGCCGATTTCCCCAGCCCCTTTCAGGGCGGCGGTCAGCGGTTTTTCCCCTTTTTCGATATAGCGGGAAATATTCTCAATCACCACAATGGCATCATCGACGACAAAGCCTGTCGCGATGGTCAGCGCCATCAGCGTCAGGTTATTGATAGAAAAATCGAGGAACACCATCACCGCAAAGGTACCAATCAGCGATAACGGGACGGCCACCGCGGGAATAATCGTCGCGGGAATATTGCGCAGAAACAGGTAGATGATCATGACGACCAGCGCAATGGCCAGCATCAGTTCAAACTGGGTATCAGAAACCGAAGCGCGAATGTTGGTCGTACGATCCGAAAGCACCGTGACGTTGACCGATTTCGGCAGGCTTTCCGTCAGCTGCGGCAGCATCTGGCGAATACTGTCTGCAGTGGAGATGATGTTCGCGCCAGGCTGGCGCTGAACGTTCATCACGATGGCTTGTTGCTTATTGGCCCATGCGCCCAACCAGCTGTTTTCCGCGCCTTGCTCGACGGTGGCGACATCGCCCAGACGCACAGGCGCGCCGTTTTTATAGGCAATAATTAACTGCCGATACTCGTCGGCGGATTGCATCTGATCGTTGGCTGATAGCGTCACGGCGCGCGTGGGACCATCGAGGCTGCCTTTCGCGGAATTGACGTTGGCACCGGTGATGGCGGTACGGATGGTTTCGCTGGTCAAACCGAGCGCGGCAATCGCCTGGGCATTCAGTTTAACGCGGACAGCCGGACGTTGGCCGCCTGAGAGCGTCACCAGACCAACGCCGGACACCTGAGAGATTTTCTGCGCGACGCGCGTTTCCACCATATCCTCTACCTGTGTCATGGGCATGGCCGTCGAAGTGACCGCCAGCGTCATGATCGGAGGATCCGCTGGATTGACTTTGCTGTAGACCGGCGGATTAGGCAGATCGCCGGGCAATAAATTGGTGGCAGCGTTAATCGCGGCCTGAACTTCCTGTTCTGCTACGTCCAGTGGTAAGGTCAACTGGAACTGCAATGTCACGACTGAGGCGCCGCCGGAACTCTGTGACGACATCTGTTTTAAACCGGACATCTGCCCGAACTGACGTTCCAGCGGCGCCGTGACGGCGGAGGTCATCACATCCGGGCTGGCGCCTGGGTAGAGCGTCACCACCTGAATAGTGGGGTAATCCACTTCCGGCAAGGCGGCGATGGGCAGAAAGCGATAGCCAATAATCCCGGCGAGTAAAATCGCCACCATCAACAGGGTGGTCGCGACGGGGCGCAAAATAAACAGACGTGATGGACCGCCTGTGTTGCCTGGAGGTAACACCTGCATCAGGAGCGCGCTCCTTTATTGCCGTATTCACGCGATGTGGCTTTATTGTCCGTAGAAGCGGCAGTATGTGCCTCTACCACTTCAACTTTTGCACCTTCCGTCAGCCGGTCAATACCGTCAGTCACAACGCGATCGCCCACAGACAACCCGGCGGTAATCACCACTTTTTGACTATCCTGAATACCCGGTTTGACCAGATGCTTGCTGACTTTGTTTTCGGCGTTAAGCACCCAGACAAAGTGGCCTTCGTTGCCCATCTGTAATGCAGCTGCCGGGATCACCACAGCATTTTGCTCGGTATCGACCAGCATGCGGGCGTTAACAAACTGATTGGGGAATAATGCATCGTCCTGATTGTTGAAACGCGCTTTAACCTTGATGGTGCCGGTGGTGGCATCAATCTGATTATCGAGACTTAACAGAATCCCTTCGCTCAGTTTCTGCGAATTGGTGCGATCCCAGGCTTCGACTTTCAGC